>DASZKN010000026.1:0-3233 GCA_035552855.1 Trebonia sp. | reverse complement strand
CGCAAGGAATGGAAGGAATGGAAGGAATGGAAGGAGCGGGACGAGTCATGAACGGAACCTGGCAGACCACCGGAGGCGGAGGCGGCACCGCTGCCGGCTGGGTCGCGGCAGCGGTCATCGCGGCGGTGGTCGGCGCGGCGGTCGCGGCGTGGATCTTGACCAACAAGCTGCTTATCGCGCTGATCATGCTGGCGCTGCTCGTCATCGCCGTGCTGCTCGTCCTGGTCGTGCGGCGCATCAGGCACCCGGAGGGAGCCGTGCAGCTCGCCCGCCCGGCCCCGGTGCTCCTCGCCGAGGTCGTGCAGCCAGCCGCCGCCGCGCCCCCCGCTGCGGCCGGCGTCACCTACCACGGCGGGACGCACGTGCACATCGAGGCGGGCGCCGACGAGGCCGCCGCCCTTATCCGCAACTCGATCGCCGGGCACCCGGCCGAGATCAAGGAGGACTGAGAAATGCGACTGTTCGGCAGCAACGAGCCGCGCGTCATCAAGCACGCCGGCAAGGACGCCCGGAGCGAGAGCAACAGGACGGCCGACCACGGCTCGAAGGCGGGGAAGGCACTCATGAGCGGGCGCGGCGCCCTGATCCGGTGGTCCGGCGACCATGTCCAGGTCTCCGGCGAGAAGCCCGGCGGGGGGAAGCAGCGGTGAGCGCCGCCACGCCAGGGAAGGCCGCTCACGACACGTGGTGCGCGGACGACGACTGGGACCTGCTCGACGACGAGGCGCGCGGCCTCTGGGAAGACACCGCCCAGGCCGGCCATGCCGCGATCGTCGCGCAGGAGTCGAAGTTGGTCGTCGACCTCGATGAGGAAGTCACCGAGGAACGCGCCGCCGAGATCCGTGCGGCCCTCGACCGCGCCGTCGCCACGCAGACCGCCATCGCCGTCACCGAGATCAAGGAGACCTGAGAAATGGACCGGTGGTTCGGCAAGGAAGACATCCCTGTCAGCGACCGCAGGAAGTGGCTCGGGGAGCAGCAGGAAGCGGGGAACGGCACGCTGATCGACTGCGGCATGTGCGAGGGCGTCGGCCTTGACCCGGACGACGGCGCGGACTGCCCGCGATGCCGAGGCACCGGCACCGTCCTCAGCGAGCGCACCCCGTGAGCGCGGCGGTCTTCGCCGCGTCGTTCGCCGCGCTTTACGCCGGCCACCAGGTAGGGGACATCTGGGCGCAGCGGGACTGGCAGGCCCTGTCCAAGGGACTGCCCGGATGGCACGGCCGGCTCGCGTGCGCTGAGCACGTCGCCGTCCTGACGGCCTGCCTCGCCGCTTGCCTGGGCGCCCTCATCGCGGTGACCGGCATGCGGCCGGACCCGGTGGCGGTCCTGGCGGCCCTGGCGGTGAACGCCGTCTCGCACTACGCCGCCGACCGCCGCAGGCCGCTGGCTGCCCTGGCGGAGCGGCTTGGCAAGGGCCCGCTGTACCGGATAGGCCAGCCGAGGCCCGGCCACGACGACAACCCGACCCTGGGGACTGGCGCTTTCCAGCTTGACCAGGCGTTTCACATCGCGTGGCTGTTCGTGGCGGCTCTCATCATCGCCGCTTGACCCGAGGAAATCACCACTGACGGCAAGGAGACCGAGACCATGGCAGCCATGACAGGGACCGCCAACGGCACCGCGGTGCACGCGCAGCCCTGGCCCTTCGTCCCGCTAGTGCCGAGCGGCCCGGTGGTGCCGTGGCCGCGGGCCGCCATTCCCCAGCCGCCACCCGGCGCCAGGCTGCTGCCGCTCACCGCCGTGCGTCGCAGCGACACGACGACGGCCGCCGGCAGCGACACGGCGACGACACCGCGCGCGGCGAGATGGCGTCCGCGCTGGCCCGCAGTCGACGGCGACACGGTGATCACCTGGTCGATGACAGGCGTCGCCGCGGCTGTCATCCTGTTCGCCGCGATCGTCTCTTACTCGCACATACACGCGCTCGCGACAGCCCACGGGGAGGACTCCACCCAGTCGCACCTGCTGCCGCTGTCGATTGACGGCATGATCGCGGAGGCGTCGCTTGTCATGCTGTTCGCGGCGCGACACAAGGGCGTCGCGACTCCGGGCCTGGCGCGCGTCATGCTGTGGTCCGGGATCGTCGCGACGCTCGCCGCGAACGCCGTCGTCGCGCTGCCCGCGTCGTGGATCAGCCCTGTCGCGAACGCCGTCGTCGGCGCGGTCCTGTCCGCGTGGCCCGCGGCGGCGTTCATCGGGTCCGTTGAGCTGGTCATGCTGCTGGTCCGCGCGGTCCGCGCTGTCGCCTCATCCGGCGACACTGACAGCGACACCGAAGACGACAGCGACGACGACACGGAACCCACCAAAACCACAGGCCAGGGCGGCGGCGGCGGAGGCAAGAAGCCGCCCGTGACGCGCCGCCGGAGGACGACACGGGACCCGGTGAAGGCCGCCATCAAGAAGGGCTGGGATGACGACAAGATCATCGCCAAGCTCAGCGTGACGAAGCGGACAGTCCAGCGACACCGCGCCGAGATCAAGGCCGAGGAAAACGCGACAGGAGCACCGTCATGAACGCAGCAGCCGAGGAACCGTACGAGCGGACCAGTGGGCCTGTCCACACCTGGTTCGGCCTGACGTACGCCAACTTCCTGGTCATCCACCGGGCGCGACTCCAGTCGATGCCGCTGGACTGGCAGGGACGTTTCACTGGCCTGCTCGACGACCTGCACGCCGCCTACCCGGACCTCGGCATCCCCTGCTTCGAGGTCACCACCGTGAAGGACACCTACGTCGGCGACCTCACCGAGCAGGAGATGCAGCAGCTCGGCATCACCCGCGGCGACGACAGCGACAGCGACGACGCCGACCCGGTGTACTACGACCGCACGGGCCGCGAGCTCAGCGTGCACGATCACGTCGGCATCCCGGTTCCCGACCCGGTCCCGCACTACAAGCACGCGTACCTGCCACCCGACGAGGCCGCCATCACCGAAGCCCGGCGAGCCGGCGAAGAGCTGCCTGCGCGCCGTATTGGCAGGTGATCGCCGCATAGGTGATCATGTGCCCATGAGCGCCCAAGCCTGCCCCGGTTCGTGCAACTCCAAGTACTGGAAGGCGTGGGACGCCTACAGTAAGGCCGCTACCGCCTACGACCCCCTAGACCCGGCGACGTCCAGACCCGAGCCGCCCGACACCCCGTGGCGCGCCGGCGGCGAGCCCGTCTGGTGCACCGAGCACACCACGCAGATCCGGCGTGAGCTCGCGTCCCTCGACGACCTGACCGC
>DASZKN010000025.1:0-5472 GCA_035552855.1 Trebonia sp. | reverse complement strand
TCGCCTTCCGCCGTGACCGTGCCAGCAGCCGCCTGCGCGGCGTGTTCGCTGGCGGCACGGGAAAGCGCGGCGACCTCGAGGCGTTCCTCGGGTCGTTCGGCGACCGGCGGCTGGCGCTGCAGGTGTTCGAGATCCTCGAAGACACGCGGATCGACGCGATCCTTCCCCGGCGGCACCGTGGCCTCGCCGTTGCGCTGAACGAAATTCTCGCGGCCGAGGTGGCTGCCCGCCCCGCGCTCCACGCGATGGTACCGCGCACCGGGGCAGTGGAGATGCTGCTGCGCCGCAGCCTCGGAGAGATCCCGGTGACCGCGCCCGCGCCGATCGCGGCCCCGGTTTCGGTCCTGCTCGGTATCGCCGCGATCGTTACCCGCCCGGGGGCGGCCGTCGAGGATGCGGCCCTGGCCACCGCGCACGCCTATGCCGTCCTCACCCAGCTACCCAACCTGGGCCGCCTGGCCGGCGCTCCAGAGCGGCCCGTCACGCCGCACCACTCGGGGCCGCTGCCGTGGCCCAGGCGCTTTCCGGAGGCGCCGCGGGAGGCGATCGAGGGAAACGCGGTTCTCGACGTGCCGCTCGCCGGCGTGGGATTCCGGGACGAGCTGGCCGGGCGTATCTGGCGGGCGCCCGGGGCGCCGGTGCCGGATCAGCAGGCCGTATACATCTGGCGGACCGGATCGGCCGCTGGAGCACCCGGCGCTCCGGCAGCCTCGCTGGCGGCTCCGGGCGCCACAGCAGGCCCGCCGCAGCCGCTGCCGCACGAGCACCATGAGGTGGCCAGGGACCTCCGTACGCACGAACACGGGACGCTTTCCCCCACCGGCCCGCACACCTTCATCTACCCGGAGTGGGACGGCCGGCGGGGCGCCTTCCTGCCGCGGTGGTGCCGCGTAGCCGAGCGCCCGATGGCGCTGGCGGACATAGCCGCGGCGCACCGGCTCGAGCAGCGGCACATGTACCTGCTCCGGCGCCTGCGGCGGCTGATGCAGCAGGCAGCGCCCGAGGGGCTGGAAACACAGCGCCGCACCAGCGACGGCGACGACATCGATTTCGACGCCGCGGTGGAGGCGCTGACCGAGCTGCGGACCGGCTGGCCGCCCGGCGACGCGTACTACCAGCGGCTGCGCCGGTGCCGCCGTGATGTAGCGGTCGGCTTTCTCATCGACGCCAGCTCCTCAACCGGCGAACGGCTCGCCGGTGCGCAGCCGCTGGACCCGGGGACCGGCCCGGATACCGGCGGTCATCGGGCCGGGACGTCCGGGTGGCGCCAGTCGCCGCGCGTGCTGGACATAGAGATCGCGGCCACGGCGCTCTGCCTGACCGCCGCCGATGGGGTGGGGGACACCACCGCCGCGTGGGCGTTCTCCGGGACCGGCCGCCAGTCGGTGCTGATGCCGGTGCTCAAATCGGCCGCCGAACCGTTCAGCCGCCGGGTGATCAGCCGGATGGCGGCGGTCAAGCCGGTCCACGCAACCCGCATGGGGACAGCCATCCGGCACGCCGCCACGCGCCTCGCCCACTTGCCGAACGCGACGAGGCTGCTGATCGTGCTGAGCGACGGCTGCCCGTACGACATCGATTACGGCCAGCAGTACGGCGACGAATACGCGCCTATCTACGCGGCTGCCGACACAGCGCACGCCGTCGCCGAAGCGCGCAGCAAAGGCGTCCGGCCGTTCCTGCTCACCGCGGACCGGGACGGTGGCGGTGAGCTGGCCCGCGCCTGCCCGGACGACTGTGAGGTTCTCGGCGATCTGCCGGCCTTGCCGGAAAGGCTGACCCGCCTGTACCGGAACCTCACAGCGGATAGCTGAACGGCGTCGGCGGCGCGCCCACCGGCCCCCGCGGCGCCCTCGTCTCCGCCGTGCGCGGTCTTCGCGCCCGCCGGGTCTTCGCGCCCGCAGCGGTCATCGCGCCCGTGGTCGTCACCGCGGCGGTGCGGTCCTCCCTCCCGCCGCGGTCATCGCACCCGCGGGATTCACGGCCAGGTCGGCCGCGGAAGGCCCGGCCAGTCCACGGTCCCGGGGTCGCCGGCCTGCTTGTCCCGGATGTGGTCCGGCGGCTCCTCGAACAGCACCAGCGGATCGCACAGCGCGCGCATCGTCTCCAGCAGGCTGTCGAACATGTGGACCCGGACCACCAGGGCGGTCCGCTCCGGGTCGTCGTTGACGTGCTGATGCCACAGGAAGTGGTCGACGACAATGATGTCGCCCTTGCGCCACGGGTACGTGGGGCCGCCCTCGGGCTCCTCGCCGAGATAGGAGTGCCCCTGCCCGTCGATCACGTACAGGAACGCCTCGCCGGGATGACGGTGCATCGCCTGGGCGCGCCCGGGCCCGATCTCGAACATCGCCATGCTGATGCCGGACGCCTGGTAGCCGATGGAGCGGTCGAGCAGGAACGTGGTACGCGTTCCGCGCGGCGTTGGCAGCAGCTCCAGGCCGTCCCAGCTGGTGTGCAGCCGTCCGCTCCGGCGGGCGCCCTGGTCAGCGGCGAGCCGGCGGATTCGCCTTGTGTACGGGTCGTCGCCTTCGGCGGCTTGGGCGAACGGCGGCCGCGGCGGCAGGCTGGCGGCGCCCGCGTCCCCGCCCTCTTCCTGGATCGCCATGCCCATCGTCTCCAGCAGCGGCTCCGACGAGAAGGTCAGGAAGCGCGCGCCGTGCGCGCCGTCGTTGCCATGGCGGTGCCAGCTCCACGCCGGAAGGTGGAGCGAGTCGCCGGGGCCCCAGGCGATGCGCTCCCCGTCGATCTCGGTCCACGCTTCGCCGCCGGCGCAGAACAGCGCCGCGTCCCAGGAGTGCCGGTGCACGGTGCTGACAGTGCCAGGGCCGATCTCGTGCGCGGTGGCGTCCATGGAACGGGTGGGCCGGCCGCCGTCCGCCCCCACATATACACCGCGCAGCATCCGGCGGCTGGTGTCCTGCATCCGGACATCCTCGTGCCGGATCACCGTGCGGTAGTTCGCCCGCCATTGCTCGATGAACTCGGCCCGCCGGTGCTTCTGCACGTGGTAGTGAGAAACCTTGCCGTTTCTGGGGGTCGTTGTCTCGGAAGTCATTGGCCGCCTTTCTTACTCCGGTAGCCGAAGCCGTCGAGCGGCGCGGGAACGTCAGGTGCGGCGAGCAGAGACGTCACGACGTGATGACCTCCTCGCGTTGCTCCTCGGCTGCCACGGCGGACATGACGATCGCGCTGTCCGGATCGGGTTCGAGGAACACCGCGTCGCCATGGCTCAGCCCCACCTTCTCCTGGTAGACGCGCACCTTCAGCACGTGGTCGCCGACGCGGACGTGGTAGTCCCAGCAGTCGCCGTGGTAGATGCTGAACTCGATGCTGCCGCGCCAGGCTCCGTCGCTGTGCTGCCGGCGGGACAGCCGGAAGCTCTCCGGGCGCAGGAACACGCTGACCCGGTCGCCTGGGCGGACGTCGCCGCACTTGGCGCACACCATCGACCGGGTGCCGAACACGACGGTGGCCCCGTCCGGGCCTACCGTGCCGACCACGCCGTCGAGGCTGTTGGAGACGCCCAGGAAGCGAGCGGTGAACTCGTTACGCGGGTAGGTGTAGATCTCCTGCGGCAGGCCGCGTTCGATCACGTGCCCGCCGTTCATCACGACCACGTCGTCGGAGATGGCCAGCGCCTCGTCCTGGTCGTGCGTGACGAACAAGGTGGTGATTCCGAGGCGTTGCTGCACGGCGCGGATCTCGTCGCGCATGCGGCCGCGCAAACCCTTGTCGAGGTTGCTCAGCGGCTCGTCGAGCAGCAGAACCTTGGGTTCGCGGACGAGGGCGCGGGCCAGTGCCACGCGCTGCTGCTGGCCGCCGGACAGCGCGGGCGCCGGCCGGTCGGCGAAGTCCTCGAGCCCCACGAGCTCGAGTGCCTGCATCGCCGCGGCCCGGGCGTGCGCGCGCTTCGGGCGCGGGCGCGCCACCCGCAGCGGGAACATGACGTTCTCGATCACCGTCATGTGCGGCCATATCGCGTAGGACTGGAACACGATGCCGATCGGGCGGCGATGCGGGCCGACGAAGACGCGGTGCGCCGGATCGGAGACGACCTGCCCGCCGATCTCGATCACGCCGTGGTCAGCGCGTTCGAGTCCGGCGATGAGCCGCAGCGTCGTGGTCTTTCCGCACCCGCTCGGGCCGAGCAGGGTGACGAGCTTGCCCTCCGGGATCTCCAGGTCTATACCGTCCACCGCATTTGCGGTTACGGACCGGCCGGCGTAGCGCTTGGCGAGGTCCGTGAGCTTTATCATCCCTTGATCCCGACCCTCCTGCTGAGCAGCCGCACCGTTCCGGCCAGCACGCTCAGGAACACCACCATGACCACGCCGAGTGCGGCGACCACCGGGTAGCTCCCGTTGGAGTACAGGTCGTACACCTGAACCGAGACCACCTCGGTACCGTTCGAGTACAGGAAGATCGCGGCGGAGATCTCCCGGAACGCGACGATCATCGTGTACACGAACGCCGCAAGCAGCGACGGCATCAGCAGCGGGACGAACACCCGCCAGAACGACTGCGCCCAGGAAGCGCCGCTCGCCGTGGCTGCCTCCTCCAGCTCGTCTTTGATCTGCGACATGCCGGGCGCCAGATAGCGCATCCCGTACGGGAGGGTGATCGTCACGAACGCCACGATGAGGATGGCGAGCGTTCCATACAGGTGCACCGGCAGCGGCGCCGCAAGGTACCAGTAGAGGATCCCGACGCCCATCACCACGCTGGGCACGGCAATCGGCACAGTGGCAAGGCCATCGAGAAGCGCCCGCCCGGCGATCTTCGTCTTGACCGTGATGTACGCGACGACGGCGGTCAGCGCGGTGACGACGAGGCCGGACACGACCGCGGTCACCAAGCTGTTCTTCACCGACTGGAGAAGCCCCGGGCGCGTGGCGATCTGCTGATAGTTGGAGAACGTCAGGTCGCGCAGGGCGTGCAGCGAGGGCTGCTCGTATCCCGGCAGCAGCGACGACCACACCAGCATCGCGATGGGCAGCGCCACCGCGACGACGAAGAAGAGCAGGAACCCCGCAAGGCCAAGCAACCGCCACCGGCCGAGATCCTGCGGCCGCGCACGGAAGCCTTTGCCGGTGATGGTCTGCACCGCCGACCCGCGCCCTAGCCGCTGCGCCAGCACCAGGCCAACCGCGGCGACGATGAGCACGAAGATGCCGAGCACGCCGACCGTTCCGTAGTCGGGCGGGAAGCTCTGCAGGGCGGAGTAGATACGGCTGACGAAAACGAAACGCCGCCCCGGCACGCCGATCAGCTGCGGCACCTCGAACGTCGAGATCGTCTGGATGAACATCAGCAGCGCGGCCGACAGGATCGCCGGGCGCGCCATCCGCAACGTGATCGTGCGGAACGTGCGCAGCGGAGACGAACCCGAGGCGAGCGCCGCCTCCTCAAGCGAGGAGTCCATCGACGTGAAGGCCGCCGTGCCCATCAGGTACGCCACCGGGATGACGT
>DASZKN010000024.1:0-9883 GCA_035552855.1 Trebonia sp. | reverse complement strand
CTGCTGTTCGGCGCCAGGCCGGCGATCACCGGCACGGTCCGGCTCGGGGGCCCCGGGGACGAGGCGCTGGACGTCAGCCGCCTCAGCCCCGAGCGCAGCGTGCGCGCCCGGATCGCCCTCGTCCCCGCGGACCGTCAGGTGCAGGGCCTGTCCGAGCGGCTCACGATGTGGGAGAACATCGTCATGCTCATCGAGGACGAGCATTACCGGAGCGGGGTTTTCCACCGCCGCGAGCTGGTGGCGCTCGCGGCGGAGGCGATCGACCGGTTCTCGATCCGGCCGCCGCTGGCCCACGCCGGTGCCGGGACATTCTCCGGCGGAAACCAGCAGAAGGCGGTGCTCGCGAAGTGGCTGCTCGCCCAGCCGAGGCTGCTGTTGCTGCACGAGCCGACGCAGGGAGTCGACGTCGGTGCGCGGCGGGACATCTACCGGTTCGTGAAATCGGCCGCCGCCCGCAGCCGGATGGCGGTGCTGTGGGTGACGACGGACTTCCAGGAACTCGCGGAGGTCTGCGACCGGGTCATCGTCCTCATCCAGGGACGGGTGGCCAGCACGCTCACCGGCGCGGAACTGAGCGACGAGGCGATCAGCGCCGCCGCGCTGCGGCAGCTCAAGCCGACCGAACTGAGCCAGCACGGCCAGCACGGCCAGCACGGCCAACAGGAAAGCGAGGTCAGATGAGCGCCCCCCAACGTGCGGCGGCTCCCGCCGAAACCGGGCGCCGGGTGGGGCAGGCCGGCCAGGCCCGCACCCCGCGCAGGCACCGGGGAATCCAGCCTTACGCGATCCTGATCGTGCAGGGCATCATCTACGTGATCTCCGGGGACAACAGCGTCGGGATCGTCTCGGCGGCCCTGTCGAACTGGGTCTTCACGAACGAATTCCTGTCCATACCGCTGGAGTTCTACTACGGCCTGGCCATCTTCCTCGTCGTCTGGTACGTGCTCAGCTTCACGCCCGTCGGCCAGAAGGCGCTCGTGATCGGGCAGTCCCGCGAGGTGGCGCGGCTGAGCGGCGTGCGGGTCGACCGTCAGCGGTCCTGGGCCTTCATCCTCGGTGCGGTCATCGCCGCCATCGCGGGTATCGCGTACGCGGCCACCAACGGAACGGTCGATCCGACGGCCGGCAGCAACCTGATCCTCCCGGCCTACGCGGCGGTCTTCCTCGGGGCGACGGCGATCAAGGTGGGCCGCATCAACCCGCTCGGCGCCCTGATCGCGGTGTACTTCCTGGCCACGGGCACGGCCGGGCTAGAACTGCTCGGCGTGCAAAGCTACATCCAGCAGATCTTCTACGGCGTCGCGCTGGTCGTCGCGATCACGATGCCGAAGGCGACCCGCGACCGCGTCTTCTCCCGGCGACGGTCCGCCTGATGGCCCGCCTGAACAGCCCAGGCGCCCCTAAGCCGCGTACTCCGTGTCGCCGACGAACGCCTCCCAGAGCCCGGCGTACACGCCGCCGAGTTCAAGCAGTTCGTTGTGGGTGCCGATCTCGGCGACCCGCCCGTGGTCCATCACGACGATCCGGTCCGCGCGCGCCGCGGTGGTCAGCCGGTGCGCGACGACGAGCGTGGTCCGCCGTGCGGTCAGCCGCCTGGTCGCGCGCGTGACCGCCGCCTCCGAGGCCAGGTCGAGAGCCGCGGTCGCCTCGTCGAGGAGCAGGATGTCCGGGTCGGCCAGCTCGGCGCGGGCGAGCGCGATGAGCTGCCGCTGCCCGGCCGACAGGTTCCGGCCGCGCTCGCCGACCTCGTGCTCGTAGCCGCCCGGCAGCCCCATGACCATCTCGTGGGCGCCCACCGCCTTGGCCGCGGCGACGATCTCCTCGTCAGTGGCCGATGGCCGGGCGTACGCGATCGCCGACGCCATTGTTCCGCTGAACAGGTAGGACTCCTGCGGCACGACGCCGAGCCGCTGCCGGTAGGCGGTCATGTCATAGTCGCGTACGTCCACGCCGTCCACCAGCAAGTGGCCGCCGGTGATGTCGTAGAACCGGGCGATCAGCTTGACGATCGTGGACTTGCCCGCCCCGGTCTGCCCGACGAGCGCGACCGTCTCCCCGGGCTCGACTGTGAACGTCACGTCCTCCAGCGCCCGCTTCACCGCCGACGCCGATGCCGACGCCGATGCCGATGCCGATGCCGACGCCGATGCCGGAACCGCCGACACCGGCGAATTACCGGTCCGCTCGTTCAGCGCTGAGCCGACGATGTAGCTGAACTCGACGTCGCGGAACTCGATCCGCCCTTCCAGCCCGGCCGCGGGCACCGGCACCGGGTCGGCCGAGGGCGGCGTGGTCGTCTTGATGCGCAGCAGGTCCTTCATCCGCTGCAGGGCGACCGCCGCCTGCTGGTAGCCGTCGAACACCTGCGACAGCTGCTGGACCGGCGAGAACACCATGTCGATGTAGAGCAGGTAGGCGATCAGCGCGCCCGCGGTCAGCGCGCCCGACCGGATCTGCCCGACCGAGGCGATGAGCACCAGCGTGCCGGCCACCGTGGACAGCGTCTGGACGAACGGGAAGTACAGCGCGATGTACCGCTGCGCGCGCAGCCGGGACTCACGGTAGGCGCTGCTGCGGCCGGCGAACCTGGCGCTGTTCGTGCCCTCGCGCCGGTAGGCCTGCGTGACCCGCAGCCCGGCCACGTTCTCGGCCAGGTCGGCGTTGACGATGCTGATCCGCTCCCGTGCCTGGGTATAAGCCTTCGACGACTTGTTGCGGAACAAGATCGTCGCCGCGATCAGGAACGGCATGATCGCGAGCACCATCAGGCCCAGGTGCACGTTGATGATCAGCATCGCGATCAGCACGCCGACGAACGTCAGCAGCGAGCTGACCATGGTGACGAGCCCGGTCTGCAGGAAGCTGGACAGCGAGTCGAGGTCGCTGGTCAGCCTGGTCATGATGCGGCCGGATAGCTCGCGCTCGTAGAAGTCCAGGCCGAGCCGCTGCAGGTGCGCGAACAGCTTCACGCGCATCGTGTACAGCAAGCCCTCGCCGTTGCGCGCCACGACCAGCGTCTCGCCGATGTTGACGATCCAGTCGGCGAGCAGGATCGCCAGTCCGAACATGGACATCAGCACGACGACGTGGAACGTCTTCGTCTGGACCCCGGAGTCGATGCCGCCGCGCACGAGGGCGGGCAGCGCGAGGCTGGCGAGCGCGTCGAGACCGTCCAGCACGAGCCCGGCGATCAGCGCGATCATGATCGGGCGCAGCAGCCTGCCCAGCGTGAAACGGTAATCCGCCGCGCGGGCCCGGGCCCGGTCGACCCGCGGCTTGTCCTTCAGCGGCGGCAACGCCTCGACCTTGGCGAGCAGTCCGGGGCTCGGCGGGAGGCTGCCGATCATGCCGTCCATGCCGCCGCCGCGCCCGGCCCGGCCGCCGCGCCCGCCGCCGAACGCGCCGGTCCCGCCGCTGGTGCCCCCGCTGCTGTTCGCGGGCGCTCGGCTCGCCGCCCGGTCAGAAGATCCATTGCCTGAACGCGCCCTGGTGCCCGTGGTCACCTCGTCCGGCTGCTCGTCGTACAGGTCCGTGCTCAGGGCTTCCTCGCCGTCCCGGCGGCCCTCGGCGTCGTCGCCGGGCCCGGAGATGAGGGTTTCGTACAGCGGGCAGCGCTGCTCGAGCTCCTCATGCGTACCGATGTCGGCGACCGTGCCGTCGGACGTGAGCACCGCGATCCGGTCGGCGAGGTTCAGCGTGGACCGGCGGTGCGCGATCAGCAGCGTGGTCCGGCCCTCCATGACCCGGTGCAGGGTGGCGTGGATCTCCGCCTCGACTCGCGGGTCGACGGCGGAGGTGGCGTCGTCGAGCAGCAGCAGGCGGGGGTTGGTGATGAGGGCGCGGGCGAGCGCGACGCGCTGGCGCTGGCCGCCGGAGAGGGTCATGCCCTGCTCGCCGACGACGGTGTCGTAGCCGTCAGGGAGTTCGCGGATGAACTCGTCGGCCTCGGCCGCGCGGGCGGCGGCCTCGACCTGCGCCCGGGTGGCGCCGGGGCGGCCGTAGGCGATGTTGGCGGCGACGCTGTCGGAGAACAGGAAGCTCTCTTCCATGACCAGGCCGATCGCCGCGCGCAGCGACTGCTGGGTGACGTCGCGGATGTCGTGGTCGCCGACCCGGACCGATCCGCCGCTCACGTCGTAGAAGCGCGGCAGCAGCAGCGAGAGCGTCGACTTGCCGGAGCCGGACGGCCCGATGACGGCGACGGTCTCGCCCGCCGCCACGTGCAGGGACAGGCCGCGCAGCACTGGCTGGGAGGGCACGTAGCCGAACTTGACGTCGTCGAAGGTGATCCCGTTGGCGTCCGGCGGCAGCGCGATCGCGCCGGGCTTGTCGGTGATCGACGGCTTGGAGTCGATGACCTCGAACACCCGGATCACGCTCGCCCGCGCCTCCTGGCCGACCGTCACGAGGTTCGTGAGGATCCGGACGGGACCGGTGAGCTGGGCGAGGTAGCTGGAGAAGGCGAGGAACGTGCCGAGCTGAATGTCGCCGCGGATCGCCAGCCAGCCGCCGAACAGCAGCACGCCCACCAGCCCCAGGTTCGGGATCGCGGTGAGCGCTGGGTTGAACCGGGCGGTGAGCCGGGCCATCCGGATGCGGGAGGCGAACAGGTGCTCGCTGGCCTCCTCCATCCGCTCCATCTCTTGCTCTTCCTGGCCGAAGCCCTTCACGACGCGGACGCCGCCGATGGCCTCGTCAACGATCCCGGCGACCTCGCCGACCTGCTGCTGCGCGTGCCAGCTGGCCGGGAAGAGCCTGCTCTTGGAGGCGTGGGCGATCAGCCACAGCGCGGGCGCGACCGCGACCGCGACGAGCGCCAGCGGCGGCGACAGGATGATCATGATGACCATCGAGAAGGTGAACAGGAGAACGCTGCCGAGGGTGAGCGGCAGCCACTGGATCAGCTGCTGCACCATGTTGATGTCGGAGATGGAGCGGCCGACGAGCTGACCGGTGTGCACCTCGTCCTGCCGGGCGCCGTCCAGCCGCGACAGGGAGTCGAAAAGCTCGGTGCGCAGCTCGTGCTGCACGTCGAGGGCGAGCTGCCCGCCGCGGTAGCGCCGGGCGTAGACGCCGACGAAGTTCATCGCCGCGGCGACGAACAGCCCGATCGCCAGCGGCCAGATCGAGTCGCGCCGCGCGAGAATGACGTTGTCGATGACGTCCCGCTGCAGCAGCGGGACGGCCAGGCTCGCGGTCGTGGTCACCAGCGCCCCGATCACCGAGATGATCACGGCCTTGCGGAACCGCCAGCAGTATCCGCCGAGCCGCCGCAGCCACCGCGACTCACTGCTGTGCATGCTGTTTTCCCTGTGCGCACTGTCCTTGTGCGCGCTGTTGTCGCCGTCCATCCGTCCCCGTCGTGAGATCCTCGCGCCCGAATCCTTCAAAAGCCGTCGCCTCCAAGCCAGTGCGTGTAACGCTCCAACCCAGATATTTCATTTCCGCAACTAACGATCTAGGACCATAGTCCTAACGGGGCGCCGGCCTCCAGTCGAATACTTGCGTCCCCGAACAGCCGCCAGCTGTGACCAACGCTCCCGCCACCGCGCAGGTTCCCTGGCGCCTGCTTCCCTGGCGCCTGCCAGTAACCGCCTTCGCACGGTAACGCCCATTTTACGAAAACGTTCTTTATCACGTCAATAAAATCATCGTATGAGTACATCAAGCTTTCGTGATCATAGCGGCGCGCGTGCGGGATGTCAGGAACAGCCAATTTTACGGGTTTTCTGCCCGCCGCGGTTAACCCGTCGAATGTCGGAGGGTCACGCTATGGTCCGTGCCATGCGCTTCTTGCACACCTCGGACTGGCACCTCGGCCGGTCGCTGCACCGGACGGACCTGCGTGACGCGCAGACCGCCTTCCTCGACCACCTAGTGGAGATGGCGCGCGCGGAGAAAGTCGACGCCGTGCTCGTCGCGGGTGACATCTACGATCGCGCGGTGCCGTCCGTGGACGCGGTGGCACTGTGCGAGGACGCGCTCTTCCGGCTGCGCGGAACCGGCGCCCGCGTGATCTTGATCAGCGGCAACCATGACTCGGCCCGCCGTCTCGGGTTCAGCAGCTCGCTGATCGACGCGGCGGGCGTGCACCTCCGGACCAGGCCGTCGGCGCTGGCCGATCCGGTCATGCTCGAAGATGACCACGGTTCCGTCGCGGTGTACGGCGTGCCGTACCTGGAGCCGGCGTTCGGCGTGCCGGGACAGGACAAGGCCGGGGACCAAGGCGACCAGAACGACGCGCCCTGCGCCGCGGACGCCGATGCCGGTCCGGCGCCGGCGCGCGGCCACGCCGCCGTGCTCGGCGGGGCGGCGAGGCTGATACAGGCCGACGCCGCGTCCCGTGGCGTCGCGCGCACCGTCGTGATGGCGCATGGCTGGGTGCACGGGGGAGCGGCCAGCGACTCCGAGCGGGACATCTCGGTCGGCGGCATCGGCCACGTGCCCGCCTCGGTCTTCAACGGGTTCAGCTACGTGGCGCTCGGCCACCTGCACGGCCAGCAGACGATCGCCGAGCACATGCGCTACAGCGGGTCGCCGCTCCCGTACTCGTTTTCCGAGGCGGCCCACAAGAAGGGCTGCTGGCTGGTCGAGATCGGCGCCTCAGGACAGGTCAGGGCCGAGCGCGTTCCGGCCCCGGTTTACCGGCGGCTGACCCTGCTGAGCGGCCGCCTCGACGAGCTGCTCAGCGCGCCCGAGTATGACGAGCACCAGGGGGATTTTCTCGCCGTGACGCTCACCGACACGCAGCGGCCCGACCGGGCGATGGACCGGCTGCGGGCGCGCTTCCCGCACGTGCTCACGCTGGAGTTCAAGCCCGCGGGCGTGCTGCCGGACGGACGCAGGTACGGCGAGAAAGTAGCCGGGAAAGACGACCTGGCGATCGCGTCGGAGTTCATCCAGCACGTGCGGGACGGCGCGCCGACCGCCGCCGAGCAGCAACTGCTGGCGGCGGCGTTCGAGGCGGCCCGCGAGGGGGTGCGCTGATGCGGCCGCACCGGCTGCGGGTGACGGCGTTCGGCGCCTTCGCCGGGACCGAAGAGGTCCGCTTCGACGACCTCGAGGGACTGTTCCTGCTGCACGGGGAGACCGGCGCGGGCAAGACCACGCTGCTCGACGCGATCGCGTTCGCGCTCTACGGCAAGGTGCCGGGGGAGCGCGGCAAGGCCAAGCGGCTGCGCTCTGATCACGCTCCGGTCGACGTCCGCACCGAGGTGCGGCTAGAAGCGACCGTCGGCGGGCGGCGCCTCCGGATTACCCGCAAGCCGGAGCAGGAACGGCCCAAGCGGTCGGGCACCGGCATGACCAGGGAACAGGCGTCGGTGATCCTCGAAGAGGCGACCGCGGCCGGCGAGTGGGAAGTGAAGTCGACCCGGGTCGGCGAGGCGGATGCCGAGATCCTGGACTTGATGGGCATGTCCGCCGACCAGTTCTTCCAGGTCGTGTTGCTCCCGCAGGGCCAGTTCGCGCAGTTCCTGCACGCCGGGGCGGACGCCCGGGCCGACCTGCTGCAGAAGCTGTTCGGCACCGACCGGTTCCGCGCGGTGGAAAGCTGGCTCGCGGACCGGCGAAAGGCCACGGCGGACCGGGTGCGGTCCGCGGGAACGAAAGTCGATGAACTGATGGCCCGCGTCAGCCAGGTCGCGGGCGAGCCAGTGCCCGATCCCGCCGCGCTGCCCGCCGCCACTCCGGCACCGGGCACCGTTCGGCTCCCGGACGCGGCTCAGTGGCAGCTGACCTGGACTGACGGCCTCATGACGGCGGCCGAGGCGCGCCTAGCCGACCGTGCCGCGGTTCTCGCCGCGCGCCGGGCCAGCCTCGACACGGCCCTCGCGGCCAAGACCGAGGCGGAGCAACTGGCGGTCCGGCAGCGCCGGCGAACGGAAAACCTGGGGGCGCAAGCCGCGCTGGAGGCCGACGCGCGCGCGATAGCGGCGCTGCGCGCGGCGGCCGATGCCGCCTCACGGGCGGCCGAGGTCGCCCCGCTCCTGGCGGCGGCCGACCGGGCTGCCAAGGCGGCGACGGACGCACGCCGCGCGGAAGAGCGCGCCCGCGAAGCGATACCCGCCAGCCACCAGACGCTGCGCACGGCGAGCCCGGACGAGCTGCGCGCGACGGGCGCGGAGCAGCAAGCGCGACTGGGACGGCTCGACGCGCTGCGCGCCCTCGCGCAGCAGGCCGCCAGCGACGAGAACGCGGCGGCGGTCGCTCAGCGGCGGGCATCTCAGCTCGCGACCGCACTGGAAAACAGCCAGGCGGAGGCGGCCCAGCGTGCCGCCGCGCGCGATCAGTCAGCCGCGTCCCGCGATGCCGCCGCCGAAGCGGTCGCGGCCCTGCCCGCCGCCCAGGCGGCCCTCGAAGCACGCCGCCAAGTCGCGGACGACTCCGCCAAGCTGGTGACGCAGCGCGCCGGACGGCAGCGGCTGTACGAAGCGCACCTGGCGGCGCGGGAAAAGGCGCTCGGCCTCAGGGAAGACGCCAACCGGTTGCGCGCAGCGCGCATCGACGGGATGCGGGCCGAGCTGGCCAGGAACCTCGTCGACGGTGCGCCCTGCCCGGTCTGCGGATCGCTTGACCACCCGGAGCTATGCGAGCTGACCGGCGAAGAGGTGACCCGTGACCGTGAGGACGCGGCGTACGCCGCGGCCGACGCCGCGTCCGCCGCGGCCGACAAGGCCGGCCAGCGCGTCGCGGCCGCCGACGCGGTGATCGCCGACCTGGCAAGACGGCTAACCGGCGCGGGTTTCCCGCCGCCCGGGGACGACGCGGCCCTGGCGGCCGCGGCCCGCCAGGCGAGTGCCGATGCCGCCGCCCTGGCGGCGGAAGCGGCGGAGCTCAAGGCCCGGGCCGAGCTGCACACGAAGCTGCTGCGGGACGTGGAAGCCCTCGATCAGGCGATCGCGGACGCCGAGCGCAAGCAGGTCGGGTTCGCTGAGCAGCGCAGCGCCGCGCTGGCGGAGGCGGGGGGCGCCACGCAGCGGGCGGCCGCGGCCCGCCAGGCGCTGCGGGCGCAGCTCGGCGGGGCACCCGACCTGGAGACCGCGCTCTCCGCCGCCCGCCGTCTCGCCGATGCGCTGTCCGCGGCGGCCGAGGCGGCCGACACGACGGCCCGCACCGCGGCCGAGGCAGGCGACGCCCGAGAACGGGCGGCGAGCACGGCGGCCGACAACGGGTTCGCGGGCCCGGACCCAGTGCGCGCCGCGTTCCGCGATCCGAGGTGGCGCAAAGACGCGGCCGACCGCATCAAGCGTCACGAAACCGAAACCGAGGCGACCGCGAGGCGGCTCGCCGACCCCGACCTCGACGTGCCGCTCGACCCGCCCGCGCCGGTCGCGGCCCGCGCCGAGGCCGCCAGCCAGGCCCAGCGCGACCATGACGCGGCCTTCGACGCGCACGTCCAGGCGGACCAGACGGCCGGCCAGCTGCGGAACCTGCGGCCGCGGCTCACCGATGCGCTGACCGCGATGCGGCCGCTCAAGGAGGAAGCCGAGCGGGCCCGCCAGATCGCCGACCTGGCGGCCGGGCTGCCGCCGAACAAGTACCGGATGGCCCTGTCCAGTTTCGTGCTCGCCGCGCGGCTGGAAGAAGTCGCCGCCGCGGCCAGCCAGCGGCTGCTGACGATGACCGGCGGCCGCTACACGCTGGTGCACACGGACGCGCGGCGCGGCGGCGGCCGGGCCGGACTCGGGCTGCTCGCCTGCGACGCCTGGACCGGCCAGGACCGCGACACGAGCACGCTATCCGGCGGCGAGACGTTCCTGGCGAGCCTCGCGCTGGCGCTCGGCCTCGCCGACGTGGTCACCCAGGAGGCGGCGGGCACCCCGATGGAGGCCCTGTTCGTCGACGAAGGGTTCGGCACCCTGGACGAGGAGACGCTCGAAGA
>DASZKN010000023.1:0-7910 GCA_035552855.1 Trebonia sp. | reverse complement strand
GGCAAGCTCGCTGTCACGCATGCGTACCAAGGTATACGTCCCTGCGCTTGTTTGGGACTATCTTACGAAATATGACGGATGATTAGGCCTTTTGTCGGATTTGCGCCATCCGGCCGGGCTACCGCCGAGCTGACCAGCCGCCCGCCGTCACGGCGGCGAGCAGCGCGGCCACCTGATCCGGGCGGACCGAGATCTCGGCCACGCCGGCCGGGTGACCCGGCGAGTGCTCGATCCGCACATCCTCGACGTTCACTCCGGCCGCCCCCGCCGCGCCGAACAGCCTCGCCAGCTCGCCCGGCTGGTCGGCGATGACCACCTGGACCACGGCGAACGCCGAACCGGTGTCGCCGCGCTTGCCGGGCAGCCGCCCGACCCCCGCCCGGCCCTGGTCAAGCAGGCGGGACAGGGCCGGCGAGTCGGCCTCGGCCAGCGCGGCGGCCGCCGCGGCGAGGTCCGCGGCGACGGCCGCGAGCACCTCGGCGACCGGCGCCGCGTTGGCCGACAGGATCTGCGTCCACAGCCCGGTGTCGCCGGCGGCGATCCGCGTCGTGTCGCGCAGCCCCTGGCCCGCCAGCCGCAGCGCCTCGCCGGCGGCGGACGGCGCCGCCAGCCGGGCGGCCATCGCGGCCGCCACCACGTGCGGGGCGTGCGAAACCAGCGCCACCCACCGGTCATGGGTCAGCGTGTCCGTCGTCACCACGTCCGCGCCGCACGCGGACGCCAGCGCGGCCACGGCGGCCACCGCCGCCGGCGCCGTCTCCGGCAGCGGGCACAGCGCCCAGGTGCGCCCGAGGAACAGGTCGGCCCTGGCCGCCCCGGGCCCGGGCCGCTCGCGGCCGGCCATCGGGTGTCCCGGCACGTAGGTCCGCAGGTCACACCCGCGCGACCGGGCCGCCGCCACCGGGAGCGACTTGACGCTGGCCACGTCCGTGTACCAGTCGGCGACGCCCCACTCCTGCGCGAGCGCCAGCGACTCCGCGACCACGTCCGGGCCCATCGCGAGCACGGCCACGTCTGCGACGCCCTTCGCGTCCCGCAGGTGCGGCACCACCGTCCCGGCGCCGAGCCCGGCCGCCAGCCGGGCGGTGTCCGGGTCCGCGTCGCTCAGCCAGACGTGTCCGCCGCGCGCGCGCAGCGCGAGCGCGACGGACGTGCCGATCAGGCCGGTCCCGATGACGAGGACGCGGGCGGGCAGGACAGTCACGATGGTCCGTTCAGGAAAAAGGGTTTCTACTGAGCTTATTTACTGAGCTTATTTACTGGGCGATGTCCATGCGCAGCCCCACCGCGCCGCGCAGGTACACGTGCTGGATCTCCGGCCGCGGCCGGCCAGTCTCGACATGTGCCATCAGCCGCACGACCCGGGGCATCGCGCCGCGCACCGGGATCTCGGTCGCGCACATCAGCGGCACCGCGTGGAAGCCGAGCTTGCGCGCCGCGAGCGCGGGGAACTCGGTCGTCAGGTCGGGCGTCACGGTGAACAGCACGCTGATGACATCGTCGGTCGTAAGGTCGTTGCGGTTCAGCACCGCCGACACAAGCTCAGCGGTCCCTTCAAGGATCGCGTCCCGGCTGTCTTCGTCAACCTGGATCGCCCCGCGAATCGCACGGACTGCCACGTGTCTGCCCTCCTGATGTCCGGCCTCCAGGCTACAGCCCGACCGCGGCGTACAGTTCGCCGATCTCCTGCGTGGACAGGTCACGGGTTTTCCCGGGGCGCAGCTCGCCCAGCTTGACCGGCCCGACCGTGGTGCGGACCAGGCGGCTCACCGGGTGGCCGACCTCGGCCAGCATCCGCCTGACGATGTGCTTGCGCCCCTCGTGCAGCGTGATCTCGACGAGCGCGCGGCCGCCCGCCTGCTCGAGCACGCGGAACCGGTCGGCGACCGCGACGCCGTCCTCGAGTTCCACCCCGGCGGCCAGCCGGCGGCCGGCGTCCTTCGCGACCGGGCCCGGCACGTCCGCGAGGTAGGTCTTGGCGACCTCGTAGCTGGGGTGCGCGAGCCGGTGCGCGAGCTCACCGTCGTTGGTGAGCAGCATCAGCCCCTCGGTCTCGTAGTCGAGCCGGCCGACGTGGAAGAGCCGCTCGGCCCGGTCGCCGAGGTAGTCCGTGATCGTCGCCCGGCCGCGCCCGTCGGACATCGCGGTCAGTACCTGGCGCGGCTTGTTGAACGCCAGGTACACGACGCCCTGCTTGGACGGGATGCGCTTGCCGTCGACCCGGATCTCCTGGTTCTCCGGGTCGACGCGCGCGCCGAACCGGCGCACGACCTGGCCGTCGACCCGCACCCGGCCCTCGCCGATGAGCTCCTCGCAGTACCGCCTGCTGCCGAACCCGGCGGCGGCGAGCACCTTCTGCAGCCGGACGCCGTCGGGGACGTCGACAAGGTCGTCGCGGCCGTCGTCGTCCCGGAAGCCGGCGAAGTCGTCGCGGCCGTCCTCCTCGAAGCCCATGCTGCGCAGCGCGCGGAGCCTCGCCTGTGCCTCTGGCGACAGGCTGGCCGCGCGCTGTTCCCTACCCCCGCGTCCGTTCATTGTCCTCAATGTCCTCGATATTCTCTGGCAGGAACGGCGCCAGGTCCGGCAGCTCGTCCAGGCTCGCCAGGCCCATCCGCTCCAGGAAGTACCCGGTGGTGCGGTACAGGATCGCCCCGGTCTCCGGGTCGGTGCCGGTGTCCTCGACGAGGCCGCGCAGCACCAGCGTCCTGATCACGCCGTCGCAGTTCACGCCGCGGACGGCGCCGACCCGCGCCCGGCTGACCGGCTGCCGGTAGGCGATGACGGCGAGCGTCTCCAGCGCCGCCTGGGTGAGCCGGACCTCCTGGCCGTCCCGGACGAAGCGCTCGACGAGCGGCGCGCAGTCCGCGCGCGTGTAGTACCGCCAGCCGCCGGCGATCTCCCTGAGGCCGAACCCCCGGCCCTGCGCCGCGTATTCCCCGGCGAGTTCGCGCAGGGCGGCGGTCACCTCGCCGCGCGGCCGCTCGAGCACCTGGGCCAGCAGGACGTCGGACACCGGCTCGTCGGCGACCAGCAGGATCGCCTCGAGCGAGGCGGGCAGCCCGGGCTCGCCGGGGCCGGTCTCGAGTGTGCCGTCTTCTGCTTCGTCGCTCACGTGTAGTCTTCTTCGCTTTCGGTCGTGCCTGCCTCGACGCTACCGGCTCCGGGCGGGGCGAGCGCCACGTCGCGGTCACCGCCCGTCCAGCTCACGTACAGCTCGCCGAGGGCCACCACTTGCTCGAACCCGACCACGTCCTCCCGGTACAGCTCGAGCAGGGCCAGGAACGACGCCACGATCTCGTAGTTGGTCCCCGCGCCGCCGGCGAGCTGACGGAACGACGCGCGGCCGAGGTCCTTCAGCCGCCCGGCGATCAGCACCGCCTGCTCCCTGACCGACACGAACGGCTGGTGGATGTGGTCCACCGACACCGTCGGCGGCGCCTTGGGCGTGAGCGCCCGCGCGGCCAGCTTCGCGAACTCCAGCGGGCCGAGCGTGAGCAGCACCTCGGGCAGCAACTGCGCGAACCGCGGCTCCAGCGGCACCCGGCGCGGGAAGCACAGCGCGGCGGCCGCCATCCGGCCCGCGAACAGCGCCGCGACCTCCTTGTACGCCCGGTACTGCAGGAGCCGGGCGAACAGCAGGTCCCGCGCCTCGAGCAGCGCGAGGTCCTCTTCGTCCTCCACCTCGCCCGACGGCAGCAGCCGGGCCGCCTTCAGGTCGAGCAGCGTGGCCGCGACCAGCAGGAAGTAACTGACCTGATCCAGATCCCAGCTGCCCGACCGGTCCCTGATGTAGCCGATGAACTCGTCGGTGACCTGGGAGAGCGCCACCTCGGTGATGTCGAGCTTGTGCTTGGAGATCAGCGCGAGCAGCAGGTCGAACGGGCCCTCGAACACGTCGAGGTGCACCTCGAATGCCTTGCCGCCGCGCGGCGCGTCGCCCGCGTCCGCGGTGATCGCGGCCGCGGCGGCGTCGGTTTCGTCCTGCCCCACGATAACGACGGTATCGGACTACCCGGCGTGCGCGTCCCCTGACCGCCGCCACCGGTCGAGAACTTCCTTGGCGAGTTCCCGGTAGGAGTTCGCCCCCATCGACGCGGAGTCGAAGCTCGTGATGGGCTCCCCCGCCACGGTGGCGTCCGGGAACCGCACGGTCCGGTTGATCACCGTGTGGAAGACCTTGTCGCCGAAGCCGTTGACGATGCTGCCGAGCACTTCCCTGGTGTGCAGGGTGCGCGAGTCGTACATCGTGCCCAGCAGGCCGTCGATCGTCAGGTTCGGGTTGAGCCGGTGCTGGACCTTGTCGATCGTCTCCATGAGCAGCGCGACGCCCCGCATCGCGAAGTACTCGCACTCCAGCGGGATCAGCACGCTGTCGGCGCAGGCGAGGGCGTTGATCGTGAGCAGGCCGAGCGACGGCTGGCAGTCGATCAGGATGTAGTCGTACTCAGGCACGACGGACTTGAGCACGCCGCCGAGGATGTACTCGCGGCCGACCTCGTGCACGAGCTGGACCTCGGCCCCGGACAGGTCGATGTTGCTCGGCAGCAGGTCCATGCCCTTGACGGGGGTGTGGAAGAGCACGTCCCGCGCCTCGACGCCCCGCTCCATGAGCAGGTTGTAGACGGTCATGTCGATGTCGTGCGGCTGGATGCCGAGCCCGACCGACAGCGCCCCCTGCGGGTCGAAGTCCACGAGCAGGCAGCGCCGCCCCCGCTCGGCCAGCGCCGCGCCAAGGTTTATCGTCGTCGTCGTCTTCCCGACGCCGCCCTTCTGGTTGCAGATCGCGACGATGCGGGCCGGGCCGTGCGTCGAGAGCGGCTCAGGCTCGGAGAACTCGGGCATGGGCCGGCCCGTCGGCCCGATGTCTCCCGGCAGAAGCTCGATTACGCGAGATGCGGCCACCAGATGTTCCTCTCGGGGCTAGAGGTCGCGAACTGCTCAAAACCTAGGGCGCTCAGCACGCGAGATCAAGCCAACGCGCCGTAAGCGGCCGAATTTTACCGGGGTCGGTCACCGAGCCGGTCACCGTCACCGTCAGCCCAGGGCGCGGGGATGGGCGGTCGCGTAGACCTCGCGCAGCTTGTCGACCGTGACGAGCGTGTAGACCTGGGTGGTGGTGACCGAGGCATGGCCGAGCAGTTCCTGCACCACCCTGATGTCCGCCCCGCCGTCCAGCAGGTGGGTCGCGAAGGAGTGCCGCAGGGTGTGGGGTGAAATTCCCTTTATCCCCGAACGCTCCCCCGCGGCTGCCAGCACTCCCCAGGCTCCTTGTCTGGTCAGCCGCCCGCCCCGTGCGTTCAGGAACACGGCGGGCGTCTGCCGCCGGACGCCAGCGTGCGCGGCGAGGGCCGGCCGGCCCCGGACCAGGTAAGCCTCCAGGGCGCGGACCGCGTAGCGGCCGACCGGCGCGAACCGCTGCTTGCCGCCCTTGCCGTTGAGCAGCACGACCGGGTCCGACCCGGCGATCTCCAGGTCGTCGACGTCAAGCCCGGTCGCCTCGGAGATCCGCGCGCCCGTCGCGTACAGGAACTCGAGCAGGGCGCGGTCGCGCAGCTTGCGCGGGTCCGGGTCCGCGGCCGACCCGGCCGCGTCGAGGATCCGCTCGACCGCCTCCAGCGGGATGGCCTTGGGCAGCCGCCGGGGCGGCGCGGGCGGCGCGACCGCGTGCGCCGGGTCGGCGCGCGCGAGGCCCTGCTTGAGCGCGAACGCGTGCAGGCCGCGGACCGCGACGACCGCGCGGCCCGCGGAGCTGGCCGCCAGCGGCGGGTGCTCCGCGTCGCCTTCGCGCAGCGCGGCGAGGAACTCGGCCACGTCGGCCGTCGTGACCTCGTCGAGATCCGCCCGCCCCCGGCCGGCCAGCGTCGCCACGTAGCGCCGCAGGTCCCGCCGGTACGACGCGAGGGTGTTGGCCGCCAGCCCCCGCTCCACGGTCAGGTACTGCAGGTACCACGCGACGGCGGCGGCGACGCCGCTCACCTACGTTTCCGGTGCGCCGGCCGGGCGGAGGGCCGCGAAGCCGTCCGCGCGGGCCGCCTGGACGGCGAGCACGCCCATGACGGCCGAGCTGTTGTGCAGCTTCCCGGCCAGCGCCAGGCCGACCGCCTCGGGCAGCGGCACCCAGTCGGTGATCAGGTACTTCTCCTCGTGCTCGCGCTCGTAGCCGGTGTCCGCGGACTCCCGGAGGCCGCGGGCGAGGTAGATCCGCAGCCGCTCCGTGGAGTAGCCCGGCGAGCTGAAGTAGTCCACGAGCGTGTGCCACTCCCGCGCCTCGTAGCCGGTCTCCTCGAGCAGCTCGCGCCGGGCGGTCTCCAGGATCGGCTCCCCGTCGACGTCGCGCAGGCCCGCCGGTATCTCCCACAGCAGCCGTCCGACCGGGTGCCGGTACTGCCTGATCATCAGCACCCGGTCCGCGTCGTCCATGGCGACGACGGCGACGGCACCGGGGTGAGCCACCACGGTGCGCTGCGCGGAATGGTCGTCAGGCATGCGGACCTTGTCGCTCCGCACGGAGATCAGCCGGTCGGTCAGCCGCTCCCGGGACGACTCGACGGGCCAGCGCTCTTCGGTGTCCTCGATGGCGTGCGCCATCGGCCGCGGCTCGCTCACGCGGTCGCCACCGCCCGCGTGCCGCCGGGAACGGCGCCGGCGCCGCGCGACCTGGCCAGCGCCGCGGCGATCAGGCCGCTGAACAGCGGGTGCGGCCGGGTCGGGCGGGACAGGAACTCCGGGTGGGCCTGGGTCGCCACGAAGAACGGGTGCACGTCCCGCGGCAGCTCGACGAACTCCACCAGGCGGCCGTCCGGCGACAGGCCGGAGAACACCAGGCCCGCCTCTTCCAGCCGCGCGCGGTAGGCGTTGTTCACCTCGTAGCGGTGCCGGTGCCGTTCGTCGACGGTCGGCGCGCCGCCGTACAGCTCGCTGACGATCGTGGCCGGCCGCAGGCTAGCCGGGTACAGGCCGAGGCGCATCGTGCCGCCCATGTCCCGCTCGCCCGCGACCACGTCCTCCTGGTCGGCCATCGTGGCGATCACCGGAGCCGGGGACTCCGGGTCGAATTCCGTGCTGTTCGCGCCGGCCAGGCCGCCCAGGTGGCGCGCGACCTCGATGACCGCGCACTGCAGGCCGAGGCACAGGCCGAGCACGGGGATCTGGTGCTCGCGGGCGTACTGGATCGCGCCGATCTTGCCCTCAATGCCCCGGACGCCGAAGCCGCCGGGGATGAGGATGCCGTCCACGCCGTCGAGCTGGCCGGCCGCGTCCTCCGGGCGCTCGCAGTCGTCGCTGGTCACCCACCGGATCGTGACCTTCGCGTCGTTGCCGAAGCCGCCGGCCTTGAGGGCCTCGGCCGGGCTGAGGTACGCGTCGGGCAGGTCCACGTACTTCCCGACGAGGGCGATCGTGATGGACCGGGCCGGGCGGTGCACCCGCCGCAGCAGGTCGTCCCACTCGCTCCAGTCCACGTCGTGGAAGGGCAGGTGCAGGCGGCGTACGACGTAGGCGTCCAGGCCCTCGCCGTGCAGGACCTTGGGGATGTCGTAGATGCTCGGGGCGTCGGGCGTGGCGACCACCGCGTCCTCGTCCACGTCGCACATCAGGCTTATCTTGCGCTTGAGGCCGTCGCTGATCGGGCGGTCGCTGCGGGCCACGATCGCGTCCGGCTGGATGCCGATGCTCCGCAGGGCGGCGACGGAGTGCTGGGTCGGCTTGGTCTTGAGCTCGCCGCTCGGGCCGATGTAGGGCAGCAGGGACACGTGCACGAAGAAGCACCGGTCGCGGCCGATCTCGTGCCTGATCTGGCGGATCGCCTCGAGGAACGGCTGTGACTCGATGTCACCGACCGTCCCGCCCACCTCGGTGATCACCACGTCGACGTCGTCGCCGGCCATCTGCAGGATCCGCGACTTGATCTC
>DASZKN010000022.1:0-9639 GCA_035552855.1 Trebonia sp. | reverse complement strand
CGAGCGCGAGGGCGTTGGAGAGAATGCTCGACAGCGTGCCGACGATCGCCTGCTGCGCGCCCAGCACGTCGGCGTCGAGCCGGCTCACCAGCGAGCCGGTCTGCGCCCGGGTGAAGAACGCGATCGGCTGCCGCTGGACGTGGCCGAACACCTGGGTGCGCAGGTCGTAGATGACGCCCTCGCCGATGCGCGCGGAGAACCAGCGGTTCGCGAAGCCCAGGAACGCGTCGAAGATCGCGACCCCGGCGACGATCGCCGCCACGACGATCACCACGGTGTCGTCGCGGCCGATGATGCCCTTGTCGATGATCTCGCGCAGCAGCAAGGGGTTGACGACCGTGATGACGGCGTCCACCGCGGTCATGAACAGGAACAACGCCAGCTGCGCGCGGTACGGCCGTGCGTAGCGCGCGATCCGGCGGATCGTTCCCGGCTTGAGTTTCTGCTTGGTGATCGACGGATCCATGCGGAATCCGCGGACCATGACGTGTCCCCGTCCGTACATGACTTCCCTAACCCGCCCGGGGCGCGGGCAGTTCCCGCCCGGGCGGCGTAAGCGGTAATTAGCGCTAAGCCCGGAGCGAAATCACCGCGGCCTCAGCGGCCGGCGGTCGCCTTCTCCCGGCGCGCGCCGCCACGGGTAGCGCCGCCCCGGCCGCGCAGCCTCACGCCCGTTTCCGTGAGCAGCCGGTGGACGAAGCCGTACGACCGGCCCGTGGAGTTGGCGAGTGCCCTGATCGACTCGCCGGAGTTATATCTGGTTTTCAGGTCGTTCGCCAGTTCGCTGCGGTCTGAACCGGTGACCCTGGTTCCCTTTCGAAGGGTCTCGGCCACGTGTACCTCCCGTAAGGTGGAGCACTCATCGCGTTACACCCCCATCGCAATGATCACCTATCGGCGCGTGCTTGGCCACCCACATGATGGGATTTCCTAAACCCGACTCAGGCAAGCGCTACCAAGTCGGCGAAATCGTTGTTCCATGTGTCTTCTGTCCCTTCTGGCAGGACGATAACGCGTTCCGGTGAAAGGGCCTCGACCGCGCCCTCGTCGTGCGTGACGAGAACAATGGCGCCCTCATATCCGCGCAGCGCGGCGAGGATCTCTTCGCGGCTAGCGGGATCCAGGTTGTTCGTGGGCTCGTCGAGCAGCAGCACGTTCGCGCCCGATACCACGAGAAGGGCCAGCGCGAGCCGTGTCTTCTCGCCACCGGAAAGGACGCCGACCGGCTTATCCACGTCATCCCCGGAGAACAGGAATGAGCCGAGGACTTTTCGCTGGTCAGTCTCGGTTAGTTCCGGCGCCGCGGTGCGCATGTTCTCGATAAGCGTGCGCTCGGTATCGAGAGTTTCATGCTCCTGGGCGTAATAACCGAGCCGGAGGCCGTGCCCTGGGCTGACTTTTCCGGTATCTGGCTTTTCCACCCCGGCGAGCAGGCGGAGCAGCGTGGTCTTGCCCGCTCCGTTCAGCCCCAGGATCACCACGCGGCTTCCCCTGTCCACCGCGACACTTACGTCGGTGAATACCTCAAGCGAACCGTAAGATTTCGACAATCCGGCCGCGGTCAGCGGCGTCTTGCCGCACGTGACCGGCGTCGGGAACCGCAGCCTGGCCACCCGGTCGCCCTGGCGCTCGTTCTCCAGCCCGTCGAGCAGGCGTTCCGCGCGCCGCTGCATGTTCTGCGCCGCCTTGGCCTTGGTGGCCTTGGCGCGCATCTTGTCGGCCTGCGCCTGCAGCGCGGTCGCCTGCCGCTCGGCGTTGGCCCGCTCGCGGCGGCGGCGGCGCTCGTCGGCCTCGCGCTGCGTCAGGTACGCCTTCCAGCCGACGTTGTAGATGTCGAGCACGGAGCGGTTGGCGTCGAGGTAGAAGACCTTGTTCACGACCTGCTCGATGAGCTCCACGTCGTGGCTGATCACGATCAGGCCGCCGCGGTAATTCTTCAGGTGGTCGCGGAGCCAGCTGACCGAGTCGGCGTCCAGGTGGTTCGTGGGCTCGTCGAGCAGCAGCGTCTGCGAGTCACCGAACAGGATCCGCGCCAGCTCCACCCGCCGCCGCTGCCCGCCGGACAGCGTCCGCAGCGGCTGGTGCAGCACCCGGTCGGGCAGTCCGAGGCTCGCGGCCAGGCTCGCCGCCTGCGCCTCGGCCGCGTAGCCGCCGAGCACCGACAGCCGGTCGCTGAGGCTGCCGTACTTCCTGATCGCCCGCTCGGCGACCGCCGGGTTCTCGTCGGACATCTGCGACTCGGCCTTGCGCATCTGCTCGCGCAGTTCGTCCAGCCCGCGCGCCGACAGCACCCGGTCGAGCGCGAGCACGTCGAGGTCGCCGGTCCGCGGGTCCTGCGGCAGGTAGCCCACGCTGCCGCTGCTGCGCACGGTGCCCGCTGCGGGCAGCCCGTTGCCGGACAGCACTTTGGCCAGCGTGGTCTTGCCCGCGCCGTTCCGCCCCACGAGCCCGATCCGGTCGCCCTCGGCGACCTGGAACGAGGTGTCGGCCAGCAGCAGCCGGGCACCGGCGCGCAGCTCAAGGCCACTGGCAACGATCACGATTACACCACTCCAGCAATTAAGCGAATTACGGCTTCTCCGGCTATCCCGGCTATCCCGGCAGACGACCAGCGCGCCCGTCGCGACAGCCGCGACAGCCGCGACGGCAAACCGTTAAACGGTACCCGATCAGGCCGCCGGCTCCCTAAGCATTATCCGCACGGCCAGAAACAGCCGCGGCGCTTCTTTGAGCACGGCCAGCCTGGGATCCGGCACGGTCAGGAACCGGCCGGTGACCAGGTCAAGGTAGGGCGCCAGCCGCGGGTCGCTCACGGTCTCCGCGATGGCGCGCTTGTCACCGCCAAAAACTACAACGTCAGATCCCGAACGGTCCTTCCCGACTCCCCACCGTCCGAACGTCTCGGCCGCCGCGGTGGCGGCGGCGTGCAATGCCTCCGCGGCCTGTTTCTCCCGCCGTCTGGCGAAGCGGTGCTGTGACCAGCCGCCCGCGGCGCTGCGGCCGTGCACGAGCCGGGCGCCGGTCTTGGAGACCGCCAGCCTGGGCGGCGATCCGGTGAACACCCCGGCGGCGTAGCCGCCGAGCCGGACGAGCAGCACCGCCACGTCGCGCTCGGCGAGCGCGTGGCCAGCGATCAGCCGTGCGATCTCCGCGGCGTCGGGGACGTCCGCAGCGCCGGCGGCGGCGGTGACGCCCGCGGTGGCGCCGGCGGCATATTCGCGTACCTCGGTTTGCGATTCCCAGAATGGCGGCTGGCACTGCGCGGTCGCGCCGTCGGGCGCCTCGAAAATTACATCGTCGCTGGTCACAGTCACCATGAGGGATGCTTCGGCGGTGGTGCCGCCGTGCCTGCGCGCGAACGAGGCGATCCAGCCGGGGAACCGCTGCGGAGAAATATCGAGCCATCTTCCACCGCTAGCCTCGAGGTTCTTCACTACTTAGGGCCTCATCGTGTTTACTATCCGTACAACGGACACGTCACCGCTCGTGCGCACGTACTGGCAACGTGTTGCGTTTGACATAACTGTGCCTCTCTGCCTCGCGCACACAAGACCTGAGGAAGACTCCATGCCCCCGATCGATCGCGCAACCGGTCCGGATGCCCGCATGCCCGCGCCGCCGCGGCAGCGGCCCGCGGACGTGATACCCCCTCAGGCCATGGCCCACGGCGGCACGGTGGTCCGCCCGGGCGCGGTCGCGTGGGGCGCGGCGCCCGGCACACCAGAGGGAGCGTACTCCTCCTGCGAGGCTGTCGAGCAGGTGCTCGCCGCCGTGGTCAAGGACGCCGACCGGCTGACCGACCTGCTCGACGAGCTGGCGCGGGCCCGCGTGTGGATACCGCTGCCCGGCGGCAAGCGGCCGGTCATCGACGGATCGTCGGTCGCGCTGCCGACCGTCACGTACCTCGGCGCCGAATTCGTCCCGTGCTTCACGTCGGTGCAGCGGCTAGGCATCTGGCCCGCGACGCTGGCGGCCGGTCCCGCGGCGGGCGACCGCGCTTCGGGAGAGCAGGATCCGGGCAGCCCGCGGCCCGGCGGCCAAGTGACCGACGGCCGTGTCCCGCACGCGCGCGCCGGCGATGATCACAACGCGGACGACCGTCTGGACGGTGCCGGTGACCGCGTGGGCAGCGGTGACCGCTTGGGCGGCGCGGCCGGGCAGCACTGGCGCCGGGCCGCCGAGCCGCCGGTGACGCCGCACATCGTGGTCCCGGCGGCCGCGCTTGCCCGGCAACTGCCCCCCGGCCTCGGCATCGCGCTCAACCCGGGCGCCGAGGCCAGCGTCCCGGTCTATCCCGAAGGCGTCGCCCTCCTCGGCGCCACCGAGAACACCGGCGCCGACGGCCGCCCGATCCGGGTGGGGCATCCGCCGTCGGAGCCGGAGGCGCTGCTCAACGAGGTGCGCAGCCGCCTGCACGCCCTGCCCGCGGTCCGCGCGGCGGCGCGCGCCTGGCTGTCCGTTCCCGGCCGGGGCGCGGGCCTGATCATCTCGGTGACGCTCGACGACCCGGCCAGCACGGCGGCCCACGAGGCCGTCGTGGGCACGATCGAAGGCGCGGTCGCGACGATCCCGCAGCAGGCACCGTTCCCGATCGACGTCACGTTCCCCGGCGAAGCCGAGCCAGACCTGGTCGACGACTGGGTAGCGAAGAACACGAGCCCGTTCTACGTCCGCGGCTAGCATAGGCGCCCGCCTTCAGCCGACGGTCGCGCTCTGGTCCTTGAAGCTGGCCCCGGCGTTGGTGGCGGCGGACCGCAGGTTCTCGAGGACGCCGGCGGCGGAGGTCGCGTCCGAGTCGCCAAAGCGGTCCCGAAGCGCCGGAGCGCCGGTTAGATGTTGAAGCCCAGCGCCCGGAGTTGCTCGCGGCCGTCATCGGTGATGTTCTCCGGGCCCCACGGCGGCATCCAGACCCAGTTGATCCGGAAGTCGCTGACCAGGCCCTCCAGGGCCTCGCGGGCCTGCTCCTCGATCACGTCGGTCAGCGGGCAGGCGGCGCTGGTCAGCGTCATGTCCACCGTCGCGATTTTCTCGGCGTCCACCTCGACGCCGTAGATGAGCCCGAGGTCGACGACGTTGACGCCAAGCTCGGGGTCCACGACGTCGCGCAGCGCCTCGAGGACGTCCTCGACCTCCTTCGCCAGCTCCGGCGTGGCCTGCTCTTCCTGCTGCGGAGTCTCCGTCATCGCTGCTCTCCTTCGTTCGTCTCAGCCAGCACCCGCGAGGTCGCGTCCTTCCACGCCATCCAGCCGAGCAGCGCGCACTTGATCCTCGCCGGGTACTTGGACACGCCCGCGAACGCCACCGCGTCCTCCAGTACGTCCTCGTCCGGCTCTTGCTGCCCCTTCGACTGCATCAGCGACAGGAACTCGTCGCCGACCTTCATCCCCTCGCTGACCGGCTTGCCAATCACGAGGTCGCTCATCACCGAGGCGCTGGCCTGGCTGATCGAGCAGCCCAGCGAGTCATAGGACACGTCCTCGACCACCGCTTCGCCGCCCGTGTCCTTGAGCGCGACGCGCAGCGTGATCTCGTCGCCGCAGGTCGGGTTCACGTGATGCACCTCGGCATCGTAAGGGTCCCGCAGGCCCTTGTGGTGCGGGTTCCGGTAGTGGTCCAGGATAATCTCCTGGTACATGTCCTCAAGCTGCATAGTGCCTTCTGTAACACGGTCGGGCGGGCCGGTGTTCCGGTTCCCGGGATCCGGGGTGTCCCGGGTGAGCACTAGGCCCGGAAGAACTTCCTGGCGTAGCGGATACCGTCCGCCAGGGCGTCGACCTCGGCGGAGGTGTTGTACAGGTAGAAGCTGGCCCGGTTGGACGCCTGACAGCCGAGCGTCCGGTGCAGCGGCCACGCGCAGTGGTGCCCGGTCCTGATCGCGATGCCCAGCTCGTCGAGGACCTGGCCGACGTCGTGCGCGTGCACGCCCGCCACCTCGAACGCGACCGTGCCGCCGCGGTTCTCGGTGGTCAGCGGGCCGAGGATGCGCACCCCCTCGATCTCGCCGAGCACCTCGAGCGCGTGCGCGGTCAGCGCCTCCTCGTGCGCGGCCACGTTGTCCATGCCGAGCGCGGTCAGGTAGTCCACCGCCGCGCCGAGGCCGGCGGCCTGCGCGACCGGCGGGACGCCCGGCTCGAACTTCGCCGGGGGCGGGAGGAACGTCGTCTCCTCCATCCGGACGATCTCGATCATCGACCCGCCGGTGAGGAACGGCGGCAGCGCCTCAAGCTTGTCGTACTTCCCGTACAGCACGCCGAGCCCGAGCGGGCCGAGCATCTTGTGCCCGGAGAAGGCGACGAAGTCCGCCCCGAGGTCCGCGACGTTAACCGGGTGGTGCGGCACTAGCTGGGCCCCGTCCACCAGGAACAGCGCGCCGGCCGCGTGGGCCAGCTCGCCGATCCGGCGCAGCGGCGGGATGACGCCGGTGACGTTGGACTGCCCGGTGACCGCGACAATCTTGGTCCGCTCGGTGAACAGCGACTCATCGACGTCGATGCGGCCGTCCGGCAGTTCCTTGAACCACTTCACCGTCGCCCCGGTGCGCAGCGCGAGCTGCTGCCACGGCACGAGGTTGGCGTGGTGCTCGATCTCGGAGATCAGGATCTCATCGCCCGGCTTGAGCGACATGGCCGCGGGGCCCCCGGAGCTCAGCCCGAACGCGACCAGGTTGATCCCCTCGGTCGCGGACTTGGTGAAAACCACCTCGTCCGCCGACGCCGCGCCGATGAACGACGCGACCTTGGCCCGGGTGCCCTCGTAGATCTCGGTGGCCTCTTCGCCGAGCAGGTGGGTGCCGCGGTGAGCGGCGGCGTTGTGCCGCTCGTAGTAGTCCCGCTCGGCGTCGAGCACGACGACCGGGTGCTGTGACGTCGCGCCGGAGTCGAGGTAGACCAGCGGCTTGTCGTTCCGCACGGTCCGGGACAGGATCGGGAAGTCCTTGCGGATCGCTTCGACGTCAAGCGGGCCGCTGTCGCTCATGCCGTCGCTCCCGCCGCGGACGTGAACCGCTCGTAGCCCCCGTTCTCGAGGACCTCGGCCAGCTCGGGGCCGCCTTCCTCGACAACCCGGCCGGCCACGAACACGTGCACGAAGTCCGGCCGCACGTAGCGCAGGATCCGGGTGTAGTGGGTGATCAGCAGCACGCCGTGGCCCGGCTTGGCCCGGAACCGGTTGATGCCCTCGGAGACGACCTTGAGCGCGTCGACGTCGAGGCCGGAGTCGGTCTCGTCGAGCACCGCGATCTTGGGGTCGAGCATCTCCATCTGGAGGATCTCGTGGCGCTTCTTCTCGCCGCCGGAGAAGCCCTCGTTCAGCGAGCGCTCGGCGAACTTCGAGTCGATGGACAGGTCGCTCATCGACCCGCGTATCTCCTTCATGAACTCGCGCAGCTTCGGCGCCTCGCCGCGCACGGCGGTGACCGCGGTGCGCAGGAAGTTCGACACCGACACGCCGGGGACCTCGACCGGGTACTGCATCGCCAGGAACAGGCCGGCGCGGGCGCGGGCGTCGACGGTCATCCCGAGCACGTCCTCGCCGTCGAGCGTGACCGTGCCCTGCGTGACCGTGTACTTGGGGTGCCCCGCGATCGCGTAGGCGAGCGTGGACTTGCCGGAGCCGTTCGGACCCATGATCGCGTGGGTCTCGCCGTCGGCCACCGTCAGGTTGACGCCGCGCAGGATCTCCCGCCGCGTCCCGTCGGCCTCGGTGACGGCGGCGTGCAGGTCGCGGATCTCAAGGGTGGACACTATGACTCCTCTATAGCCACGAGGACGTCGTCGCCCTCGATCTTCACTGGGTAGACGGGCACCGGCTCGGTGGCGGGCATGCCGGTCGGCTTGCCGGTCCGCAGGTCGAAGCGCGACCCGTGCAGCCAGCACTCGATCGTGCAGCCGTCGATCTCGCCCTCGGACAGCGCGACCTCGGCATGCGAGCACACGTCGCGGATCGCGAACACCTCGTCGCCGGCGCGGACGACCGCGACGGGCTCGCCGCCCAGTTCGACCGCGAGCGCGCCGTCTTCCGGCACGTCGGCCAGGGCGCAGGCACGGATGAAGGCGGGCTCGGTCATACGAGGGCCCCCTCGGTCAGCTCGGCCTCGATCTTCTCGGCCACGCGCTCCTCGACCTCCGGCACGCCGATCCGGTCGATCAGCTCGCCGAAGAACCCGCGGATCACCAGCCGCCGTGCCTCGGCGACCGGGATGCCCCGGGCCATCAGGTAAAACAGGTGCTCGTCGTCGAGGCGGCCGTTGGCGCTCGCGTGCCCGGCGCCGAGCACCTCACCGGTGAGGATCTCCAGGTTCGGCACGGAGTCGGCATGTGCCCCGTCGGTGAGCACCAGGTTCCTGTTGTACTCGTAGGTGTCGGTGCCGGCCGCCTCCGGGCGGATCAGCACGTCGCCGATCCATACCGTGTGGGCGTCGTCGCCGGACAGGGCGCCCTTGTAGACGACGCGGCTGCGGCAGTTCGGCGTGTCGTGGTCGACGAACAGCCGGTGCTCGAGGTGCTGCCCCGCGTCGGCGAAGCAGAGGCCGTACAGCTCGGCGTCGCCGCCCGGGCCCGCGTAGCGGACCGTCGGGGACAGCCGGACCACCGAGCCGCCGAGCGTCACCGCGACGTGCTTCAGGTGTGCGTCGCGGCCGAGCGTCACCTGGTGGTGCGACACCTGAACCGCGTCGTCGTCCCACTCCGCGATCCACACGAGCGTCAGGTCACCGCCGTCGGCGATGTTGACCTCGACGTTGTCGGCGTAGGTGGCGCTCCCCCGGTGGTCGATCACCACGACTGCCCGCCCGAACGGCTGCACCTCGATCACGAGGTGGCCCGCGGCGGCCGTCTCCGCGTCCTCGCCCGTGACGCGGACGATCGTCGGGCGCGTGGCGACCGCTTCCTTCGGCACCGTGAGCACGGTCGCGGTGCCGGCGGCGGCGAACGCCCGGGCGCTGACCCGGTCTTCGGGCAGGAACGGGCCGTCGGCAGCCGCCAGGGCGCGTTCAGAAAATTCGATTTCAGGAGCCGCCTCAACGGCGACCCGCACTCCCCCGGCGGCCGCGGCGGCCAGCGGCGCGCTGGTCTGCAGGCCGCGGAGGCGGCGGAGCGGCGTGAACCGCCACTCCTCTTCGCGGCCGGTCGGGACGGCGAAGTCGTCGGGGTTGGCCGACCGGTGCGCGTGCAGGCTGGTAACCGGGGCGGCCTCCACCGCCCCGCTGAGGGTGGACATCAGCCGACGGCCCCTTCCATCTGCAGCTCGATCAGGCGGTTGAGCTCGAGCGCGTACTCCATCGGGAGCTCGCGCGCGATCGGCTCGACGAACCCGCGGACGATCATCGCCATCGCCTCGTCCTCGGTGAGGCCGCGGCTCATCAGGTAGAACAGCTGGTCCTCGGAGATCTTCGAGACGGTGGCCTCGTGGCCCATCTCGACGTCGTCCTCGCGGATGTCGTTGTACGGGTAGGTATCCGAGCGGCTGATCGTGTCGACCAGCAGGGCGTCGCACTTGACCGTGGACTTGGAGTGCGCGGCGCCGTCCTGCACCTCGACCAGGCCCCGGTAGGAGGTCCGGCCGCCGCCCCGCGCGACGGACTTGGACACGATCGTCGACGACGTGTTGGGCGCGCAGTGCACCATCTTGGAGCCCGCGTCC
>DASZKN010000021.1:0-7040 GCA_035552855.1 Trebonia sp. | reverse complement strand
GGAACTGGCCTGGATGGCCGTCAGCCCGCTCGCCCTCGCGGCGGCCGTGGCGAGCGGCGCGATCTGCGTGCGCCGGGTCGCCCTGCCGGCGGTGGTGCTGCGGTTCGAGACGAGGTTGGCCGCCGTCGCATGCGTGATCATGACGGCCTTCTTCGCCGCCTGCTGCTGGTGGGTCGCGACCGCCGGCGCCGCCGGGCAGCCGGGGCTGTTCCATGCCGGCCTCATCGACGTGGCCGGGCTCACGGTCCTCGCGCTGGCGCTCGCCGTCGCGCAGCAAGCGGCCCGCACCGCGGTCACCGGGCTATGCTGCACGGTTTCGGCGGCGACCACGAGACCGCCCTGTCCGGGCTGACGCCCGCACAGGCGCTGGCACTGCGGGCCGGCGGGGCGGCGTTGCCGCCGCTGGCGCTGGTCACGGTGGACGGCGGAAACGGGTACTGGAACACCCACCCGGGCGATGACCCGCTGGGGATGCTCACGGGGGAACTGATCCCGATGTGCCAGCGCCGCGGCCTCGGCCGGCCGCCGCACCCCATCGGCGCCATGGGAATCTCGATGGGCGGCTACGGGGCGCTGCTGCTCGCGGAGCGGCAGCCTCGCCTGATCAGGGCCGTCGCCGCGATCAGCCCCGCGGTCTGGACGAGCTATGCCCAGGCGCGGGCGGCCAATCGGGGAGCGTACGCGTCGGCGGCCGACTTCGCCGCGGGTGACGTGGTCACTCACGCCGCCGCGCTCGCCCGCACGCCGGTGCGCGTGGCGGCGGGCTACGACGATCCGTTCTACCCCGGCGTGCGGTCGCTCGCGCGGGTGCTCCCGCGGGACGCGGTCGTGGACTTCGGGGACGGCTGCCACGACGCGGCTTTCTTCACGGCGCGGGAGCCATCCTCGCTCGCCTTCCTGGCGAGCCACCTCACGGGCGGCCGACCGCCGGGCTAGCGGCAAGGCCGGTTAATTAGGGGGCGTCGGCGGTGGGGATGGCGATGCCGGTGGTGGCCTTGCAGGCGAGCAAACCGCTTAACTCACCGGCCAACGGGCTAGTGGGCCGCCGGGTCCACGACGAGGATGCTGCCCTTAGCGTGCCGGCGGAGTTCGGCGCTGGCGCTCTCGTCCATGAGGGCGGACATCTCCCCGCCGGCGGACGCGCCGACGACGATCGTCGTGGCGCCGACCTCGTTGCCGTACTCGGCGATCAGCCGCCCGGCCGCGCCGTGACCGGGGGCGTGCAACAGCACATGCCCGACAGCCGGGATTCCGCTCGCGGCGAGCCGGTCCAGGTGATCACGGACCACGGCCCTGGCCGCGTCGAGCGCCTCGCCGTCGGCGGCGCCGTCGCCGGTCACCCCCTCCTGGGCGTGCACGACGTGGATCACACCGCCCGCGCCAGCGGCGATGCGGCGGGCTTCGCCGGTCACGAGGTCAGCGGCGGGAGAGCCGTCGACGGCGGCGAGGATCACTGTGCTCGGGGCATCGTCGAGGGAGACGGCGTTCGGGCCGACAGTTACCAGGGACCGTTCAGGAGAAAAGGCTGGGGGAGCGCTCGCCGCGGCGGTCGCCCGCACGTCTTCGGCCTGGGCGCGCTCGGCGGCGGCGAGCAGCTTGTGACCGGTGGACAGGACCACGATGCCGAGCAGCACGGCCCCGGCGGCCAGGTAGAACGGGAAGTGGATGCCGACGGCGAGCACGAGGCGCCCGGCGGCATACGGCGCGAGGCCGCCGCCGATGAACCGCACGAAGCTGTAGGCGGCGGACGCGACCGGCCGCTCGACCGGGGACACCGTCATGACGGCCTGCGTCGTGACCGTGTTGTTCACGCCGATGAAGATGCCGGTCAGCACCGTGCAGACGATCAGCACGGGCTTGTCGAGCGTCCAGATCGCGATGCCGAGGATGACGATCGCGAACAGGAACAGGTTGATGTACATCGTCTTCGCGATGCCGAGCCTGCTCTGCAGCCGCGGCGCGCCGAACACCGCGAAGATCGCCACGAACATGCCCCAGACGAAGAACACCAGGCCCAGTTCGATCGGGCTGAGCTTCATCGGGAACGGCGCGTAGCCGAGCACGGTGAAGAAGCCCCAGTTGTAGCAGAGGGCGGTGAGGGACATCGTCAGCAGGCCGCGGTGCCGCAGCGCCCGGAACGGCGCGGCGAGGCTGGTGCGCTTGGCGGGCTTCGGGGTCTGCTCGACGAGCGTGATCGTGGCGATCAGCGCGATGGCCATCAGCACGGACACGCCGTAGAACGGGCCGCGCCAGCTGACCTCGCCCAGCGTCCCCCCGAGCAGCGGGCCGACCGCGATCCCGAGGCCGAGAGCGGTCTCGTACAGCACGATCGCGCCGGCGAAGCCCCCGGTGGCGCTGGCGACGATCACGGCCAGCGAGGTCGCGATGAACAGCGCGTTGCCGATGCCCCAGCCGCCGCGGAACCAGATGATGTCGCTGACCGAGCCCGAGGCTCCGGCGAGTCCGGCGAAAATCACGATCAGGATCAGGCCCGCGATCAGCGTGCGCTTGGCGCCGATGCGGCTGGACACGAAGTTCGTGATCAGCATCGCGATCGCGGTGACCACGAGGTAGCTGGTGAACAGCAGCGTGACCTCGCTGGGCGAGGCGTGCAGCTCGTTCGAGATCGCGGGCAGGATCGGGTCGACCAGGCCAATGCCCATGAACGAGACGACGCAGGCGAAGGCGACGGCGAAGACCGCCTTCGGCTGCTTGAACGGGTTCGTCGTCGAACCCGCGTGACGGCTGCTCATGCTACGTGAGCTCCGTTCTGGGCGGGGACCGGCGCGTCTTCGCGCGTGTCGGCGAGGACGCCCAGGGCCGGGAGGGCGGCGGCGAGCAACTGCCGGTGCTCGGTGCTGAGTCGTGCGAGCAAAGCGCCGAGGCGTTCCGCGCGTTCCGCCCGCCGCGTGGCCATGACCGCCTTGCCGGCGTCGGTGATGCTCACCCGCACGACCCGTCCGTCGGACGGATCGGCATCCCGGCGCACCAGGCCAGCGTCCTCGAGCCGGCCGATGAGCTGCGTCATCGCCGGCTGGGTGACGCCTTCGCGAGCCGCCAGGGCGGTGAGCCGGCAGGCGCCGTCGCGCTCTAGCGTCGCCAGCGTGCCCGATGAGGTCCTGGATATCGGGTGCGCGGTGTTGAGCGACCGGATCAACGCGACCAGTCGTTCCAGCACCGCGCCGAGGCCGGATGCCAGCTCACCGGAGGCAGGCGGTTCGCCGGAATTTTCCATAAGCAACTTATATCACATGTTTATGTATATGGCCGACGACGGTCCGCGGATGCTGGCCGGCGTGCCCGGCTCGGCCGTGCGGAATGGGGCGGGCGCCTCAGGGAGCCGGCGGCGAGGGATACGGCTGGGGCGGGGAGCCCGCGGAGGGGAGGGTGAGGTGTAGCTCCGCGCCGCCGCCGGAGGCCGGGGCGGCGGTCACCGCGCCGCCGTGAGCTTCCGCGATGTCGCTGACGACGGACAGGCCCAGCCCGGAGCCCGGGACCGCGCGGGCGGACAGTGCCCGGTAGAAACGGTCGAAGATAAACGGGATGTCGTCCTCGTCGATGCCCGGCCCGTGGTCGCGGACGGTCAGCTCGCCGCCGTGCAGGCTGACCTCGACCAGCCCGCCGGGTTCCCCGAACTTGGCGGCGTTGTCCAGCAGGTTCCTGATCGCGGTCCGCAGCCGGTCGCCGTCGCCGCTGACGGTGCCCCCGTCTAGCGCCACCCGGAACCGCGTGCGCGGCCAGTCGCGCCGGGCCGCTTCGAGCGCCTTCGCCGTCACGTCGTTGAGCCGCACCTCGCCGTGGTGCAGGCTGGGCCGTTCGCCCCGCGCCAGTCCGGTGACGCTGGCCACCAGGTCGCTGAGCTCGGCGACCTGGGCCACGACCCGGCTGAGCACGTCCTTGCGCTCGGCCTCGGACATCCCGGGATCGTCGGCCAGCAGCTCGACGTTGACCCGCAGGCTCGCCAGCGGGGTCCGCAGTTCGTGGCTGGCGTCGCTGATCAGCTGCCGCTGGGTGGCGAGCGATCGCTGGAGCGCGCTCAGCATGCGGTTGAACGACATGGCCAGCCGGCCGAGCTCGTCGTGACGGCCCACCTCGACCCGCCGGTCCGGGTCGCCGGTCGCGGTCACCTGCTCGGCGACGGCCGCCAGGCGGGCCACCGGGGCCAGGCCGGCGCGCGCCACCGCCCAGCCGAGCACGGTGGCGAGCAGGATGCCGATGAGGCTCACGACCGTGAGCACCGCCCCTACCGTGGCGACCTCAGTCTCGGTGGCGCCGAGCGGCGCCGCCACCTGAAGCGCGAGGCCCGGGCTGAGCGAAGTGGTCAGCACGGCCGCCGACGTGCCCTCCACCTTCGTGTTCTGGTAGTAGTCCCCGTGCCCGCCCGCGGCCACGGAGAGCGCGGTGGGATCCGGCTTCAGCATTCCCACGTCGCCGGGCGGCGCCCACACCTGGCCGGAAGCCGTGATCACCTGCGTGTACGGGATGTTGGCGCCGAACTGCGTCGAGTGGCCGGGCACCCAGTCCGCCGGCACGTGCCCGTGGAACCGCGTGGCCGCCTGCATGACCCGCTCCGCCCGCTGGGCCAGCTGCTGATGCACCTGGCTTTCCAGGTCGCTGCGGATCGCCAGGAACGCCACGACGGTGATCGCCAGCGCGGTCGCCGCGACCGCGCCGACGGCGACAAGCGTGAAACGCGTGAGCAGGGTCAGCCGCGGGGGCCGTCCACAGAAAGACTTCCCCCGTGCCAGCAGCCGGCGCAGAACCGCGGGCCGCGGCCTCACCCGGGCGTCACGGGGGCGGCCCGCAGCACGTAGCCGATGCCGCGCACGTTATGCACAAGCCGGCTGCGCCCGTTCTCCTCGAGCTTTCGTCGCAGGAAGCCGACGAAGACCGCGAGCGCGTTCGACGCCGGCGCCGCATCGTAGCCCCAGATCCGGTCCATGATCACATCGTAGCTAAGCACCTGCTCGGAGTTGCGTACGAGCAGTTCGAGCAGCGCGAACTCGATCTTGGTGAGGCTGAGCTCGTCGCCTTGCCGTGTCGCGGATCTGTTCGTGAGATCGATCGTCAGGTCGCCGTAGCCGAGGATCTCCCGGTAGGGCTGGGTGCGGCGCAGCAGCGCGCGGACCCGCGCCAGCAGCTCACGCAGTGCGAACGGCTTCATCAGGTAGTCGTCGGCGCCGGCTTCGAGACCGTCCACCCGGTCGTCCACGGTGTCCTTGGCGGTCAGCACGAGCACGGGGGTGTCGTCGCCTTTGCGGCGCAGTTCCCGGCACGCGTCCAGCCCGTTCATCATCGGCATCAGGACGTCCAGGATGATCAGGTCCGCCGGGGACTTAGCCTGCGACAAGATTGCGGCGGCACCGTCACGGGCCGTCTCGACGGCGAAACCGGCGTAGCCGAGGGCGCGTTCGAGCGAGTCCCGGACGTCCGGGTCGTCGTCCACCACCAGCAGCCTCGGCTTCACGATAACCAGTGAAGCAGGTGCGCCTAGCAGTTAGCTTAGTGTTTCCTTAGGAAGTTTACATTTTCACTGTTCTTTAACAAATGGCCGCGACGCTGCCTGGCATGTCTTCCACTGCCGCGTCCGACGCTGGCACGCGCACCCTCTGGGTAGTCCGGCATGGCGAGAGCACCTGGAACGCCCTCGGGCTGGCCCAGGGCTACGATGACCGGGCAGAACTCACGAACCGGGGATTGCGCCAGGCGGCCGAGGTCGCCAAGCGCTTCGGCGACGTGGCCGTCCGGGCGATCTACGCCAGCGACTTGCGCCGTGCCCAGCAGACCGCCGCCCCGCTCGCGGCCGCGGCCCGCGTGCCCGTGGTGCTTGACGCCAGGCTGCGCGAGCGCTGCCTCGGCGTCCTGGAGGGGACTCCCGCCGCCGCCAACGGTCCGTCCGCGACCGGTCTCGACCTCGACGGCGGCCGCCTGGTCGACCCCGACATCCGCCCGGAGGGCGGCGAGTCGGTGCGCGATCTCTACCAGCGGGCCGCCGCCTTTTACGACGACCTGGCCGCGGGCGCGCTGCCCGTCGTCGGCGACCGGGACGGCGACACGATCGTCGTCGCCCACGGCGGCACCCTCCGCGTCCTGCGTGCGTACCTGTCCGGCATCCCGGTCGAGCAGATGGGCTGGCCGCCGCTCTCGAACGCCACCGTCCTGCAGTTCCCGCGATTCGGCATCGAGCCAGCCGGCATCGAGCCACAAGGAGGAACCGAATGAACCCCACCGCGCTCGCGCTGCCGCAGCGCGCGGCGAAGCCCAGGCAGGCCGGTCTCACGATGGTGATCGACGGCGGCATACCGCTGGGGCTGTTCCGCGACCTGCTCAGCCTGGGAGCCGACTACATCGACTACGTGAAGTTCGGCTGGGGCACGTCGGTGGTGACGAACTGCGTCGCGGACAAGATCAGCGCGCTGGGCGAGCACGGGATCGGGTTCTACTTCGGCGGGACGCTGTTCGAGAAGTTCGCGCTGCAGGGCCGTCTGGACGATTACCTGCGGTTCTGTGACCAGTACGGGTGCCGCCACGTGGAGGTTTCCAACGGCACCATCGACATGTCGAACACTGAGAAGGCGGAGTACATCCGCAAGCTCGCCACCGACTTCACCGTCGTGTCCGAGGTCGGGTTTAAAGACTCCGACCGGTCCGAGATGCTGCCGCCGAGCGCGTGGGTCGAGTGCATCAACGAGGACCTCGAGGCGGGCGCGTCGCTGGTCACGATGGAGGCCAGGGAAAGCGGGAAATCCGGCATCTGCCGGCCCGACGGCGAACTGCGGTACGGGCTCGTCGAAGACGTGCTGCAGTCCGGCGTCGCCGGTGACACCCTGCTGTGGGAAGCGCCCACCACCGCGCTGCAGGCCTACCTGATCAGCAGGCTCGGCCCGGACGTCAACCTCGGCAACGTACCGGCCAGCGGGGTCATCGGCCTCGAGACGCTGCGCCTCGGCCTGCGGTCCGACACGCTGATGACCTTCGAGAACGCGAGCTGAGAGGAAGCTCACATGCGCACCCAGCACGACGTCTTCCACCTGGCGATC
>DASZKN010000020.1:0-8521 GCA_035552855.1 Trebonia sp. | reverse complement strand
GTAGGGCTGCGGGTCCGGGCCCGGCTGCTGCGCCGGGGTGAACCGCGGCGCCCGCGGCGCGGCGGGCTCGTTCGTCACGTACCGGGGATCGCCCTGGTAGCGCGGGTCCGCGCCATAACGCGGGTCCTGCCCGTACCGCGGGTCCTGCCCGTACTGGCCCTGACCGTACTGTTGCGTCTGGTCGTATGGCTGCGGGTCCTGCCCGGGCGGCGGGGTCGGAGTAAACCGCGGTCCCTCTGGAGACCGCTCGTCGCGCGAGTAGCGCGGGTCGTCGCCGTACAGCGGGTTGTCGCCGTACCGCGGATCGGGTCCCTGCCACTGCTGCTGGCCGGGCTGCTGCCGCCAGGGCTGGTCCGGCGGGTACTGGTCCGGCGGGTAACCGCCGCGGTCGCCGCGGCCCCCCTGGCCGTAGCCCCCCTGGCCGTAGCCGCCGCGCTCGCCGCCGTAGCCACCGCCCTGCCCGGGGCCGTAGCCGCCCTGCCTGGGGCCGTAGCCACCGCCCTGCCCGGGGCCGTAACCACCGGGTTCCGGGGGATAGCCGCCCCGCTCGCCGTACCTGCGCGGCTGTCCGCTGTACCCGCCGCGGTCGCCGTCCGGCCCGCGGCGCTCGTCATCCCAGCCGGCGTCGTTCCGGCCGCGACCGTCGTCCCAGCCGGCGTCGCCGCGACGGCCGCCGGCCTCCCGGTCGGCGGACGCCTCGGCCGGGTCGATCCCGGCGGCCGCCGCCGCCCGCACCCGCCGCTGCCGCTCGCTGTACAGGAGGATGCAGCCGTTGACCGCCAGGAAGATCGCGGTCAGCTCGCCCTTGGCGAACACGTTCGTGAAGACCTTCTGCAGCGCGGCGCCCACGATGCCGACCGGGATCGTCGCGAGGATGATCATCCACGCGAGCCGCTGGTCCGCTGTCGCGATCTGGCGATGCCGCAACGACGAGAAGAACCCGCCGACGATCCGCACCCAGTCCCGCCAGAAGTAGATGATCATCGCGAAGGCGGTGGCGACGTGCAGCCCGACGATGAACGCGAGATACGGCGAGTTCGCGGCGGAGACGTTCAGGTTCTTCGCCCACGAGCCGCCAATGATCGCGGGGATCAGCACGTTGTGCCCGAGGCTGGAGATGGGGAAAAGCTCGGTCACCCCCTGCACGATGCCCGTGACGATCGCCTGGGCGTATGTCAGGTGCGACATCAGTCAGGCTCCCTTTCTGCTGTGTCGGGGGATTAGGGTACCGAACGGACCATGGTGACCCCGGTCCCAAACCGCCTCAGCGCGGCCCGGCTGCCGAGCGATCAGCCTAACCTGCCGTCCCTGCTCCCGTGGCATACTGACATGACCCGGAACCTCTGCAGTTTGATAGTAATTTTACAGACGTGTAGAAGTTGACGATGCGAGACGGGGATGCGAAGACGGATGGGTCACGATGCGTGAATATCCCGACGCCGCCAGTGGCCGCCGGGCGGCGGGCGAACTCGAAGCCGCCGTGCTCGCCGCCTTGCACGACGCGCGGGATCCGCTGTCCCCGGCCGAGGTCCGGGAACGGATCGGCGGTGACCTGGCTTACACGACCGTGGTGACGATCCTGTCCCGGTTGCACGCGAAGGGAGTGCTGTCCCGCCGCAAGGACGGCCGCGCCTACCGCTACGCGCCGGTCGCCGACCAGCCCGGCCTGGCGGCCCGCCGGATGGCGCGGGTGCTCGACGGGGAGCCGGACCGGGCGGCGGTGCTCGCCCGCTTCGTCTCCGGGCTATCTGGCAAGGACGAGGAACTGCTCCGCCGCATGCTCGGTGACACGCCGCTCGCTGCCCCCGGCGACGACGGATGAACGGGGGCGGCGTGCATCTGGTGGTTTACCTCCCGCTCGTGATCCCGGTGCTGGCGGCGCTGGCTGCCCGGCCGCTGGCCAACCGGCTGCCCCCCGCCGCCGCGACGTGGCTGCTCGCGGGCAGCTCCCTGGCCCTGGCCCTGGCCAGCAGCGCGGTGCTCGGGCTGCTCGCCATGACCGCGTTCGCCCGCATCCCGCTGGTAGACAGCCTCGGGCACATCTCGGTGCGGGTGATGGCCAGGGACGATCCCGCCTCGCTGCCAGTGGCGATCGTCGCCGGCGCGGTGCTGGCCGCTGTCGCGAGCGCCGCCGGCCGGGCGCTCTACCGGCGCGCCGCCGCGATCCTCGCGGCCGGCCGGGAAGCCCGCGCGCTGCCGGGCGCCAGCCAGGTCGTCGTCACCGACGACGACGCGGCCGACGCTTACACGCTGCCGGGCTGGCCGTGCCGGATCGTGATTACCTCCGGCATGCTCCGCGCCCTCAGTAACCCGGAGCGCGGAGTTCTCCTCGCTCACGAGCGGACGCACGCCGGATGGCAGCACTACCTGTTCACGTCCGCCGCGCGGCTCGCGGCGGCGGCCAACCCGCTGCTCCGCCCGGTCGCGACCGAAGTCGGCTTCACCGTGGAACGCTGGGCGGATGAACGCGCCGCCAGCGCCGCCGGGGACCGGCCGCTAACCGCGCGGGCCATCGCCCACGCCGCGCTCGCGACAAACGCCGCCCCGCCCGTGACTGGCCTCGTCCGGACGTACATGCGCGGTGCCGGGCCGGTGCCGCGCCGAGTGGCGGCCCTGCTCAAACCGCCGCCGCAGCCCAGCCTGCTGCTCTTCGGCGCGGCGCTGGTCCTGGTGGCGGTCTCGGGCATGTCGGCACTCGAAGCGGCCCGCAACCTGCACCAGCTCATCGAATACGCCCAGACGGCCGCGCTCCGCCGCTGATCCGCCCCGTGAGCCGGTCGCCCCTTGGCGGACAGTGTGCTCACAGAGCCGACGTGGCCTCTCTGGGTCACGCATGTTGCCGGAAACGCGGCGGGTCCCGGCCGCTGCCTTAACTCCAGCCGGCACTCCTTGACAGGCGAGCAAACCGCTTAACCGGCCGGCGTCGGCTAGCGCTTGTCCGCCAGCGCGTGCAGGACGTCATGCCGCGACATGCCGCCGTCATGCAGCTGCTGGGCTTCGTCCCACGTCGCCGGCGGGTCGCCCCGCCAGAGTTCCTCGACCACGTCGGTCACCGCGGCGACGAATTCCTTGCTGCTCAGCGGGTCGGACCGGCAGCCAGCGAATTCGGCGGAAACGAGCGTGGCCCGGCCAGCCGCGGTCGTGGCGTCGACCGCCGCGAGGTCCGGGCTGGTGCGCCCGCCCGGGTGCGGCTCCGCGAAAGCGCGCCGGGCGGAGATGCCGGCCAGGACGTTGACGTCGGCGTCGCTCGTGGCGACGTCCCGCGAGTACGCCCGCAGGCCCACGTGCCGGGGATCGTCGTAGGCCGCATCGAAGTCGCCAGCGATATTGGTGAGCTCTGCCATGAGGTGCGCGACCGCCGCCTCGTCGAGTCCCTCGCGCGCGGCGGCCCACTGGGTCCAGGCGGTCGCGGCGGGCTCCAGCCCCGCGCGCTGCGCGGCGGAGAGCATGAACGTGCTCGGCACGTGGACGAGCAGCATGGCGGCGAGCTTGCCGGGTCCCACTCGCGTCGGCGACTCGCCGGGGACGCGGCCGCTGTAACCGGTCAGGATCTCGGCCCAGAACCGCGCGATGTCCGCGTCGCCCGCCGCGGCCGCCCGCGGGCTGGCGAGGAACTCGCTCACCGCGGCCGCGCGGTCGGCGGTGGTGAACGTCACGACGGACTCGCCCGTGTCCAGCGGGAGGCGGCGGACGCGGGTCCGGGCGATCGGCAGGAACACGATCGAGTCCTGCTCCAGGTACGCGAGCGGATCCCGGGCGACGCGCGCGAGCGGCTCTTCGATGCGCCGCCGCGCCTCGGCCAGTGAGATTTCCTCCTGCCGGGACAGCGGATCCTGCTCCGCGCGCAGGCTGTCGAGCGCCGCGGTGGCGTCGGGGACCACGACGAGCGTCGTGACGACCGGCTGCAAGCCCCGGTTCACCGTCAGCACCAGGGCGTGCTCGGCGTCCCCGTACGCGAAGGTGACCGCGACGATGTCCGCGTCGCCGTATACGTCGTAGCCGCGCCACGCTTGCCGGGGAACCGGCCGGCCGGCGTCCGTCGCCCACTCCGGCGCGAAGACGCCCTCCGCGGTGAGGGTGCCGAGCGCCTGGCCGGCCGCCCGCTTCGCGTCCGCCGGGCCGATCGCCGCCATGATCCGGAGGCACGCGCCGCCGGCCGGCGTGTGCTGCCGTCCCGCGACAGTGCGGATCAGCCCCTGGATGTAGTCTCGCGCCCGGTCGGCGGGGGCGTCGGCGCGGACCGGTATGGACAGGAGCGTCGCCGCCCCGAATTCGGCCCGGAGCAGGTCGCCGGCATCGATGGCGTCCCACAGCGCCGTAAAAGTGCTCTCGACCAGCTCCTCGCCCGCCCCGGCGCCGGCCCCGGCGCCCGCGCCGCCCGTGCCCGCGGCGGCGCCAGGGCGCGCCGGGACGCGGCGGTGACGATTCTTCTTGCTCACCGGGCCATCCTAGCGACGGTGACGCAGCGTTAGTGCCGTTATCCCTCCGCAGATGTAGGCCCGCCGGAGAGTGACCGCTCAGCCAGCGGAACGGCGGGCACCATAAACTAGCCCCGGTCCCCCGTGAGGAGAACAGAGGCTGATGTCCGCGATCGCCAAGCGCGTCACCAGGCTGAGTGACGGCCGCGAACTCATTTACTTCGACGACGGCGACACGAAGCTGTCGCCGGAGCGGAAGCCCGACGAGCGCCCGCCAGAGCCGCGTCCCCCGGTCCCCGAACTCCGCCTCGACCCCCTCACCGGCGAATGGATCTCGGTCGCCGTCGCGCGCCAGAACCGCGCCTTCCTGCCGCCCGCTGACCTCGACCCGCTCGCGCCGACGACGCCCGGCCATCTCACCGAGATACCTGACATGTACGACGTCGCGGTGTTCGAGAACAAGTCCCCGTCGTTCGGCCCCGCGCTGCCCGCGCCGGGCACCGCCGACGCCGCGGGCCTGGGCGATTCCCGTGAGACAACCGGAAACGCCGACGGCATCGGCCCCGGCCGCACCCATCCGGCGTACGGCCGCTGCGAAGTCGTCTGCTTCAGCCCGGAACGCACCGGGTCGTGGGGCGATCTCACGCTCTCCCGCGCCCGCACGGTCGTCGAGGCGTGGGCCGACCGCACGGAAGCCCTGTCCGCCCTCCCCGGCATCCAGCAGGTCTACGTCTTCGAGAACCGCGGTAAGGAAATCGGCGTCACCCTGCACCACCCGCATGGCCAGATCTACGCCTACCCGTACGTGACGCCGCGTACCAGCCGGCTCCTCGACTCCGTCCAGGCGTACGGCCCGCAACTGATGGCGGACATCCTCGCCTTCGAGCAGAAGTCCGAGCGCGTCCTCATCCGGGGCGAGCACTTCACGGTCTTCGTCCCGTTCGCCGCGCGCTGGCCGATCGAGGTCCACGTGCTCCCGCACCGGCACGTGCCCGACTTCGCCGCGACGTCGGCCGCCGAACGCGACGAGATCGCCGTCATGTACCGCAAGCTCGTCCGCGCGATCGATCACCTCTACGACACGCCGACCCCCTACATCGCCGCGTGGCACCAGGCGCCGCTCCGGCGCGGCCGCGACGAGATCCGCCTCATGCTGCAGATCACCTCGCCGCGCCGCGCCGCCGACAAGCTCAAGTACCTCGCGGGGTCCGAGACCGGCATGGGCGCCTTCATCGGGGACATCGCCCCGGAAGCCACCGCCGAACGATTCCGGGCCGCCCTCTCCGTCATCTCCGACTGACATCCCCGACTGACGACAGGACGCGAACCTTGGCCGCTCAACCGGACGCACTCAGCGAAGCCGTCGCCACCGGTTTCGCCGGCACCTACGGCACCGCCCCGGCCGGAGTATGGTCCGCGCCTGGCCGGGTCAACCTCATCGGCGAGCACACGGACTACAACGAAGGCTTCGTGCTGCCGTTCGCGATCGAGGCGCGCACGGCCGTCGCCGCCGCTCCCCGCGACGACGGCGCGCTCGCCGTCGCGTCCGCGCAGTTCCCCGGCGAGGTCGCGACGATACCGCTGGCGAGCGTCGCGCCCGGCGCCGTGACCGGGTGGCCGGCCTATCCGGCCGGCGTGGCCTGGGCCCTCGCCCGTGCCGCGCCCGAAAGCAGCACGCATGGCGTCAGCATCTACGTGGACTCCACCGTGCCGGCCGGGTCGGGGCTGTCGTCGTCGGCGGCGCTCGAGTGCGCGGCCGGCCGCGCACTCGCCGACCTGTGGGACGTGTTCGTAGACCGCGCCGGCCTCGCCCGGGCCTGCCAGCGCGCGGAGAACGAGGTCGTCGGCGCCCCGACGGGCATCATGGACCAGTTCGCGTCGCTCTTCGGCGAGGCGGACGGGGCGGTGTTCCTGGACTGCCGCAGTGAGCACGCGGAGATCGTCCCGCTCGACCTGCGCGCCGCGGGCCTGGAGATCGTGCTGGCCGACACGGGGGAGCGGCACGCGCACGCGGACGGCGGCTACGCGGACCGCCGGGCGTCGTGCGAGCGCGCGGCGAAGGTCCTCGGGGTCCGCGCGCTGCGCGATGTCAGCCCGGCCGGCCTGCCGGCCGCCGCCGGCATGCTCGACGACGAGACGTTCCGCCGGGTCAGGCACGTGGTCACCGAGGACGCGCGCGTGACCGAGACGGTCCGCGCGCTGCGCGGCGGCCGGCTCACGACCGACCCGGCCGCCATCGGCCGCCTGCTGACGGCGTCGCACGAGTCGATGCGCGACGACTACGAGATCACCACCCCCGCCCTGGACCTGGCGGTGGCCACGGCCCTCGACGCGGGCGCGGCCGGCGCGCGGATGACCGGCGGCGGCTTCGGCGGCGCGATCATCGCGCTGGTCGCCGCCGACCGCGGCGCGCAGGTATCCGCGGCCATCGAGACGGCCTTCGCGGACGCTGGCCTGCGCGCGCCGCTGCTCACCACAGTGACCCCGGCCGCCGGCGCCCGCCGCGACCGCTAACTCCGCACCGGAGGTCAAGGGATCCGCGAGCCGGCACTGCCCGAGCCGGCATCCAGCCTGCCGCCGGGCGGCGCGCCCGGCCCCGTGCCGGCCCCCGTGCCGGCCCCCGTGCCGGGCGGCATGAGCCCGGCCGCCATGATGGCCCGCCGCCAGGCGATACTGGCACGCCGCTTCCGGCCGTAGCGGTCAGCCCCAGATCCGCCGCGCGGTGTCGGCGACGAGCGCCAGCTTGGCCTGCTGCTCGGCGGGGGCGAGCAGATTGCCCGCCGAGGTGGAGGCGAAGCCGCATTGCGGGCTGATCGCCAGGTTCTCCAGCGGCACGTAGCGCGCGGCCTCGTCGACGCGACGGCGCAGGTCGTCCTGGGACTCCAGGCCCGGAACCTTGGAGGAGACCAGGCCGAGAACGGCTACCGCTCCCTCGCGAAGATGGCGAAGGGGGGCAAAGTCCCCGGACCGTTCAGTGTCGAATTCAAGAAGGAACCGGTCCACAGGCACTTCACCGAACAGACGTTCAGCGACTGGCTCGTATCCCCCCGAAGCCATGTAAGCGCTCCGGTTGTTGCCCCGGCAGATGTGCATGGCCATGATGACGTCGGGATAGGCGGCCTTCACGGTCCGGACGACCTCGGCGTCGGCCTCGGCCGACGCCTCGAGGATGAGCTCGGGATCGACGTCCCGGGCGCCGCTCGCGGCGCGGAACGCGTCATCGATCACCTGGTTGTACGAGAGCGAGTCGAGCTGGATCCAGCGGGCGCCGAGGGTGACGAGCTCCTTGATCTCCTCGATCTGCAGGCCGACGAGGTCGTGCACGAGGTCCGCGGGCGAGGGGTAGGCGGCGGTGCTGATCTCGGGGCGCCAGACCATGCCGCCCATCGCGGCGCTGATCATCGTGATCTTGAACGGGCCGGGCGCCTCGCGGGCCATGAACTCGGCTTCGGTGTTGGTCAGCTTGTTCTTCCGGAACACGGTGGCGTTGGCGACCGTCAGGTCAAAGGCCGTCTCGTCGGCCGGCGGGACCACGCCGTCGTCGCGGTGCCATTCGACGCCGGCGGGGTTCCCGACCGAGGTCATGCCGCCGGTCGATTCGAGCAGGCCGGCCATCCAGTTCTCCCGGCGGGCCTCGCCGTCGGTAAACACCTGGAGGCCGGCGTCGCGCTGGCTCGCGATGTTCTCGCGGGCGGCCTGATCCTCTTCGGCGCGCAGCTCTTCATCGGTCAGCTCGCCGCGCTTGTGCTGCCGGCGCGCCTCCGTGAGCCATGGCGGCCGGAGGAGGCTGCCGACGTGTTCCGCGTGAATCTCCGTAGCCATAATGGTTCTCCTCCCCACGGAACCGCCTCCCGAACATCCCGCGATCATCGCGCCGCCCCGCTGCACCGCCTCGGGGCAGCTTCCGAGGCGCCTCCCAACATGTCGAGTGCGCACTTCACCCCACTCTTTTGTGGTCGAGTGCGCACTTGACATGCTGGCTGTCAGCGGGCGGGGCAATGCGGCGTGATCAGCCGAACGCAAGCGCTTGGCTGCGGTATGACGCCCAGTGCGATCGATTACCTCCTGCGTCCGGACGGGCCATGGCGCCGGCTGTTGCGCGG
>DASZKN010000019.1:0-20499 GCA_035552855.1 Trebonia sp. | reverse complement strand
GCTCGGCGAGCTCGTCGCGCTCGCCCTCAAGGATGTCTCACAGCTCATCCACTATGAGATCAGCCTGGCCAAGAGCGAACTGCGCGTCGACTTCAAGCGGGTGGGGTTCGCCGGGGCGCTGATCGGCGGCGGCATGGTCATCGTCTTCCCCGGCGTGATCCTGCTGTGCTTCGCCTACGCGTACTTCCTGCACTGGGCCGGCGCGTGGGGCGGCCTGGCGGGCGCCTTCGGGTTCGCGGGCCTGACGTTCCTGGTCCTGGCCGGCATCGCCTGCTTCACCGCCTACATCGGGGTCCGCAAGGTCAGCGGCATGCAGCTGACCCGTAAGACCCTCGCGGCCGACATCGGGATGCTGCGGCGCGCCGGGTCGGGCGACGAGGCCGGGGGTGGCGGTTCCGTCGCCGTTAGCAGCGGTGACGCCAGGGAAGTGGCAGGCGCGGACGGCGCCTCCGCCTCGATCTCGGTCCGGTCGTAGGCGCGGTGGGGTGAGTCCGAGTGGCAATGCCTTCGGAGTCGGCAATCCAGATCGACGGGCCGTGGACGCACCGGTCGGTGAGCGCGAACGGCACGCGCTTTCACGTGGTGAGCGCAGGCGACGGGCCGCTGGTACTCCTGCTGCACGGCTTCCCCGAGTTCTGGTGGACCTGGCGTCATCAGCTCGGCGCGCTGGCCGCCGCCGGTTACCGGGCTGTCGCCCCGGACCTGCGGGGCTATGGCGGCAGCGACAAACCGCCGCGCGGCTATGACCTCATCACCGCAGCGGCCGACGCGGCCGGCTTGATCAGGGCGCTGGGCGAGGCCAATGCCGTCGTCATCGGCCACGATTGGGGAGGCCTCGCCGCCTGGACGCTGGCCTCGTATTTTCCCAAGTCGATCCGGCGGCTCGCGGTGGTCTCCACGGCCCACCCGCTCCGGATGCGGGCGGCGGTGCTGTCGAGCCCGTTCGGCTCGGGCGCGCCGCTGCGCCTGCACACCCGGCGGAACGGCTATCCGCTCGCCTTCCAGCTCCCGTTGTTCCCCGAGCGCCAGCTTGTCCGCGACGGCGCGTCGCTCGTGGAGTCGCTGCTCTCGTCGTGGGCGGCCCCCGGCTGGCCGGACGCCGACACGGCCCGTGTCTACCGCCGGGCGATACGCATCCCGTCCGTGGCGCATTGCGCGCTCGAGTACCATCGCTGGTTCGTCCGCAGCACGCTGCGGACCGACGGCTTCCGGTACGCGCGCCAGATGCGGTCACCGGCCATCGCGCCGACCCTGCACCTGCACGGCTCGCTCGACACGTGCGTCCCGCCCCGGATGGCGCGGGGCGCGGGGCGGTACGTGGACGCACCCTACCGGTGGCGCGTGCTCGAGGGGACGGGTCACTTTCCCCACGAGGAACGGCCTGAGCACTTCAACGCCGCGCTGCTGGGCTGGCTGGCCGACCCCGAGCCGGACCGGTGACGACGCGCGACCGGGACCCCGGCGGCCGCCCGCGGAACTCGCGTCCGCGGGACGAGCTAGGCCGTCCACTGCCGCGCACGGCGTCCTCCGATGTGCCGCGCATTCCGGACGACCTGACCGTGACCCCTGCCGAAGCGGCCGCCATGGGCAGCGAACTGCTGGCGGCCGGCCGCCCGTTCCACGCCCACGAGGTATTCGAGGCCGCGTGGAAGTCTGGTCCCCCGCGAGAGCGCGACCTGTGGCAGGGACTCGCCCAGGTCGCGGTCGGCATTACCCATGCCCGCCGCGGCAACTCCGCGGGCGCGATCACGCTGCTGCGCCGCGGGATCCAGCGGCTTAGCCGATACGGCGCGGAGAACGCGGACGCGCACGGTATCGACGCCGCCTTCGTCGCCGGGACCGCCGAGGATATCGCGTGCAGGATCGAGCGTGACGGGCTGCCGTCAATTCCCGGATCAGACCTGCTGCTCCGGCTGTCCCGGCCGAACTGAACCCACCGTCGCGGCCCGCTTAGTCGCAGCCCTGGGTCGAGACCGGGGTCGTGGCGGCCGAGCCGGCGGAAGCGTCGCTGGCGACTTCGGCGGCGGTCAGGGCGAAGCCGGTGTCCGACACGCCTACCGCCGCGGCGAAGACCACGCCGTCGACGGAGCCGGACGGGCTGAGCAGCGGGCCGCCGGAGTTACCCGGCTCCACCACCGCCCTGATCTCGTAGATCTGGCGGTCGACCTGGCCGGTCTGATAGATGTCCGGCCCCTCGGCCCGCTGGACCTCGCCGATGCGCGCGGGGACCGCGGTGAACGGGTGGCTGAGCGGGTAACCGGCCACCACCGCGTCGGCCCCCGGGTTCGCCGGGCCGCCGAACCGCAACGGCGTCAGGTTCAGGCCCGGCACGTACAGCACGGCGATGTCCACCTGCGGGTCGTAGAACACCACGGAGGCGTGGTGCGTGCTGCCGCCGATCGTCGTGACCACCGGACCGTCGGTCACGCCGGCCACGACATGCGCGTTGGTGATCACATGGTGCGGCGCGTAGACGAAGCCGGAGCCCTCGATGCTGTGGTTGCAACTCGGGGCGACGCCCTGCACCTTGACGATCCGGCTCCGGGCGTTCAGGTAACCCTGACTGCGTAGCACGGCCGGGTCCGGCGCCTGCACCGAGAGCAGGTGCGTCGACCCGATCCCGCTGAACACCTGCGGGAACGGCCCGCTCGCCAGCATCCGGCGGAAGTCAGAGAACATCGTCTTCGCCGGCGACGGCATCACCTGGTCCATCGTCTTGAGCACGGCGGAGTTGTTGACCTGCTGCACGACCACGGGGAACGGGGAGGCCGTCAGCACGGACCCGATCGCCCAGGCGATGAGCAGCATCGACAGCACGCTGACGGCGGAGCCGCCGACCGCGTCCGCCATTGTCGACGACCGGCCGGTCATCGACTGCCGCATCGCGGTACCGATCGACGAGGCGAGGAACTGCCCGATGATCGCGAAGCTGACCAGCAGGATGACCGCGACGACATCCTGCTGTGTCTGCCCGCCGACAAGCGCGCTGGCGATGTCCGGCCCGAATTCGGCACCGAGCACCGCGCCGCCCACGAACCCGACGAAGCTCAGGGAACCGACGATGAAGCCCTGCCGGTAGCCGGAAACCGCGAACGCCGCGGCAACCACGATCAGGGCTAGGTCAAGCAGATCACCGCGCACGCGTCCAAGGTATCCGCTGTTCCTTAAAACGGGTGCCGTCACGCCGAGTCGCCGCCGTGGCGTATCGCGTAGACGGCGGCTTGCGTGCGGTCTTGCACGCCGAGCTTCGCCAGGACGGAGAACAGCGACAGCAATTCGGTGTCCCGCGCGGTGAACGTCGTCCCCGCCACCTTGTTCGCGACGAAGATGATGCCGAGCACCTCGGCACCGTTCCGTACCGGGATTCCCAGGAACCCCGACATATCTGGATGCGCGGACGGCCAGCCCTCGAACCGCGGGTCTTGCCTGATGTCCGCGAGCCGCACCGGCGACGGCGACGCGAGCAGGGCCGCCAGCATCCCGTGCTGGCGGGGCAGCGGACCGATCGCACGCTGCTCGGCCGCGGTCAGCCCGGCCACCACGAACTCACCGAACGACCCGCGGTCGTCCGGCACGCCAAGCGCCGCGTACCGCGCGCCGACGAGCGTCCGCGCGGATCGCACGATCACCTGGAGCGCGTCCCGCGTGCACAGCTCCCTGCTGACCGCCAGCACCGCCTGGCTGACCTTGTTCAGCTCGGCCACGTAGCTCTCCACCACTCGACGGTATTGGAATCGGCCGCGGGTCCTACGACCATTGGCCTAGGCCCGCCACGGCCGTCGGCCGATGCGCGCCGCGGCCGCCCAGCCTAGCGTCGACGCCATGAACAAGCACGCAGTCATCACGGGAGCATCCCGCGGCCTCGGCCGGGCGCTCGCGACGGGGCTGGCCCGCGCGGGCTACGACATCGTCATCGACGCGCGCGACGGCGCGTCCCTGGCGGAGGCCAGGACCGCCATCAGCGAACACGCGCCGGGAAGCAGCGTCACGGCCGTCCAAGGGGACGTCACCGATCCCGCCCACCGCGACGCCCTTATCGAGGCGGCCGAGGGCATGGCGGGCCTGCTGATCAACAACGCCGGCACGCTCGGCGCCGCGCCGCTCCCCGCGCTGGCCGACTATCCCGTCGACGACCTGCGCGGCACCTTCGAGGCCAACGTGATCGCCCCGATAGCGCTGATCCAGCTGTTCCTCCCGCAGTTGCGCGCGAACGGCGGCGCGGTACTCAACGTCACCTCCGACGCGGCCCTGGCGGCCTACACCGGATGGGGCGGCTACGGCGCGGCCAAGGCCGGGCTGGAACAAGCGTCCAACGTCCTCGCGGCGGAAGAGACGGCCGTCCGCGTCTGGTGGGTCGACCCTGGCGACCTGCGCACGGACATGCACCAGGCGGCCTTCCCGGGCGAGGACATCTCCGACCGCCCGCTGCCGGAATCCGTGGTCCCGGCGTTCCTGCGCCTGATCGCCGAGCGGCTGCCGAGCGGGCGGTACCGCGCTGGGGAGATCGGGGACGGCGGGGAGGCGGCAGGGCGCGTTCGGGGGCATGATTATGCGGTTTGACCTGCCCGCGGCGCGTGCGGCGACCGCGCCGCCGGAGGCCCGGGGCCTGCCTCGCGACGGCGTGCGGCTGCTGGTCAGCCGCGCGGGGACCCGCGCGATCGCGCATCACCGGTTCACCGACCTGCCGCGGCTGCTGCTGCCCGGCGACCTGCTGGTCGTCAACACCTCACGCACCCTGCCCGCCGCGGTTCCCGCCGGCCCCGCGCTCGTCGTCCACTTCTCGACCGGCCTGCCCGACGGCTCATGGCTGGTCGAGCTGCGGGTCCCCGCCGGGAAATCTAGTATCCCCAACGGAGCCAGCCCGCCTGGGCCACGCGTCTCCTTGCCCGCCGGCGCGTGGCTGACGCTGGCGGAGCGAGCCTCGCCGCGCCTGTGGCGCGCGCGGCTGTCGACGGCCGTGGTGCCGTACCTGCTGCGGCACGGCACGCCGATCCGGTACTCGTACGCGGCGGGCGGGGAATGGCAGCTGGGGATGTACCAGACGGTGTTCGGGGTGACGCCCGGCAGCGCCGAGATGCCGGGCGCCGCCCGGCCGTTCTCCGAATCCGTGGTGACGGCGCTGGCCGCGCGCGGTGTGCTGATCGCGCCGATCACGCTCCACTGCGGGGTGTCGTCGCTGGAGGCGGGCGAGTCGCCCTATCCGGAGCAGTTCGACGTGCCGCCGGCGACGGCACGCCTGGTGCGGCTGGTGAAGGAGTCAGGGGGCCGGGTCATCGCCGCGGGGACGACGGTGGTTCGCGCCCTGGAAAGCGCCGCCCGCGGGGTGGACGCGGGGTGGACGCCGCTCGTGGTCACGCCGGAGACCGGGCTGCGCGCGGTGGACGGGCTGCTCACGGGCTTCCACGAGCCGCGGTCTTCGCACCTGCTGATGCTGGCCGCCTTCCACGGCGAGGATCTGCTGCGCCGCTGCTACGACGAGGCGCTCGCGCACGAGTACCTGTGGCACGAGTTCGGAGACGTCCACCTGCTGCTGCCGTGACTCCCCCGGCCCCGGCCGGTGGCCGCCCGCTCGCCCGCTCGCCCATCCCGCTGTTTCCATGATCATGGGTAGTTTGCGGCGGTATGAGGCTGTCGGGTGACTCTGGGCGGGCGTGCGTTAGGCGCCTTCGGGGAGTTCGCGGATGGCGCTGGGATCCCAGGGGCGTTCCCAGCCCGCGAGCGCGAGCAGCCGGTCGGTCAGCAGGGCCGTGAAACCCCAGATCAGCATCGTCCCGATGTGGAAGGCCGGTCCAAGGCGGCCGCTCGGGCCGTGCAGCGAGAACCGGTGCCGCGGATCGGCGAGCGCGGCCAGCGGTATGCGCTCGACGGCCGCTACCTCGCCCGCGTCGGCCGGACGCACCGCACATGGGACGCGCCACCAGCCGAGCACGGGCACCACGCGAAACTGGCTGCGCGCGATGAACAGTTCCGGCATCGTGGCGAGGACGTCGACGCCGGAGGGGTCGAGGCCAGTTTCTTCCGCCGCCTCGCGCAGGGACGCCCCGACCGGGCCGTCGTCGGCGTCGTCGATCGCGCCACCGGGGAAGGCGGGCTGTCCGGCGTGCCGCCGCAGTCCCGCGTTGCGCTGGATGTAGAGGAGGTCGGGGCCTCCCGGTCCCTCGCCGAACAAGATAAGCACCGCGGACCGGCGACCACCCGCGGCGGGCGGGCGGACAACTCGCGGCACTTCCATCCTGGCGGCGGTGACGGCGAGGTCCCTGAGCCACTGAGGCGCGGGCGCTCCCGTCACGAGAACGGCCCGGACTTGACGAGCTTCGCGGCCGTCGCCGCGTCGGTGGGGCCGAGACCGAAGGACGGGCACCAGTCCGCGACCGTGCACACGCCGCACGCCGGCTTGCGGGAATGGCAGATGCGGCGACCGTGCCAGATCAACCGGTGGGACAGCGGCACCCATTCCTTCTTCTCGATGAGCGCGCCGACTTCGGCCTCGACCTTCACCGGGTCCTCGCTCGTGGTCCAGCCGAAGCGGCGGGAAAGCCGGCCGAAGTGCGTGTCCACCGTGATGCCCGGAATCCCGTACGCGTTGCCGAGCACCACGTTCGCCGTCTTCCTGCCGACGCCGGGCAGCGTCACCATCTCCTCGATCGTGCGCGGCACCTCGCCGCCGAACCGGTCACGCAGGGCCACCGACAGCCCGATCACCGACTTTGTCTTGGCGCGGAAGAACCCGGTCGGCTTGAGGATCTCCTCCACGTCCGCGGGGTTGGCGGCCGCGAGGTCCTCCGGCGCGGGGTACTTGGCGAACAGCGCCGGCGTCGTCAGGTTCACGCGCTTGTCGGTCGTCTGCGCGGACAGGACCGTGGCGACGAGCAACTGGAACGGGCTCTGGAAGTCCAGCTCGCAATGCGCTTCCGGATAGGTCTCCGCCAGCACCCGATTGATCTTGCGTGCCCGCCGGACCAGAGCGGTATGTGTCTCGGGCTTCTTCATCTGCACGGCCATGCGAACTAGCGTACGGTCCTCCGCGTGCGCGCAGTGCCGTATCCGCTTTGGCGGCATTTACCCGTAAAGCGTCAGCAGTTTGCGCGGAGCATGCGGCGGCCGTGATGGCATATTGTGCATTGCTTACTACAATCCGCAGTTACGCCGATACAGATGTGTAGGTGCGCGTCAGCGGTTTGTCACGGCGAGCGCGGCGCGCAACCGGTCTTCGGATACGCGCCAGAAGTCGTGCTGCACGCCGTCCACAAACGTAACCGGAATCTTTTCCCAGTACTCACGCATATCTTCTTCTGATTGCGTGATATCACGTTCCACCCACGTGACACCTAGATCTTCCGCCACACGCTCAACCACGGCGCGCGCCTCATCACAGAGGTGGCAACCCGGACGGCCGAGCAATGTAATTCTCGGCATGGGGGAAGTCACGCGGGGCTCCCTAGCGCTCGTTTCGGTACGGCGACGGCTCCCAGTCCGGAGCGTCCTGCCACGGCGGCCCTCCGGCCTGCCTGGGCGAGCGGTCCTGCTGGGCCTGGTACCGGCCAGCGTCGTCGTTTCCGTAGGCGGTGTCGCCGTGGCCGGCGTCTCCGTACCGGCCGCCGCTGTAGCCGCCCGGCCCGCCGTTCTCCGGGCCCTGGTAGCCGCCGTAACCGCCGCCCGAGGTGCCGTCGGCGCCAGGGTAATCATTGCCGGGGTAGTCGTTGCGGGAGTAGTCGTTGCCGGGATACTCGCGGTCGGCGTAGCCGGTGCCCGGCTGATCACCGCCGCTCCCCGCGTATCGCTCGTTGGGGGTGAAGGTCGCCCCGCCGACGCGCTGACCGGGACCGGGATACTGGTCAGCGCCCGGGTACTGGCTAGCAGCCGGATACTGTCCCGTGCCCGCGTACTGGTCGCGGCCGGCGTACTGGCCGGCCCCGCCGGCGTACTGGTCACCGCCCTGATACGGCCCGCCGGAGTAAACGCCGGACTCGAGTGCCCGCGGCGTCCAGGGCGCGGGCTGGCGCTCCGGCGCGGACTGCTCCAGCGCGGGCTGGCGCTCCGGCCTGGGCGGCTCCGGCCTGGGCAGCTCAGGCACGGGCAGCTCAGGCACGGGCGGCGCTTGAAAGAGCGCCGCGACCTTCGCGTATTTCAGCCTGAGGTCAATGAGGTTGGTTGCCACGACACATGATCGGTGCGCGGCAAGGAATCGCTGAATATGCGGCTGCCGCTCATGGCTCTCATAGGCCGCCCGGTCGCGGTAGATCTCGTAGACGATGCGCTGCATTGGCGCCTTCGGCACCACGTGAATGACATAGACGAGCGTATCCGGCTCCGAAGTGCGAACGCCTTCCGCCGCTTCTTCCGCGAGCCGATCGAATTCCGCGGCCTTATCGTCCAAAAGCGTAAATATAGAAAGCCTGCCATATGGGCGCGGCGTGCCGGACTGACCCTGGGCGGATGTGTCGGCGGTAACGAATTGCGGACCATCGACATCGGCTTCTTCTGCCGCCGGGAGACGTCCGTACTGCGCGTTCTCCGCGCCGGTCCCGCCGTTATAGCCAGCGTTGCCGTAACCAGTGTTGCCGTAATCCGGCGCACGATAACCGCCGGCTTCGCCGTATCCGCCGGCTTCGCCGTATCCGGCGGCACCGCCATACGACGCGCCGCCGCGGGCGGGGCCGCCGTACCCCTGATCGGCGCCGTATCCCTGACCGTCAGGACCACGGCCGGCGTAACCGCGGGCGCCGTATCCCTGGCCTTCGTCAGCCGGACGGCGGTACATCTGGGTGTCCTGGACGTCATACCCCGGACGGCCAGGGCCGGCGCCGTAGTCCTGGCGTTCGTAGCCGTCGCGGCGCTGCCCGGGACCGGACCGCTCCGCCGGCCAGCCGTCATCACCGCGCCACTCACCACCCGGGCCGTCAGCGTCCCGGTCCGTCCAGCTATCCGGCAGCCCGTCGGACCGGCTCCTACGCTCGTCCAGCCTGTCACGGCGAGCGTCGTCATCCTGCCCATCGTCGCGCCGCCGGATACCCCTCATAACCGCCCCGCTCTCAGTGAAGCCGTCTTGCCCTGCTTCCATTGTCGGGCATTCTGCCTGGTCTGGCCGGGACCTTGCCCACAACGGGGCCACTTTCGCCCGCGCGCACAACCGGGACTACCCCCTGTCGCGGCGCCTATCGCTCATCTCGCCCAGTTCGCCCTGTGGGGATCACCACACTCAGCCGGCTGCCCACCCAGGCATGCTAAGGCGGCGGTGAGCCGATCGCTCCCGCCGCCACCATGCATGTTCAGTAGGCGCTGCTGGCGGCCACCCGCCCGCCAGCAGCGTGCCTACTTCTTGTTCCTGCGCTGGATGCGCGTCTTCTTCAGCAGCTTGCGGTGCTTCTTCTTGGCCATGCGCTTGCGGCGCTTCTTGATGACAGAGCCCATCAGGCCACCTACCCTTCTTCGGCACAACGGCAGACGGGCACGCCATCACGCTCACCAGGATGGGAGGCGGGGCCACACGCCCGAAGCTAGACAGTTAAACAGACTGCGTGAGCGGAAGCCGCCCACGCAGTCCATTAGCCTACCCGCTATCGCAGAGCGTTGTTACAGACCGGCCGCTATCGGCCGCCCCCGGACCGCCGAACACGTGCCCCCGGGTGCCGCGGCGGTTCCGGTCTCCCGCAGCGTGCAACCGGCGGGCCTGCTCAGCCGGTACCGACGAAGGCACCGCGCAGGTACTGATTCACCGCCTGCTCAGGGACCCGGAAAGAACGGCCGACCCGTATCGCCTCCAGTTCGCCTGAGTGCACCAACCGATAGACGGTCATCTTTGATACCCGCATGATCGTGGCTACTTCGGCGACGGTAAGGAATCTCACGTCGCTTAGGGGAGTTTCGCTTGCCATCATTGCCCTCTTCCGCGCGAAGCCGAGCACGCCTGACCGGATTCAGCGCACCAGTCACGTACGTATCCAGGGTAAGTCCCGTACAGAAAAGAGCAAGCCCCCCGAATAGGCTCATTGTTGTTACTTCTCTGGCCGGAGCATCCCGTAGTCCCGAGAGGCTACCCCTGACTTTGCGAAAAACGCAGAAAGAAGCACGTCACGGCTCTGCTACGAGCCCATGATGAGCAAACACGGCAGCGCGCGTTCGCATGATGCAGCGATCAACGGGATCGTCCGGATCGAGTCCGGAACTAAATGGCACATAGCGCGGCCGCGCACCGTCCGTCATGGACTCGGGCGGAGTTTCCCCGGTCCACTGACGTGCGAGTTCCCGCCACTTGCCCGGGGTGGCGATTCCCGGGTCGACGGGCGCGTCCGCGGCGATCGCCAGCAGGTGGGTCCAGGTACGCGGCACCACCTGGACAAGCGCGTAGCCGCCACCGCCGGTCAGCAGCCAGCGGCCGTCGCACAGTTCGTGCGCCAGGTCATGCAGCATGCCCGCCGCGGCGCGCTGCCCGTCGACCGTAAGCTCCAGATGCGCTAGCGGGTCCAGCATGTGACTGTCACACCCGTGCTGCGACACAAGCACCACCGGCTTGTACGCGCGCAGCAGCGGCGGGACGATCGCGTCGAAGGCCCGCAGCCACCCGGTGTCAGCGGTGCCGGCGGGCAGCGCCATGTTGACGGCGTACCCGGCACCGGGCCCGGTGCCGATGTCGCCAGGCAGCCCGGTGCCGGGGAACAGCGTGGCGGGGTGCTCGTGCAGCGAGATCGTCAGCACGCGGCGGTCATCGTAGAAGGCGTCCTGCACGCCATCGCCGTGATGCACGTCGGTGTCGACGTAGGCGATCCGTTCCGCCCCTTGCGACAGCAGCCACTTGATCGCGATCGCCGGGTCGTTATACACGCAAAATCCGCTAGCGGACCGGCGCATGGCGTGGTGCAGGCCGCCCGCGATGCTCGCGGCGTGGTTCGCGGCCCCCGACCACATGGCCCGCGCCGCCGCCAGGGTCGCCCCGGCCACCAGGGCGGACGCCTCGTGCATGCCCTCGAAGACCGGGTCGTCCGGCGTCCCGAGCCCGAACGCGGCGGACGGCCGCAGCGTCCGCCCGGCCATCCGCACCGCGTCGATGTACTCGGGATCGTGCACGAATTCGAGTTCGGAGTCGGTAGCCGGCGTGACGGGAAGCATGCTGACCGACGGCGCCGAAAGGACCCCGAGCTCACGCGCGAGCGCCATCGTCAGCGCAACCCGTACCGGCGCGAGCGGATGCCCGGGCCCGAAGTCGTACTGGGTGAGCGCCTCGTCCCAGGCCACTGCCAGCGATCCGCTCATCAGGCACCGAGTTCCTGACCGCGGTCCCGCGCCGCCTCGATCGCGGCCAGGAAGGCCGCCCGTACGCCGTGCTTCTCGAGCTCCCTGATCGCGGAGATCGTGGTGCCGCCCGGCGACGTCACGGCCTCGCGCAGGATCACCGGGTGCTCGCCGGAGTCCCTGAGCATGGTCGCCGCCCCGTACACGGCCTGGATGACCAGGTCGAGGGCCGCCTTCCGCGGCATCCCGAGCAGGATGCCCGCGTCGACCATCGCCTCGACCAAGTAGTACACGTAAGCCGGGCCGCTGCCGGACAGCGCGGTCGCCGCGTCCTGCTGCGACTCGGGAAGCCGCAGCACCTTTCCGACGGTGCGCAGCAGTGACTCCGCCTCGGCCAGGTGCCCGGCGGTGGCGAAGGCACCCGCCGAGATCACCGACATCGCCTCGTCCACGAGCGCCGGCGTGTTGGGCATCGCGCGCACCACGGGCACTTCGGCGGACGGCCCGAGCGAGCGCTCGATGAACGACGTCGTGATCCCGGCCGCGATCGAGAGGACGAGCTGTGACGGGCCGACCAGGCCCGCGATCTCCGCCAGCGCCCGGCCCATGTCCTGCGGCTTGACCGCGACGACGAGCGTTGCCGCGCTCTTCGCCGCCTCCTGCGCGGTCAGCACCTGCACGCCGTACTGCGCCCGCAGTTCCGTCCCGCGATCCGGGCGGCGCACCACCACGGCCACCTCACCGGGCGGCCGTCCGGCGCGCACCAGCCCCGAGAGCAGTGCCTCGCCCATCTTGCCGACGCCCAGTATCGCGATCATGGATAACGACCCTAGCGCGCGCAGGAAGAATGCGAGGTTGGCCGGACGCTCCGCCAGCCGCCGCACGAGATAGCCGTACCAGTCAGAGCCGTATGGCACGTACACCCGAACCCGCGCGCCGGCCGCGGCCAGCTCACGCTGCAGGTCGGTCCTGATCCCGTACAGCATCTGGTACTCAAAGCTGTCCGCGGGCTTGCGCAGCCCGAGCGAGCGGGTGATCGCGATGAGCCGCGGATCGTGCGTAGCGATCATCGGGTAGCCCGGCCCTTCCATCAGGATCCGCAGGCACCGCGCGAACGCCTTGTCCGCGTCGTGCTTCGCCGTGAACGCCTCGGAAACCGGCTCCGCGTACGCGCCCTTCACCAGCCGGATCCGGACGCCGGGAGCGGCCACCGCGCGCACGTCGGCCTCGGTGCGCCGCAGCGCCGCCTGCACGACGCTGCCGAGCGAGGGATGCGCAGGCCGCAGCGTTCCGGCGATGCGCAGCGTCGCGTCCGCCGTCCGGTGGTCTTCCGCGTCCAGGGTCACGGTGGTGCCGCAGCCCGCCGCGACTTCGGCGATGCGCGCGATGTGCCCGGTCGCGATCCGCTCGCCCGCCGCGCTCGCCGCGCCGGGCTCGGCGGCCCCGAGCGACAGCCCGACCGCCGTCGGCTTCACCGAGACCTCGGCCGCGCCGTCCTCGGTCAGTCCCTCCGCCGCCAGCTTGCCGAGCAGCGCCGTGTACTGGTCGGCCGTCGCCGCCGCGTGCGCTGGATCGGTGACGGACTCGCCCAGGTAGTCGAGCGTGACGTAAAGGCCGGCTTCGCGCAGCGACCGCGCCACGCGCACGGCGTCGCCGATACTGTCTCCCGCCACGAACCTGTCAACGACGGCCCGCGTGACCGGCGTGGCTGTCACGAACTCGCGGATCTGATCGCTGGCGGCAGCTGCCAGCAGGGCCCGGCGCAGCAAGGTAGGGGTCTCCTCCCGTTAGATGAGCTTGCGGCCCGCGGGAGGCGGCGGGACGCCAGGGGTACCTGGGGCCGTCTCCCGGAGCGGCGGCAGGTCGCCCCGGCGCAGCGTGACCCGCACGTTAGCGCCCGCGTCGGGCGGCACGATCACCTCTTGCGCGGCGGCGATGCCGTCGGCATGCAGCGTAGCGTCCACCGGCACGGTGCGCTTGACCAGCCCCAGGCCGATCGGCCCGAGTTCGAAGTGCCGCGCCGCCGACCCCGCGAACCCAACCTCGGTGCCGTCCGCGAGCGCGATCGGCGCGCCGTGCCCGGGCAGCCGGTCCGCGCTGCCGTCCAGGTGCAGGAACACCAGCCGCCGGGGCGGGTGGCCCAGGTTGTGAATCCGGGCGACGGTTTCCTGGCCCCGGTAGCAACCCTTGCCCAGGTGGACCGCGGTCTCGATCAGGCCCGCCTCGTGCGGCAGCGTCCTGTGGTCGGTGTCGACCCCGGGCCGCGCGACGCGCCCGGCGATCCGCGCCGCCTCGAACGCCCACATCCCGGCGGGCGCGGCCCCCAGCTGGCCGGCCGCCGCCGCGATCCGGTCCCGCGGCACAAAGACATCTACTCCGAACGGTCCCTCGGTGACTGCCGCCGCGAGCCCGGCTGTCCGCAGGGCATCGACGGCCGCGCGGCTGCCACCGGTCGCCACGCCGCCGTCGGCCGGAACGGGGCCGGCCAGCGTCAGCACGGCCGTGTCGCCGGTGACGTCGCTGACCTCGACGCGGAGCATGAACCGCATCGATTCCAGGTACGCGACGAGCGCGGGGGCCGTCCCCGGCTCCACGTGCGCCCAGGTCGCGGTGCCGTCGTCGGTGAGCGTCAGGTGATGCTCCAGGTGGCCCTGCGGGCTGAGGACCAGCGCCTGCGCGGTGGCGCCGGGCGCCAGCCGTTCCAGGTGCTGGCTGGTCAGGCTGTGCAGCCACGTGAGCCGGTCCGGCCCGGTGATCCGGACGACACCGCGGTTAGAACGGTCGACGAGCACCTGGCCGTCGCTCATCGCGCGCTGTTCGCGCGCGGGGTCCCCGTAGTGCGCGGCGACCCCTTCGTCCGGCCAGGCGGCCTCGACGGCTCCGTCGATGTCAAGCATTTCGCTTCCTTCTGCAGTTCTCGCAGCGCCCGAACACCGTGAGGTGCGCCACGTCGGTCTCGAAACCCTGCTCGGTGTCTAGTGCGGTGATCAGCGACCGGATCGTGTCCGGGCTGACCTGGAGCACCCGGCCGCAGTCCTGGCAGACCAGGTGCACATGGTCGGATTCGGTGGCCAGGTGGTACGTGGGCGCTCCGTGGTGGAGGTGGGTGTGAGTAACCAGGCCCAGATTGTCCAGCAAGTCGAGCGTCCGGTAAATCGTCGAGATGTTGACGCCCTTGGCCCGCTGCTGCACGCTCGCCGCGATCTCCTCCGGGGTGGCGTGCTCCAGGCTGGCCACCGCCTCGAGCACGAGTTGACGCTGCGGAGTCACCCGGTAGCCACGCGAGCGCAGCTCCTCATCCCAGGTCCGCCGCAGGTCTTCCGCCATGCGACCGAGTTTAGTTCCGGCCGCTCGGTCCAGCGCCCGCCCCTGAGCGCCCGCCGCGGAGCGCCGGCGGAAATTCCTCTTGCGCAGCCCGGCCGGCAGCGGATAACGTTTGAATCACGCGGAAAGGAGGTGGTCCGAAGTATGCATACTTATCGGACTTGCGAGGTGGCTGTCAGCTAGCCGCCCGACCCGCCGAGGGATCCACGCGGATCCCGGCCCCGTGCGGGGGTGGCGGCGGGCTAATCCATGGCATACACCGGACCCCCGGGTTGATCGGCCTTGTCCAGCCGATCCCGCGAAAGCGTGAGTCGCCCGGGGGTTTTGCCTTTCCCGGACCCGGTTCAGCCCGCCCCGGTTCAGTCGGTCCAGGTCCATTCCAGCTGGGCCCACAGGTGGGGCTGCAGGGGCTGGCCCATCGCTTCCATTTCGTAGGCGTAGGCGAGGTCCTTTTCGCCAGGACGAGACGGGCTGTCGATCAGCCCGTACAAGCGGTGCCCGAACGTCACCTGCTTCGCGGTCGGGGTCAGGATCACCGAATGCGTCTTGATGTCGACCTTCGTGCCGTCGAGGTCGCCCAGGTAGATCTCGGTGATCCCGGTCGGGTGGGCGAGCACCACCTCGACCGTGTTGTCGGGTTGCGGCCGCCAGAAACCGCTCTCCATCCCCAGCGGCCTGCCCTTGGCCACCTCGCCGGCGTCGTTCGTCTCCTTGCTCCACGACCTGCTGTTGTAGATGAGGAACGGCTTGCCGTTGTGCGTGAACGTGACTTCCTGGATGAAGTCGAACGGCTCGATCGTGGAGTAATCGCCCTTGCCGAAGCCTTCCCAGCGGCCGAGGAGGAAGCTCAGCGGCTCAATCGCCGGATGCGGCTCCGGCAGCGCGTTATCCGTCATGCGGTCCTCCCCTGAATACCTTGACCGCCGTATACCCGGCGACGACGGCGACCACAGCGTAGGCGAGGATCAGGATCGACGCGCTCAGCATTCCGTGCACAGCACGCGAGCCTAGCTCGCCGTGTCCGCTTTGTGCCCGCGACTCGCCGGGCCGGGTTAGAGTTCACCCGTGGCACGATCCCTCATCATCAAGGTGACGGCCGGCCGGGATGAGCCCGAACGCTGCAACCAGGCCTTCACCGTAGCGGCGGCCGCCGTCGCGAGCGGCGTCAGCGTCTCGCTGTGGCTCACCGGCGAATCCGCCTGGTTCGCGCTGCCCGGGCGGGCGGCGGACCTCTCGCTGCCCCACGCGGCGCCGCTAGAGGACCTGCTGGCCTCGGTGCTGGCGCTCGGCACGGTCACGGTGTGCAGCCAGTGCGCCGCGCGCCGGGACTTCGGCGAAGACGATGTGCGCAAGGGCATCCGGATCGCCGGCGCCGCCACGTTCGTCGCCGAGGTCATGGCCGAGGACGTCCAGGCGCTCGTGTACTGACCGAGGCCCGGCCGGACCGGGGGCAAAGCAAGCCGGTTACGACTGCGGCGCGACCGCTGCGAGGCGCTCGTCGCGCAGGCGCTGCGCGAGCGCCTCGGCTTCCGGGCGGAGCGGCGGCAACTGGCCGACGGCCCACGAGAGCAGCAAGTCCGCCAGGCCGGGATTGCGCACGAGCGCCGGGCCGTGCAGGTAGGTGCCGAGCACCCGGCCCGCGTACGCCCCTTCCGTGCCGTCGCCATTGCCGATCCCGAGCGTGGTGCGCGCCAGCGGCCGCGCCCCCGGGCCCAGCCGGGTGACGCCCTGATGGTTCTCGAATCCGGTGAGCTTGGGCACCCGCAGGGCCGGGTCGACGTCGGCGACGATCTCCCCCACCGCGCGCTGCTCGCCGCGGCCGCTGCGCATGTCCAGCAGGCCCAGGCCGGTGACCGGCACGTCGTCCGCGGCGCCGAACTCCACACCCAGCATCTGGTATCCGGCGCAGACCGCGAACAGCGCCGCGCCCCTGTTCACCGCCTCGTGCAGCCCGCCGTCGGCGAGCAGCCGGCGGGTCGCCAGCGTCTGCGGCAGGTCCTCGCCGCCGCCCATCACGTAGATGTGCCCGTCCCGCGGCACTGGCTGGTCGGAGTTGACCTCGACGATCTCGGTCGGCACCCCGCGCAGCCGTGCGCGCCGCTCAAGCACGAGCACGTTGCCGCGATCGCCGTACGTGCTGAGCAGGTCCGGGTAGATCCACACGAGCCGCAGCGACGTCATCATTCCGTCCTTCCGAGCACCGCGCGGTACTGCTGGAACGCGGTGTAGTTCGCCAGCACGTCAAGGGTGGGCGCGCCGGCCATGCTGATCGCCTCGTCGATGTCGTTCACCATCCGGAACGGGACCTCATCGGCCTCGAGCCGGACGGCCAGGTCCAGCTTCCGCTCGCCGCCGACGAGCACGACGCGGTCGCGCAGCCTGCGATAGTCGACGTCCCACAGCCAGGAGGTGTCCCGGCCGTCGGGTCCTTGCGCGTTCACCGCCAGCAGCACGGGCACCGGCGGCGGGGCGAGCACGTCGAGCGCCTCCAGCCAGCCCGCCGGGTTCTTGGCGAGCAGCAGGCGCACGTCACAGCCGTGGCGCCGCACCTGCGTGTACCGGCCCGCCACCGAGGTGACGCCGCGCACCTCGCGGAGCGCGTTCGCGACGGTCACGCCGAACGCCTCCGCCACCGCGAGCGCGATGACCGCGTTCGACCGGTTGGCGCGCCCGGGCAGCGCGAGCTCGATCGGCCGGGACCGGCCCGACGGGTCGATGACGCTGTCGCCCGCGAGCACCCAGCTGACCGGTGGCCGCCTGTTCGCGCACTCCCGGCACGACCAGTCGTCGCCATCGCGCCGCAGGTGGGCCCCGCAGTGCGGGCAGCACCAGGAATCCTCGCGCCAGCGCTGGCCGGCCGCGATCCAGGTGACTCGCCGTGCCCCGCCGGCCGCCCAGGCGACCAGCGGATCGTCGGCGTTGGCCACGACACGGCAGTCCGGCGCGGCCGCCAGCGCCTCGCGCCAGCGCCTCGCGAGCAGCCAGATCTCGGCGGCGCGGTCCATCTGGTCACGGCTGAGGTTGAGCAGCACCACGACCCGCGGCCGGGTTGCGCGGACCATGGCGGGAATGTACTTCTCGTCGGTTTCCAGGACAGCGAGCGGCGCGCCGGGCGCGCGGCTGAGGGCGGACGTGAGCCCGGCCTCCATGTTGGCGCCGTAGACGTTCGAGGCGATCTCCTGGCCGAGCGCGCTCAGCGCGGCCGTGATCAGCCGGGTCGTCGTCGTCTTGCCGTTGGTCCCGGTGACGAGGACGATCTGGCGGCCCTGCGCGAGCAGCGACAGCAGATCCGGCTGGAGCCGCAGCCCGACGATGCCGCCGATGACGGAGCCGTCCCGGCCGGCCAGCCGGGAGACCGTCGCGGCGGCGCCACCGACCGTGGTGGCGATCCTGGCGCGCATGGGCAGCCGTGGCGGGGTGCCCGTGCGGTTGCTGTTGTCCATCGCCGCCGATGCTATCCGGTCCCAGTCCACCGCAAGACCGGGACGAGCCACTCCGCCCGCAGGGCCTGGGCCGCGTCAGCGCCTGCGCCAGTCCAGACGGGCGGCCGGGGGCCCGAGGTTGGGCTCCAGCGTCTCCGCCGGCCCGGTGGCGCGGAGCCGGGCAGCCTCGGCGAGCGGCATGATCGTGGCGGCGTCCAGGCTGCCGATGGCAGGGTTGGCGTCCGCCATGAAGACCTGGCGGCCAGCCGCGGTGGCGTAGCTGATGATCATCGCGGTGGGCGGCAGCCGCTGGAGTTCGCTGGCTTCCACCAGGAATTCACGCGAGCGCTGGACGGACCGGGCCAGCGACTCGCTGCCGCTCGTCGCCTCCGACGTGGACAGCCCCCAGGCGGTGCTCGCCGAGATCCCGGCCGTGACCGACGCGGTGTCGCTGGTGCCGGCGGACGTGCTCGAGTCCGCGCCGCGCGACGTGCTCGAGCCGGCGAACGGCAGGAAGCTGCTTTCCGCGGACCGGCCGTGGCTGGTGCCGCGCGACACTGAGTCACTGACGGACTTCGACGTGCCGAGCGACGCGCTGCCGCCCACCGTGCTGGTGTACGAGGCCCCGGTCGTGTCGGTCACCGAGGTCCCCACGGTCTCGGTGAGCTGAGAGAGCACGAAACGGTGCTCGGTGCCGATCTGCTCGCTCGCCGCCTTGGCGTCCTCCGCGTTGCCGAGCCGCATGAACGCGACCGCGGCGTTGCCCCGCCCGATCCGCTGCCGCACCCGCGGCGGCAGCGAGCGGTAAGCGAGCACCAGCCCGGTCCGGGACGTCTCGCACATGTCGGTCAGCCGGTCGAGCACGTCGTCGCGCAGCCGTTCCGCGCCGAGCACGAACAGCGTGTGCCGCCAGGGCTGGGCGGCGGGCGGCGCGCTGCTCAGCACGTGTGTCAGGGCGGTGACGACGAAGTTGCCCAAGACCTTCGCGTTCGCACTGCCCAGTCGCTTGTTGAGCGCGATCACGCGGAGCCTGCGGCGAGGCAGCCGGACGAGCCCGCTGGCCGCCGCCGCGAGCTTGCGGAGCTGGGCTTCCAGCGCGAGGGCGCGTTCCAGCACCACCCGGTCCGCCGCGCCCTTGCCGAACAGCGTGCTCAGCTCGCTGGTCTCCCGCACAGTGAGCAGCCCGGAGGCCAGGTCGGCCCGCGGGTCGCCGACCTCCGCGAGCACGCGCAGGGCGGCCGCCACCCGGCCCATGTGAATGTCGTCGCCGAGCACGGCGAGCACGCGTTCCAGAATCGAGACGTCCACGGCGAGATCCCGGCCCGCACCCCGCTCCTCGTCGGCGCCGGCCGCCAGCGCGAGGACGTCCGCGAGTGCCTCAGCGTCCAGCGAGGCCGTCAGGTCCAGCCGCGGCAGGTCCTTGGGCAGCACCCAGACCGCGGGCTCGACGCCGGTGCCGCTCGCGACCGCGATCAGGTCAGCGGCCACCGCGCCGCCGGACAGATCGAGCACGGTCAGCTCCCCGCCCGCGGCGAGCCCGTACGCGCCGGCCATCGTCACCAGCGCCGACCAGCCGGCCAGGGTGCCGCCGGCCACATCCACCCGGTCTACTCCGGCCGGCAGCGGCACCGCGTACCAGCGCTTCTGGCTCTCGAAGGCGTATCGCCTGGCCTGCCAGTCCTTGACCTGCCGGGCGTGCTCTTCCTGGGTGGCGAACAGGCGGCTCTCCTGGTCCGCGCGGAATCGCTCGACGCGCCGCCGCTCGGCCGCTATCCGCTGAGCGAGCGCCCGCTCGCCGCGCCAGATCGCGTACCCGCTGAGCCCGCCCGCCGCCACGCTTGCGGCGAGCAACGGCGCCGCGATGAACGCCGGCACCCAGCCGCCGGCGAGGACGGCGATCATCGCCGCGGCGACCACGGCGGTGATCAGGCCGGCCCTTTTCAGCGGGCGGTCGAGCAGGTTCTCCTCGCGTCGCTGGGCGGCGAGCCACGCGGCCGACATGTCGTCGCGCCGCGGCGGGACCGGGCGACGGGGCGGCGGGCCCGGATCCGCGTGCAGCATGGCGTACTGCCAGCCGACGTAGAGCCTTCCGCTGGGCGGCTCCGGGGGCGGCGTCATGACCCGGCCTTCGGCGCCGCGAGCGGCCGCGGTTGTGCTTGTGCCGCGGCGGGCGGCCGGGCCGGCCGCACCGGCTCACGTGGCTGTGTCGCGTCGCGCGGCCGCCCCGGATCGCGCTTCTCTTTGGGCAGCCTGCCGGGCACGGTCCGCCCGAGTTCGACAAGCCTGCGCCGTGGCGCGGTGACCGCGAGGACGAACTGCGCGGCGCGCAGCGACCGCAGCACGTGCACGGGTACCGCTGGCTGGGGCACGAGCGCTCGCCCGGCGTCGGCGGAGGCGATCGCGGGGACGCCGACCCCCGGGGCGGTGGTCCCCAGCGGGCCGTCCGCCATCCCGGCCGGGATCAGGCGCGTCCCGGTGCGGGCGGCTAGCCTGGCCGAGCTCTCGGCGTCGCCGTCGGCGAGGC
>DASZKN010000018.1:0-3020 GCA_035552855.1 Trebonia sp. | reverse complement strand
GGCCGCGCTCGGCGTCACGCTGCCGGTCAGCGCCGCGTTGATCTCCGTGGCAAGGTCAAGGGAAACGGCCGTATAAGCCGGAACGGTCGGGCGCGACTGCCCCGTGGTCAGCTGATCCGCGAACACCTTGTACGCCGGGCTGGCCGCTTCCTCCTGCTTGACCAGCGGCTGCGTGAGCTGGGCGGGCGCGCTGGGCAGGCCGCCGCCCTGGGACGCGAGGTACGCGCCCTGCGCGGGCTGCGCCAGCCACCGCACGAACGAGATCGTGGCATTGTCGGTCGCGGTCCCGTGGTCGAAGACGCTGGCGACGCCGATCCCGATGCCGGTCGCGGAGTGCCCGGAGCTGCCCGCGGGCAGCTCGGCGACGCCGTAGTCGATGCTCTTGAACTCCGGTATCGCCCACTGCCCCTCCACGATCATCGAGACCGCGTGGCTGGCGAACGCGGGCGCGCCGTCGTAGCTGCCGGCCTGCGCGTAGCTCACCGTCGGGGCGGCGTGGTCCTTGCGGACCAGGTCGGTCCACAGCGTGAGGGCGGCGACGCCGGCCGGGCTGTCGAAGGCGGTCTTGGACTGGTCAGCGGACAGCAGCTGGCCGCCGTTCGACCACAGCACGCTCTCCCAGTCGTAGGAGATCCACTCGTCGGTGCCGAACGGTATGTAGATCCCGTAGTGACGGGCAGCCGGGTCCGACAGCTTGACCGCGTCCGCCTCCAGCTGCGCCCATGTCTTCGGCGGCCCGCTGAGCCTGGCCTTCCTGAAGTCGGCCTTGTTGTAGAACAGCACGTAGTCGCCGACGTCGGCGAGGGCCATGCCCAGCTGCTTGCCCTGGTAGAACAGCGCCGACTTGATGCCCGGGTACAGCGCGTCGGTCTCCGTCTTCAGCGCGCCGCTCAGGTCCACGAGCTTGCCGCTCTCGGCGAGCAGCGGCAGCGCGGACGGGTCCTGGCCGAGGATCGCGTCCGGCTCGGTGCCGGTCTTCAGCGCGGCGACTTCCTTGGCGGTCGTCTCGTCGGCACTCGCCACGTACTGCCCCTGCGCCTTGAGGCCGGGATGCGTCTTGTCGAACTGCGCGTCGAGGTGATTCATCTCGGCTTGCGTGTCCGAGCTCCAGTACGTGATTGTGGCCGGGCCGCCACTGGACGCGCCGGACGACCCTGAAGACGAGCCGCACGCCGCGGTCAGCGCCGTCAGCAGGAGTGCGGCGACGATGGCGGCCGGCCGTGACACTGCCGGCCGTGACACTGCCCGGAAGGGGCCATGCATCTGGCGTCCTCCAATCACGTGGTTATTTATCGAAGTATGTGAATAGGGATACTAGCAGCGGCCCGGAGCTCAGCGGGAACGCCGGGACGCCGGCGGGACCGCCGCGGGAACCGCCGTCGCGGCGAGCGCGCGGGCCGCGTCGAGCGACCCGACCAGCGGATGCGTGGCGAACGCGCGCAGCGCCAGCCGGCCGGCCTCCGCCGGGGAATCAGGGGCGGCCAGCGCGGCGGCGGCGATGTCGCGCTCGCAGCCGCGGACCGCCGACATGAGGCCCAGCTCGTGAGCGGACGGCGGCGACACGGGCAGCGGGACCGCGCCGTTCGCGTCCACGTGGCAGGGCACCTCGATGACCGTCCCGGGCGCGAGTCCCGGCACCGTGCCGTCGCCGCGCACGTTGAGGATCAGCCGGGCCGGGGGCCCGCCGGCCAGCGCGGCCGCCAGCGCGATCGCGACCGACTCATACCCGCCGGCCGCCACGTCCGCCTCGTCCCGCTCGCCGGCCCGCTCCCCGGTCCGCAGCTCGGCGAAGTAGCTCCGGTTCCGTTCGTCGTTCGCGTCCCGCCACAGGCGGGCGGCGGCCGCCGGGCCGGCTTCCAGCGCGGCTTCCGGGGCGGCGCCGGACGCGATCGCGTCCGCGGCGGCCGTGTAGAACGTCCGCTGCCGGTCCCTGACGTGCTCCCCGCGCGTCCGCCCGGCGGCGAGCACGTCGCGCAGCGCCTCGGCGTTCGCGTAGTACCAGTACAGGTACTCATTCGGCAGCGCCCGCAGCGCCCGCGGCACGTCCGGCCCGAACAACCGTCCTTCCTCGGTCGCGGCCAGCCGCGCCGGGTCGGCGAGCAGCGCCGGCAGCCGGTCGGTGCCGTCGACGGTCAGGCCGCGCAGCCAGCCGAGGTGGTTGATGCCCAGGTAGTCGGCGTCGACGCGGTCGGTCACGGCGCCGAGGGACGGGCCCGGGTCGACGCCCGCCGCGGCGCAGGCACGCCGGATCAGCCCGACGGGGGAGTCGCACACCCCGATCACGCGCGGCCCGAGCACCGCCGACATGACCTCGGTGACGATCCCCGCCGGGTTGGTCATCGAGATCACCCACGCGCCGGGCGCCACCGCGGCGATCCGCCGCGCGAGGTCGTCCGCGACCGGCGCGGTGCGCGCCGCGCTGGTCAGGCCGCCGGCCCCGACCGTCTCCTGGCCGAGCAGGCCGAGGCCGAGCGCGGTGCGCTCGTCGCTGACCCGCCCGTCGAGACCACCCACGCGGAGGGCGGAGAATATGAAGTCAGCACCGCGCAGCGCGGCATCCAGGTCGGTCGTGGCGGTCACCGGCAGCCCGGGGACGTCGCCCGCCAGCACGGCGGCGATCACGGCCAGCCGCGCGGCGTCGGTGTCATGCAGCACGACCTCGCGGACGGGGAGGCCGCTCGCCGCGACCTGCCGGCCGATGAGCGGCACCCGGAAGCCGCCGCCGCCGAGAATAACGACTCGCACCAGGTGGACATTACCGGCCGCCACCGCCGAGAACCCTAGGAGGGGGGATGGACGACCACCCCGTCGACCTGTTCATGCACGGCACCGTCTTTCTTGACGTGGTCTTCACCGGTCTGACCTCGCTGCCGCTGCGGGGCACCGAGATCTTCGCGAGCGGCATGGGCTCGTGCCCTGGCGGCATCGCGAACCTGGCGATCGCCGCGAGCCGCCTCGGCGTCCGGACGTCACTGTCGGCGGCGTTCGGCGACGACGTGTACGGCGACTTCTGCTGGTCG
>DASZKN010000017.1:0-3391 GCA_035552855.1 Trebonia sp. | reverse complement strand
CCTTGCCCGTCAGCCCGGCCGACAAGGCCAAGATCGCCGGCGAGAACGCCGAACGGCTCCTCGGGCTCGCCTAGATCAGCATGCTCCGGCCGAGCGTGCCCGGTCGGGGAGGCCCCGCGGCCTCCTCAAGATGACATCGGTCACGGCAGAGCCTAGTTTCGTAGGCATGAGCAAGAGCGGAGAGTTCGTACGCGACACCACCTACATCGACGGGCGCATCACGGCTGACGGACGGGATGGCTGGCCGGCCGAGCCCGGCCGCTACCGGCTCGTGGTCGCGCGCGGCTGCCCGTGGGCGAACCGGACGATCATCGTCCGGCGGCTGCTCGGGCTCGACCGCGACTCCGGCTCGGGGGACGGCGACGGCGACCGCGGCCCCGGTGGCGGCTCCGGCGGCGGGCCCGTCCTGTCGATGGGGATCTGCGGTCCCGAGCACGACTGGCGGTCCTGGACGTTCGACCTGGACCCGGGCGAGGTCGACCCGGTGCTCGGCATCCACTACCTGCGTGAGGCGTACGAGAAGGCCATGCCCGGTTACGACAAGGGCGTGACGGTGCCCGCGATCGTGGATATCGCGTCCGGCGCGGTGGTGACGTCGCACTTCGGCCACATCACCTATGACATGGAGCACGAGTGGACGGCGTACCACCGGCCCGGCGCGCCCGACCTGTACCCGGAAAAGCTCCGTGACGAGATCGAGGAGGTCAGCGCGCGCGTCTACGAGGACGTGAACAACGGCGTGTACAAGTGCGGGTTCGCCTCTTCGCAGCAGGCGTACGACCAGGCTTACCGCAAGCTGTTCGAGCAGCTCGACTGGCTGTCGGACCGGCTGTCGGACCGGCGCTACCTGGTCGGCGACACGATCACCGAGGCCGACGTCCGGCTGTGGCCGACGCTGGCGCGCTTCGACGCGGTCTACCACGGGCACTTCAAGTGCAACCGGAGCAAGCTGAGCGAGCTGCCGGTGCTGTGGGCGTACGCCCGCGACCTGTGGCAGACGCCGGGCTTCGGGGACACGATCGACTTCGTCCAGACGAAGCAGCACTACTACCGGGTGCACACGAACATCAACCCCGCGCAGATCGTCCCGCTCGGCCCCGACCCGTCCGGCTGGCTGACCCCGCACGGGCGCGAGGCGCTCGGCGGGCGGCCGTTCGGCGACGGCACGCCGCCCGGCCCCGTCCGGGCGGGCGAGCGGGTGCCGCCGGACCACAGCGCCGCGGTCTGAGGAAGCCGCGATACTAGCGGCCGAGCGGGAGGCAGGCTAGTCACCGGCCGTCGCGCGGCGCCATCACCGCGAGCGCGTCGGCGTCGCTGATCCGGCCGCGCAGGTACTCGCCGGCCCAGTCGCCGATGCCCGGGTAGGCGGACGACGCGATGACTTCCGCGCACACGGCGTCCGCGTCGTACGGCGTGCGGCGCAGTTCGACCCCGCCGCCGGACAGCAGCGCCCAGTGCGCGCCTGGCCGCCCGTACGGCATCCCGACGCTGCCCGGGTTCACGACCTGGCGCCGGTTCGCGAGCCGCGCGAACGGCATGTGCGTGTGCCCGCAGACGACGGTGGTGACGTCTTCCGCCAGCCCGTCGAAGACCTCGGCCCAGCGCTCGAGGCGGGAGTCGACGACCACGACCTCGGTGTCGTTCCGCGGTGTCGCGTGGCAGAACAGCACCTGCCCGAACCCGTCGACCGCCATCGTCTCGGTCAGCGGCAGCGCGCTCAGCAGGTCCACGTGGCCGGCGGTGAGCCGCGTGGCGGCCCAGTTCGAGATCTCGTCGCCGACGTCGTCGGTCTCGCCGCGCGCCAGCTCGGTCAGTTCCCGGTCGGCGTTGCCCCGCACCCAGGTCACCCGGTCGCCGAGGTCAAGGAGGCGGTCGAGGACCTCATCCGGCTGCGGCCCCGCGGCGATGTCGCCCGTGAGCACGATGCGGCTGGCGGCCTGGACCGCCGGCTCCGCGAGCACGGCCGCGAGCGCGGGCAGCACGCCGTGAATGTCGGACAGGACCGCGACCGAGACTTCCATGCCGCCGACTTTATCCCTAACGCGCCCGGCCGGCTCCCCAGCGTCCCCTGTCCGCCATCGTTAGGCGGCGGGTCACCATGATCACGGGTAGTTTGCGGCGATATCCGCACGCTTCCCGACTGACCGGGCTGGTGAGACTAGTGGTGCTTCGGCCCGGCCCCGGCGTGCCAGGAGAGGCCGCCAAGAGGTGAAGCTGAGCGTCTTCAGGGAATCTTCAGGTAACAGGGAGGTATAGCTAACGGTCTCTTCGGGTGCCCTCAAGGTTCGCGGCCGATTCTAACTATGTCGAAAGCGAGAACCGGCGAGCAGAACTCAGGTGGCAGGACAAATGAGCGAGCCATTTTCACAGTACCCGTACGAGCAGTATTCCATTCCTGAGCCGCCGCGCAAGCACCGCGGCCGGCAGGCGCTCGGACTGACCGTGACCGCCGTCATCGCCCTCGCCGCCGGCGCGGGCGCCGGGGTCGCCCTGTCGAACGGCAGCTCGTCCGCCAGCGCGACGGCGGCGTCCAAGACCGTTCTCTCCACGTCGCAGATCGCGTCCAAGGTGGACCCGGGCCTGGTCGACGTGATCTCCACGCTCGGCTACCAGAACGCGGAGGCCGAGGGTACCGGCATCGTGCTGACGCCGAACGGCGAGATCCTCACTAACAACCACGTGATCAACGGCGCGACGTCGGTCAAGGTGATCGACATCGGCAACGGCAAGACCTACAAGGCCTCCGTCGTCGGCTACGACGACAGCCAGGACGTCGCCGTGCTCCAGCTCACCGGCGCCTCCGGCCTCAAGACCGCGACGCTCGGCAACTCCGGCACGGTCGGCGTGGGCAACCATGTCGTGGGGCTCGGCAACGCCGGCGGCGCCAACGGCACGCCGTCCGTCGCGCCTGGCGACGTCACCGCGCTCAACCAGTCGATCACCGCGTCCGACGCGAGCTCGGGCACCTCCGAGCAGCTCACCGGCCTGATCGAGTCCAACGCCAACATCCAGGCGGGCGACTCGGGCGGCCCGCTCGTCAACGAGTACGGCGAGGTGGTCGGCATGGACACCGCCGCGTCCTCGGGCTACTCCTTCGGCGGCGGCTCCGGTAACGGCACCGGCGGCTCCGGCGGGTTCGGCGGCTCGGGCAGCAGCGGCTTCGGCGGCTTCGGTTCGGGCTCCGGCTCATCCGGCGGCAGCGGATCGTCGAGCTCGAGCACCGGGAGCACGACGCAGAGCTACTCGATCCCGATCAACACGGCGGTCTCGATCGCCAGCCAGATCGAGGCGGGCAAGGCCTCCTCGACCGTGCACATCGGCACGACGGCCTTCCTCGGCATCGAGATCGCCGGCACTAGCAGCGGCAGCGGCGCCGGGACCGGCGGCGGCC
>DASZKN010000016.1:0-21107 GCA_035552855.1 Trebonia sp. | reverse complement strand
ACCAGCTTCAGGTCGTGGCGCTGCTTCAGCCGGCGGCACTTGGCCCTGATCTCCATCAGCGACATGTTCGGCGAGTCGTCGATGAACAGCGGCGCGTCCGCCACCTCGCTCATCCGCCGCGCCAGCCGGGTCCAGTCGTCGTCGCTCATCTGCCCGGTGCGCATGATGTTCATCGGCACCCTGGCCTCGGCCGACAGCAGCCGCATAGTGATCTCGTTCCGGCCCATCTCCAGGCTGAACACCACCGTCGGCAGCCCGTGCCTGATCGTCGCCGACCGCGCGAAGTCCAGCGCCAGCGCCGACTTCCCGACGGCCGGGCGGGCCGCGACGACCACCATCTGGCCGGGGTGCAAGCCGTTGGTCAGCCCGTCCAGGTCGGCGAACCCCGTCGGCACGCCGCTGATGCCGCCGCCGTGCGCGCCGATCGCCTCGATTTCCTCGAGGGCGCCGGGCATGATCTCCGACAGCGAGTGGTAGTCTTCGGCGATCCGGCGGTCGGTGACCGCGTATACCTCGGCCTGCGCCTTGTCCACCATCTCGTCGGCGTCGCCGTCGCCCGTGTAGCCAAGCTGCACGATCCGCGTGCCCGCCTCGACGAGCCGCCGCAGGATGGCGCGCTCCCGCACGATCCGGGCGTAGTACCCGGCGTTGGCCGCGGTCGGCACGGACGCGATCAGCGTGTGCAGGTACGGCGCCCCGCCGATCCGGGTCAGCTCGCCCCGCCTGGTCAGCTCGTTGGAGACCGTGATCGGGTCGGCCGGCTCGCCGCGCGCGTACAGGTCGAGGACGGCCTCGTGGATGATCTGGTGCGCGGGCCGGTAGTGGTCGGCCGGCCGGATGACCTCGATGACGTCGGAGATCGCGTCCTTCGAGAGCAGCATGCCGCCCAGCACGCACTGCTCCGCGGCGACGTCATGCGGCGGCATTCGCTCAAACTCTTCGCCCCGCTGCGCGACCTCCGCCACACTCACCAGACGCCACCTCCCCCAGACGGAACGGGATCGCCCCCGCGCTAACACCGTCATACCGGAGGGCTCTGACATTCTGGCGGTGCGCCACGCCGTCCGCCAACACGAGCCTGTGGATAACCTGTTGGCAACCCCTCGGCTAACCTGTGTGCGCCCTGGGGAACCGGGTGTGGAGGACAGCTTCCCGCCTCCGGGCCCATCGCCTTCTACCTCGGAAAACTCTGTCCACGGGGTGTGCACAGGAAAAATCTGAGAATCATCCGGCGATGTTATCCACAACGAGTTTCCACACGCCGCAATCGCATGCCTGTGGAAAAGATGTGCAGGTCCCGCCGGGCAACGTACGTTCCCTCACCTGAACGGACCGTGGCGCCTCATCACCGTCACCGTCCTCGCCCGTGGCCCGTAACCCGCCGAGCGCCTGCGCCCGCTCCGCGGGGCCGGCTATCATCCGCGTGTGTGTTCGATCAGGGGGGATGCGATCGAGCGGATCGCGGACGCGATTGACCAGCTTGCGAACGACGCGCAAGGGTCAGCGCCCGAGGCGGAGCTCACCGCGCGGATCGCCGGCATCTGGCTCATGGTCGGGGAACTAGACCCCGAACTCGCCAGGCGGCAGCGGCGGTACACGTCGCAAGCCGACGGCACACCGCGGTAAAGCGGTCTGCCGTCGGCCTAGCGCGTCAGCAACAACCCTCCCGCAGCGGCCGGAATCGCCCTGTGGGGAAGGCTGTGGATAACCGGGCTAGCGGCTGTGGATCAGCGGCCTGCACGTCGATCTTGACGGAGGCGGTCACCTCGGGGTGCAGCCGGATCTGGACCCGATGCGAGCCAGCGGTCTTGATCGGGTCGACGACCACGATCTTCCGCCGGTCGACATCGGGGCCGCCAGCCGCCTGCACGGCCTCGGCGATGTCGGACGAGCCGACCGAGCCGAACAGCCGGCCGTTCGTCCCGGCCCGGCGCTTGAGCCGGACGGTCAGCTTCTCCAGCCGGCCAGCGGCGGCCTGGGCCTCCTCCAGCGTGCGGATCTCGCGGACCGCGCGGGCGCGCTTGATCTGCTCGACCTGCTTTTCCGCACCGCGCGTCCACCGCATCGCGAACCCGCGGGGGATCAGGTAGTTGCGGCCGTAACCCGGGGCGACGTCCACCACGTCGCCAGGAGCGCCGAGGCCGGTGACTTCCTGGGTGAGGATCAGCTTCATTTGCATGCGAGCCATGTCAGTTCTCCCTTTCCTTAGCTAGCTAGCCTCAGCGAGCCGTGCTGGTGTAGGGGAGCAGCGCCATCTCGCGGGAGTTCTTGATCGCGGTCGCGACGTCCCGCTGGTGCCGGGTGCAGTTCCCGGTGACCCGGCGGGCGCGTATCTTGCCGCGGTCGGAAATGTACTTGCGGAGCAGCCCCGTGTCCTTGTAGTCCACGTAGCTGATCTTGTCCTGGCAGAACGCGCAGACCTTCTTCTTAGGCTTGCGTAGCGGTGGCTTCGCCATCATGGTGCTCCTTACAGAGCCCCGCTTGCGCGCGGGGATGGTCGGTTCGGTTATTTAAACAGTGCCGGACGGGGTGGCACCAGCGAGGCGCCAGGGACCGTTCGGGCTTTAGAAGGGGGGTTCGTCGGAGTAGCCGCCGCCGGAGTCGGACGCCCAGGGGTCACCGCCGGACGAGCTCTGCCCGCCGCCGTTGCTCCCCTGGTTGTAGCCGCCGCCCTGGCCGCCGGCACCCTGGTTGCCCCCCTGGTTGCCGTAGCCGCCCTGACCGCTTTGGCCCCCTTGGCCGCCCTGGTTGTAGCCGCCCTGGCCGCTGCGCTGGACGCGGTTGACCTTGGCCGAAGCGTTCCGCAGAGACGGGCCGATGTCGTCGACCTCGACCTCGTAGACGGTGCGCTTCTCGCCTTCCTTGGTCTCGTAGCTGCGCTGCTTGAGCCGGCCGGAGAGGATGACCCGCATGCCGCGCTGGAGGCTCTCGGCGACGTTCTCCGCCGCCTGCCGCCACACGTTGCAAGTCATGAACAGGGCGTCGCCGTCCTTCCACTCGCCGTTCACGTTGATCCGCGGCGTGGAGGCGACCCGGAACTGGGCCACCGGCTGCCCGGAGGGCGTGAACCGGAGCTCGGGATCGGCGACGAGGTTGCCGATTATCGTGATCTGCGTGTCGCCTGCCGCCATTGGCTACTCCCGGTCGCTAACGAGATCTGGTCGGGTAAGACGGTGGTGCTGAGGGACGTCAGCGGTGCTCGGGGCGCAGGACCTTCGTCCGCAGCACGCCCTCGTTGAGGTTGAGCTGGCGGTCGAGTTCCTGGACGGTCGCCGGCTCCGCGGTGAGGTCCGCGACGGCGTAGATGCCTTCCGGCTTCTTGTCGATCGGGTAAGAGAGCCGGCGCTTGCCCCAGATGTCGAGCTTGCCGATCTTGCCGCCGTTGTCGGTCACGACCTTGAGGAACCCCTCGAGCGACGGCTGGACCGTGCGCTCCTCGAGGTTCGAGTCGAGGATGATCATGATTTCGTAGTGGCGCATGCGCGTCCCATGCCTCCTCTGGACTGACGCGGTCACGGTCTTTCCGTGACAGGAGGGTGCGGATGGCTATCCGCAGCCACTAACTCTACCGCCGCCCACCGACAGTCTGGACCGTTTCCGCGGCGCCGGCGGTTTTTCGCCGCCGGAACGGGAAGGAAGGATGAGGAATCCGGTTGGCGGCGTAGCTCCTGGAGGCAGTTGTGGCAGGCACGATCGGTACTGGCAGTCGGCACAACTCTCGCATAACGCTTAATTCGGACGGCCAGCGGCACACGATGCTCAATGCGCTCAGCGTCTTCGTGCTGCTCATGGGCCTCGCCTCGTTTGTGCTCGGCATCATCATCCGCAACGTTGCCAACCCGGGCCTGGGACTGGCGATCCCGGCTGGCGTCACAGGCCTGATTGCGCTGCTTTTCGGCCTGTACGTGCAGATGATCTCGGCCACCCGCGGGGAACGGGTGCTTATCGTCACGGGCATCATCGCCGGGTTCGTCGGCCTGGCGCTCGGCCTCGCCCACGGCGCCTTCGCCTGACCGCGCCGCGGCGCGATGATCTGACTCACCGGCCGTGGGACTAGGCTCACGTCCATGGTGCGTATCGGTGGGCATTTCCATGCTGAGAACCCCCTGGACGAGGCGGTCGCGTGCGACGCGCGCACCGCGCAGTTCTTCCTCGGCGACCCGCAGGGCTGGAAGGGACCGGTGATCCCCGGCGGGGACCCGGCCGCGCTCAGGGACGCCTACGCCCAGGCCGGCGTGGACGTCTATATCCACGCTCCGTACGTGATCAACGTGGCGACGTCGAACAACCGGATCCGCATCCCCAGCCGCAAGCTCCTCGGCCAGCAGCTCAAGGCGGCCGCGTCCATCGGCGCCAAAGGACTGATCGTGCACGGCGGGCACGTGACCGGGGACGTCGATCCGGCCACCGGCGTGGAGAACTGGGTCAAGGCGGTCGAGCGCATCGAACGGCCGCTACCGCTGCTCATCGAGAACACCGCCGGCGGCAACGGGGCGATGGCCCGCGGCCTCGACGCGATCGCGCGCCTGTGGGACGCGGTCGCCGACGCGGCCGCGAACAGCGCCGATATCGGGTTCTGCCTGGACACGTGCCACGCGAATTCCGCGGGCATCGACCTGGCCGACGCCGTGGACCGGGTGAAGGCGATCACCGGCCGGATCGACCTGGTGCACTGCAACAACTCGCGGGACGACTTCGGCTCGGGCGCGGACCGGCACGCGAACTTCGAGACGGGGACAATCGACAAGGCTGTCCTGCTCGGCGTGGTCCGCGCGGCGGGCGCCCCCGTCGTGTGCGAAACACCCGCGGCGGGCCTCGCCGCCGACATCGCCTGGCTGCGGGACGAACTCGCGGCCACAGCTTGATCCCAACCCCTACGCGATCATGGGGCCGTAATGAAGCAGCGGGGCGTTGTGTTCCGGCCCCCGTAAGCTCGCCGCTTCTTCGGCGGTTCCCCGCGCGGTGACACGCCGTGTGATCACGATGCGGTCCGCGGCGCCGTCGAGGACGCCGCCGGCGGGGTCGTCGACGCCGGCCGCCCGGACCACGTCGCGGCCGGGTGCGAGCACGTCGCGCACCACGAGACCCGCGTACAAGCCAACCGTGACGAACCTGGCAATGAGCACGGCGAAGTACCAGCCCGGACTGAACCCCTGGTAGCCGGCCTCGCCCGGGGTCCGGTACAGGTACAGGAAGTAGCCCCAGATCCCGAAGAAGTACGCCACCTCGGCCAGCTGCCACAAGAGATAAGGCCCGGGCCGGGGCCGGGCCAGCACCGCGAGCGGGACGAGCCAGATGACGTACTGCGGGGACCACACCTTGTTCAGCATCAGGAAGGCGGCGAGCAGCAGGAAGCACACCTGCGGCAGTCGCGGGCGGCGCGGGGCCATCAGCGCCAGGGCGGCGATCGCCACGCACGCGGCCGCGAAGCATACCGAGGACACCATGTTGAGCTGGCCGAGCGAAGCATTGCCCAGCGCGGGCACCCGGTAGTTCTCGAACATGTGCCAGATCGAGCCCCAGTCCGCGCCGCGCGACCGGCTGAACGCGTAGAACCTGCCCCAGCCCGCGGTCGCGCCCAGGGCCACCGGCAGGTTCACCGCCAGCCAGGCGGCCAGGCCCGCGCCGAACGCCACGCCGAACTCGCGCATCTTCCCCGCCCGCAGGGACAGGAGCAGCAGCGCGCCGAACATCAGCAGCGGATAGAACTTGGCCGCCACCCCCAGGCCAAGCAGCACGCCGGCCACCGCGGGATGTCGCGCCGCCCAGGCCGCCAGCCCGCAGGCGGTCAGCGCCATCGCCAGCAGGTCCCAGTTGACGAAGGCGGCCAGGATCAGGCCCGGCGCCAAGGCCACCATGAGCGCCGCCTTCGTGCTCGCGTCCAGGGCCAGCCAGTTCCGCCAGTCGCGCCGGCCGTGGCCGCGCCGCCGCTCTTCCGCGGGCCGCCGGGGGCCGGCGGTGTACGCGGTCGCCAGCACGCCCGCCAGTAGGCAGATCGCGAGCATCACGACAGTGACCAGGTAGAAGTCCTTGCCCCGCGTGAACGGGTCGGTGACCGTATGCACAAGCCACGCCCCGGCTTGCATCATCCCGCCGATCAGGACCGGGTACTCGACCGGATGGCCGTAGTACGGGACCTTCCCGGCGGACAGCCGCTCGGTGTAGTACAGCGGGTAGATATCCGTATAGCAAGCGTCGCGGAACTGGCCGGTGAAGCTGTTCCACGCACCGCCGGAGCTGCACGGCAACTTGTCGGCATAGCCGAGCAGCGCCGCGATCACTGACGCGGCGCTGCCCATGACGAGTGCCCGGTACCTCATGCCCTGCTGCTCGCGGAGCCAGCCGGGGTTACTTCGAGGATTTGCGTTTGCGGCGCCGCGAGGCTCGAACCAACAGTAGCGAGCCGGGCAGCACCATCAGCGTGCCCCCGAACCCCAGGCCCGCCTGCTCGGCGCTCACCGTCTGCGCGGCGCCGCCGCCACCGCCGGGTCCGCCGTGGCCACCGCCACCGCCGTTGCCACCGCCACCGCCGCCGTTGCCCGGGCTGGCCGTTGACGTGGGCGATGCCGTCGACGTCGGTCCGCCGCCACCGAACGGGAACGTCGGCGACGAGGTCGGCGTGGTCGGCGCCGTGGGCGTGCTGGGCGCGGTCGGGAGCGTCGGTCCGCCCGTCGGGAAGTGGTTGTGCCCGGGCGGCGTCGGCGTGCTGGTCGGCTTGGGCGTGTGCTTCTTCTTCTTCTTGGGCGCCTTGGGCACCTGGATCCACGCCTGGCCGCTGAACTGCGGGTTCAGGAAGTTCTGGACCGGAAGGTTGCCCCACGTGTCGTCGGCGAACTCGTGCCAGATAGCGGCCGGCCAGGTACCACCGAAACCGCCGCCGCCGAGTGCCTCTAGCGTCTGAGGATTGCTGTTGCCCTGAAGCTGTGTGAAGATTCCCACCGCGAGTACGTCCTGCGGGATCGCGCCGATGAAGAACGCCGACTTGGAACCGGTCGTCGTGCCGGTCTTGCCGATCGTCGGCCGGCCGTCGATCATGCGCGCGGCCGTCGCGGTGCCGTTGATGACCGTGTCGAGCAGCGCGTACTGCACCTGCGAATCCTGCGCCTGGGTGAGTGACTGGTGGCTCTCCACCTGGGGATGAGTCAGGGCGCCGCCAGGCTGCGTGATGCTCGTGACCATGTGGGCCGCGTGGTAAACACCGTTGTCGGCGATCGTGGCCATCATCGATGCCTGGTTGTTGACGGTCAGCGAGTCGATGCCGAGCGCCATGCCGACGCCTTCGTCCCCGTTCAGCCCGGACTGCTTGAGGTCGGCGCCGCCCTCTGACGCCGCCATCTGACGGATCGGCCCGAGCTGCACGCGGTGCGCGAGGTCCGTGAACGCGGTGTTGGATGACTGCGCGAGCGCGTTCTGCACGCTGGTCGGGCCTATTTGCTCGTACGAGTCGTTGTGCACCGGGTACGCGCTCGGCACGGCCTGGGAAGCGGAGGTCGCGGAAAGCGTCATCGCGTACTGCGGGGTGGCAGGCGGCACCCACAGGCGCGCGTTCGCGTTCAGCACGCTGGTCTTGACGTTCATGCCCTCTTGGACGGCGGCCGAGAGCACGTAGGGCTTGAACGACGACCCGACCTGCTCAATGGTGTTGATCGTGGTGTTCTCGTCGCAGTCGACGGCCACGCACTGCTTGTGCGACATCTTTTCCCCGGGGCCGCCGTAAATGGCTTCGATGTCGCCGTTCGCCGGGTTTTCCTCCTGGGCGCCGATCAGCGCGTAGTCCGGTAGCTGGTAGCCCTCGTTCCTGATCTCGGACTTGATGTCGTTGACCGACTTGTAGAGCTCCTGCTCGTGCCGCGGGCTGACCGTCAGGACGATCTTCAGGCCACCGGTGTCGAGTTTGTCCTGGCTGACCTTGTCGACCTGGGTGAGCTCGCTGTCGACCTCCGCCATGATGTAGGCGTCCCACGGCTGGCTGCCCGCGTACTGCGCCGACGGGTTGGTGTTCACCGCCGGGAACTTCATCGTCGCGGCCTTCTGGGCCGAGATGTCGCCCATCTTCACCATGCCGGTCAGCACGTAGTGCCAGCGGGCGATCAGGTCCGACCGGTACTGCGGCAGCGGGTAGTTCGACGGCTGCTGGATGATCGCCGCGATGACGGCCGCCTGGGCGACGGTGAGCTTCGAGATCGGCTCGCCGAAATACGTCTGCGCGGCGGCGGCGACGCCGTAGGCGTGGTCACCGAGGTAGATGGTGTTCAGGTAGTTCGTGAGGACCCACTGCTTGGACTCGGACTTGGACAGCTTCTCCGCCACGAAGATCTCCTTGATCTTCCGGCTGGCCGTCTGCTGAGTGCCGATGTCCTGGTAGTACTGCCGGACGAACTCCTGCGTGATCGTCGACCCGCCGGAGAGACTGCCGCCGCTGCTCGTGGCGTCGTCATACGCCGCCCGCAGGATGCCGGTCGGCGAGATCGCCCCGTCCGTCCAGTAACTCCGTTCCTCGGCAGCGAGCACCGCGTCCTGCATGACCTTCGGAATCTGGTTGAAGGTCAGGATCTGCCGGTGCTCCGCGCCGAACGATCCGACCACGGTCGAGCCGTCGCTGAAGTACACCGTGGAGTTCTGCACGAAGTCCGCCGCCAGCTCCGTGGTGGGAATCGACGTCGAGCTGTACAGGTAGTAGACGACACCCACGGCGATCACGACGAACACGCCGATCGAGGCGCCCGTGAGGCCGAGCGCCTTCTTCCACGTCCAGCGCCGCCACCAGTCGCCCTTGCGCTTGATCCGCTTTCCGTTCGGTCCGATTCCCGGCCGCGGGCCGCGGGGACCGCCCGGACCGCTGCCCGGGCCGCCAGGCCCATCGGGGCCCTCCGGGCCGCCGGGCCCGCGGCCGCCCATCCGGTCGCCGACGCGCCGCCACCCGTCGGTGATCGGCCCGGTAATCGGCCCGGTGAAGCGGCGGACCGCCTCGCGGTACCCGGCGGGCGCCTGCTGAAAGCGCGTGGGCTCGTCACCGTAAGCGGTGCCTTCGCCCGGCCCGCCGTGGAACGCGGCCGCGTCGTTGCCGGGACCGCGGCCGTACCCCTGGCCGTATCCGCCGGCACCGGGACCGCGCTGGCTGTGCCTGCCGCCGCGGCCAGCCGGACGTTCGCCGGCGGCCCCGCGCCCGCTCCCGGCCGCGCCGCGGCCGCGCTGGTCGAGAGACTGCAGCGCGCCGGTCTCGTAGTTCGCGTCAACGGACGAGTCGCGCCAGAAGCCGTCGTCGCCCCAGCCCTCGGGTGGTGCGTAGCCACCGCGGTTGTCATCGCCGTTCCGGCTCGCGCCGCGCGCGCCGCCAGAATTGTCGTCAGCTCCCCGCGCCCCAGCGGGCCGGTACGGCCCGTTCAAGTCGTTGCTACTCACACGTCCTCGCTGTGGCTATGCACGGACCGGGTACGGTCCGTTCCCTTGGTAAGACCCATCAGGATCGGTCAGGCACCCACGTAACGGGACAGACTGGACACCTCGTCCCACCGTCCCCACACGTTACATGCTTGCGCAGGGCCGACCGAAGTTATTCGGCGCATGCCTCCTCGTGACGTAATCAGAACGCTCGCCACGTCGCGATCGTTACGGCGCCACCTCGGGGCCGCCGGCCGGCGGGACCATACTGGCCGCTCCGCTACTGGCTGCTCCGCGCACGACGGCCACGGCGGGCGGGAGGCTCACCAGTGCCGAGAACGTAGGACGTGGCAAGGTGGTTCCAGCCACAACTTTGGCAGACCTCGACCACATACACCCTGAATTCGCCGTATTCCATGGCCATTTCGTCCAGTTCGGGACTCTGCTTCACCCGTCCCGCGTACTGTCCGAGTTCGTCTCCGTACACATAGGTGACGTGAGTGAGGTTGTTCTTGCCGCAGATCGGGCAGCGGACATCGGTCGCCTCCCCGTGAAACTTCGCGGCGCGCAGCAGGTAGGGGTGGGCGTCGCAGACGTCCGCGACGGTCGTGTTGCCGGACCGGACCGACGCGAGTGTCGCCCGCCGGACAAGCGCGTAATCCACTACCGATCGCCGAGTGGCCATGTTCTTCAGAGTACGTCGCTTTGCCGCTGCCAGGTCGAACCTGCCGGGATAGCCGTCGGATGGCCGGGGCCCGCTTGACCGAGAGCCACCGCATATGCTGTGATGATGGTGCTCGATATATCGAACCGAGATATCGAGCGGAGATATCAGCGAGAGATATCGAGCAGATACACACGAACCCTACCCACTGGGGGGATGCCGTGGGCCGCAACCGGAGTGGCGTACTCGAGTTCGCCGTGCTGGGGCTGCTGCACCGAACGCCCATGCACGGTTACGAGCTCAGCAAACAGCTGAACATGCTGCTTGGCACATTCCGCGCGCTGTCGTACGGGACCCTCTACCCCTGCCTGAACAAGATGTACGCCGAGGGTCTGATCGCCAAGGAAGACGACACCCCTGCCCGTCCGCGCAAGACCACGGGCAGGTCGAAGATCGTCTACCGGCTCACCGCCGAGGGCAAGGAACGGCTGCAGGACCTGCTGGCCGCGTCCGGTCCCGGTGAGTGGGAGGACGACGAGTTCGGCGTGCACTTCGCGTTCTTCGGCCAGACACGAGCCGACATCCGGCTGCGGATCCTCGAGGGGCGGCGCAGCCGGCTGGAAGATCGCATGGAAGGGGTACGCGCGGCGCTCGCGCGCACCGCGGAGCGCGTGGACAGCTACACGCTCGAACTTCAGCGGCACGGGCTCGAGTCGGTGGAGCGCGAGGTGCGCTGGCTCAACGAGCTGATCGCCTCGGAACGTCAGTCCCAGACAGGGCCGCACGTAGAGAACCAGACAGATCGCGAAAGCGAGAAGGAGTCATCCTGATGGGTGCTGTGCCTCCCAACACTGTGCCGTCCAAGAAAGTGCGCGTCGCCATCGTGGGGGTAGGCAACTGCGCGAGTTCGCTCGTCCAGGGCCTCGAGTACTACAAGGACGCCGACGACGCGACGCGTGTGCCGGGTCTTATGCACGTGCGGTTCGGCGGCTACCACGTGTCCGACGTGGAGATCGTCGCGGCCTTCGATGTGGACGCCAAGAAGGTTGGCACCGACCTCGCCGAGGCGGTCTTCGCCAGCGAGAACAACACGATCAAGTTCGCCGACGTGGAGCCGACCGGCGTCATCGTCCAGCGCGGCCCCACGTTCGACGGGCTCGGCGAGTACTACCGCGACATCATCACCGAGTCGGACGACCCGGCCGTCGACGTCGTCGCCGCCCTCCGTGAGGCGCGGGCCGACGTCCTGGTCTCCTACCTGCCGGTGGGCTCGGAAGAGGCGGACCGCTTCTACGCCCAGTGCGCGATCGACGCCAGGGTCGCGTTCGTGAACGCCCTGCCCGTGTTCATCGCCTCCGACCCCGTGTGGGCGGCGAAGTTCACCGAGGCCGGCGTGCCGATCGTCGGCGACGACATCAAGTCGCAGGTCGGCGCCACGATCACCCACCGCGTGCTGGCCAAGCTGTTCGAGGACCGCGGCGTCGAGCTGCTGCGTACGTACCAGCTGAACGTCGGCGGCAACATGGACTTCATGAACATGCTGGAGCGCACCCGGCTCCAGTCCAAGAAGATCTCCAAGACGCAGTCGGTCACCTCCCAGATTCCGCACGAGATGGCGAAGGCTGACGTCCACATCGGCCCGTCGGACCACGTGCCGTGGCTCGACGACCGCAAGCTCGCGTTCGTGCGGCTCGAGGGCAAGTCGTTCGGCGATGTGCCGCTCTCGCTCGAGTACAAGCTCGAGGTGTGGGACTCGCCGAACTCGGCCGGCGTCATCATCGACGCGATCCGCGCCGCGAAGATCGCCAAGGACCGCGGCATCGGCGGCCCCGTCACCTCGGCCAGCTCCTACTTCATGAAGTCGCCCCCGGAGCAGTTCGGCGACGACATCTGCCGTGACCTGGTCGAGAAGTTCATCGCCGGCGAGGTCGAGCGCTAACGGCAAGCGCCGAAGCGCTAACGCCGGCGTCATCTGCTTATGCCCCGCGGGCACTCGCGCACTAAGCTGAGCGAGTGTCCGTGGGGGCAGACGGAGACGCGGCCAGCGCGCCAGGCTCGCCAGGTCCGGCTGACCCGGGCGGGGCGCCCGGCCAGGCGCGCAAGTCGTCTTTCCTCGGCGACCTGCGGGTCATACTCGCGGAACGGGACTTCCGCAAGCTCTTCGCCAGCCGCATCGTGTCGCAGACCGGGGACGGCGTGTTCAACGCCGGCTTCGCCGCCTACGCGTTCTTCAGCACGCAGACGTTCCCGGACCCGGCCGCGGCGGTGGACGCGTTCGCCGTCCTGTACCTGCCCTATTCACTGATCGGCCCGTTCGCGGGCGTCTTCATCGACCGCTGGTCCCGGCGGCAGATCATCGTGATCTCGGCGCTGATCCGGTCCGTGATGGTGGCGGTGACCGGGTTCGTCGTGCTGGGCGGGCAGACCGGCATCCCGCTGTACATCTGCGCGCTCGCCGTGCTCGGCGTGAACCGCTTCTTCCTGTCCGCGATCAGCGCGGGCACTCCGCACGTGGTGCGCAGGGACAAGCTCGTCATGGCGAACGCGGTCGCGCCGACCGCCGGGACAATCTTGAGTTTCGTCGGAGGCGTGGTCGGTCTCGGCATCCATCTCATCACCGGCGGCGGACTGGCCGGATCCGCCGCGACGCTGTGGTTCGGCGGTTTCTGCTACGTGATCGCGGGGCTGCTCGGCACGCGGATGGCGCGTGACCTGCTCGGCCCCCTGGCGGTGGAGCAGGCCGCCCGCACCGTGGCCAGCGAGCTCGCCGACGTGGCGCGCGGCCTGGACAGCGGGCTGAAGCATCTCGGCCAGCGCCGCCCGGCGGCCTACGCCCTCGGCGCGGTCGGCGTGCACCGCGCGCTGTACGGCACGCTGCTCGTCGAGGCGCTGCTGCTGTACCGCAACTACTTCTTCCACGGCGGCAACGGCAACCAGGCGCTCGGCCATGTCACCGAGCTAGTGGTCACCTCGGCGGTCGGCTTCGGGCTCGCGGCGGTCATCACCCCGCAAGGCGTCAAGCGCACCACCAAGAACGCGTGGATCGCGCTGTGGCTGCTGATCGGCGGGATCACGATGGTGGTGCTCGGTCCGGCCTTCAACCAGTACGCGTACCTGGTCGTCGGGTTTCTGATGGGCTTGTCGGCCCAGTGCGTGAAGATCTGCGTCGACACGACCGTGCAGGAGACCGTGGACGACGCCTACATGGGCCGGGTCTTCTCGCTGTACGACATGCTGTACAACGTCGCCTACGTGATCGGCCCGGCGATCGCCACGCCGTTCATGCCGGCCACGGGCAAGACGTACGTGCTGGTGATCGTCGTCGGCGCGCTCTACCTCGCGGCCGGGGCGGCCTACGCCGCCCTCACGAAGTCGTTTCGGAGGACGACGGCGCGATTCCCTCCCGCTCCGCCCATGCCAGCAACTCGGCGGTAGCCCGCTCGCGGCCGATGATGCCCTCGGACAGCCGGAGCTCGAGCATGTAGTTCCACGCCTTCCCCACCAGCGGTCCCGGCTTCAGGTCAAGGATGGACATGATGTCCTCACCGGAGAGCTCCGGCCGGATCTTGTCCAGCTCCTCTTGCTCGCGCAGCACCGCGATGCGCGCCTCCAGGGCGTCGTAGGACGCGGCGAGCCGGGCGGCCTTCCGCGCGTTCCGCGTCGTGCAGTCGGCCCGGGTGAGGGCGTGCAGCCGCGTGAGCAGCGGGCCGGCGTCGCGCACGTACCGCCGCACCGCCGAGTCCGTCCACTCGCCGTCGCCGTACCCGTGGAACCGCAGGTGCAGCTCGATAAGCTTGCTCACGTCGGTCACGACTTCCTTGGAGAAGCGCAGCTCCGACAGCCGCTTGCGGGCCATCTTGGCGCCGACGACGTCGTGGTGGTGGAACGCCACCTTGCCGCCGGGCAGCAGCGAGCGCGTGCGCGGCTTGCCGATATCGTGCAGGATCGCGGTCAGCCTGAGTACGAGGTCGCCTTCGAGCTCGTACCGTTCCTCCAGCTCGATCGCCTGGCGCAGCACGGTCAGCGAGTGCTGGTAGACGTCCTTGTGCCGGTGGTGCTCGTCGACCTCCATCCGCAGCGCCGGGATCTCGGGCACCACCCGCTCGAGGACCGAGGTCCCCACCAGCAGGTCGATGCCGCGGGCCGGGTCCGGCGTGAGCATGAGCTTGGTCAGCTCGTCGGTGATCCGCTCCGCGGACACGATCGATATCCGGTCGGCCATCTCGGCCATAGCCGTCAGCACGTCATCGTCGATCGTGAACCCGAGCCGCGCCGCGAACCGCGCCGCGCGCAGGATGCGCAGCGGATCGTCGTCGAAGGACTCAGCCGGCCGTCCCGGCGTGCGGATCACCTTGTCCTTGAGCGCGGCCAGGCCGCCGAACGGATCGACCAGCTCGTACGCCGGCAACCGGGCCGCCATCGCGTTGATCGTGAAGTCCCGCCGCCTGAGGTCGTCGACGAGCGACGTGCCGTAGCGGACGTCCGGCTTGCGCGAGCCCCGCTGGTAGTGCTCGCTGCGGTAGGTGGTGATCTCGAAGACCGTCTTGCCCTTGCGCAGCCCGACCGTGCCGAACTCGATCCCGACCGTCCACGTCTTGTCCGCCCACCGCCTGGTGATCGCGAGGACTTTTTCCGGGACCGCGTCGGTGGTCAGATCCAGGTCCGTCGGACGGCGGCCGAGGAACACATCCCTGACCGGGCCCCCGACCAGCGCGAGCTCGTGCCCGGCGCGCGCGAATAGCTCGCCGAGCTCCGCCGCGGCTGGCGCGAAAGTACGCAGCAGACCCTGCGCGGCCGTACGCTGGTCGGGACTAATCATGGAATCTGACACGGGCATCGAGGGTATCCAGCCCATTCCTTTCCAGCGAACGGCAATAGCATGCCAACCGTGCGCATAGTGGTCCGTACCCTGATCGCGGCGCTCCTGGTCGCCGCCCCGCTGGCCGCCGGGCTCGCACTGCCGGCTTCCGCGCAGGTCAGCAAGCCATTTTCCCGAACGGGCCAGGCTGACTCCCGATCACTCACGCTCGCTATAGATTCGGTGGGCCCGAAAAACTGGGCCGAGCCGAACTCGACGGTCACGGTAAGCGGGACGATCACTAACAATACCGGTTCGCCCATCCCGAACTTCGAGGTGGAGCTGCTCACCTCAGACCAGCACTTCACTTCCCCCTCGGAGATGGAAAGCTACGCCGGCGGAAACGGGGGGTTCGCCTCGGTCCTCCTCCAGCCCGCGGGTGAGACCGTCTATTCGTCGAGCCGGACCCTGCACACGGGAACCACCGTGCGCTGGACCGCCTCGTTCACGACCGCCGAGGCCGACTACGCGCTGAACGGCTTCGGCGTATACCCGCTGGGGGCCACGGCCATCAGCACCTCCTACGGCTCCTACGACACCACGCTCGCGACCAGCCAGACGTTCCTGCCGTACTGGGCGTCCGGCGGCGCCCCCGACCGGGTCGACGTCTCATGGGTCTGGCCGCTCGTCGACAACCCGCAGCAGGGCCCGTGCCACGACACGCTGGCGAGTAACGCGCTCAGCCGCGGCCTGCGGCCCGGCGGCCGCCTCGGCAGGCTGCTCTCCGCCGGGCTACGGTGGCAGGACACGGCGGACCTGACCTGGGCGGTGGATCCGGCGCTGCTGTCGGACGCGGACATGATGACCGCGCCGTACAAGGTGGGCGGCAACGACGGCTGCACCGGGACAACGGCCATGCGGCGCAACGCCGCCGCGGGCAACTGGCTGACCCAGTTGCGCAGCGGGACCGCGGGCAAGCCGATGTTCGTGACGCCGTACGCCGATGTGGACGTCTCCGCGCTCGCGCACGCGGGACTGAACTCCGACCTCCAGTCGGCCTACACGATCGGGGAGTCGGTGGCCCGCAAGGTGCTGAACCGGCCATTCGGGACGGACGGGGCGGGCACCGGTGACGGCGGCGCGCCGTCCGCGGCGTGGCCGGCCGACGGCACCGCCGACGCGAGCGTGCTGACCGCGCTCGCCAACAGCACCGACGTCAAGACCGTGCTGGTGAACAGTGCGGAACTGCCAGGTGCGAGCGGCACAGCCACCTCGGTGACCACCGGGATCGGCTCGCAGATGCGATTGCTGCTCACCGACTCCGGCCTGACCAGCACGCTCCGCTCGGCGACAGTGCGCTCCACCGCTGGCAGCCAGTTCGCCACCGAGCAGGACTTCCTCGCTCAGACCGCCATGATCGTGGCCGAGGAGCCGTCGGTCGCGGGCCGGTCCGTCGTGGTCGCCCCGCCGGCGCGCTGGAATCCGTCGGCGACCGAGGCGGGCACGCTGCTGTCGATGACCGCTAGCGCACCGTGGCTGCGTCCGGCGACGCTGTCCTCGCTGTCGTCGTCCGCGGAGACCACGGACCACGCCGATCCGCGGCTATCGCTACCCGGCGACCAGGTAAGCGGCGCCGAGCTCAGCAGCGGCTACCTGAACCAGGTCAAGGCGGCGGGCACGAGCCTTGCCCGTTACGAGAACCTGCTGTACCAGCCGGGCAAGGCCGCGCTGCGGTCACTGCGGGCCGCGCTGGCGGCCACGGAGTCCTCGGCCTGGCGGGGGGACGGCTCGGCAGCCGGTGAACGGGCACTGAACTACCTGTCGGGCTTCGTGCGGGACGCTGAGCAGAAGGTGACGATCATCACCGGCAAGAAGGTGCTGCTCGCCGGCGCCTCCGGCGATACCCCGATCTCGGTGCAGAACGGCATGGACGCCCCCATCGAGGTGGGCGTGACGGTGACGGTGCCGCCGGGCAGCCCGCTGACGGTCGGGAAGGCCGGCAAGTACTCCTCGCTTATCATGGTGCCCGCGGGGAAGACAGGTACCGTGCGGGTGCCGGTGTCCTCCTCCGCGATCAGTACAACCTCGATGCAGCTACAGTTGGTGACGAAGAACGGGTCGCCGCTGACCTGGACAACGCAGACGCTGAGCGTCCAGGCGACGCGGTACGGGCGGGCGCTGCTGATCCTCATCGGCGCCGCGCTCGGGGTACTCGTGCTGACTTCCGTTGCGCGGTGGCTCCGGCAGTGGCTGAATGATACGAGAGCTGGATCGGGAGGCGCCGGATGAGCAGGCCCACGCGGCCCCCCGGGCCGCCGCCAGAGGACTATCCCGACGACGACGGCCGCACCCGGCGCTCCCCCGCCTCCCCTGAACCGCGGGACCCGCGGGCACCGCGGCCGACGTTCACGCCGCGCGGCGCCGCGCCCGACAACCCGCCGCCCGGCGGCGGTCACGGGGGCCCTGGTTCCGGTCCTGGTGCCGGGCATCATCGACGGGAGGGCGCGCCGCCATACGGCGAACCACCGTATGGCGAGTCTTCGCACGGCGCTCCCGCGGGGGCGCCTTCGCATGCCCGGGGCCAGGAGGCGCCGCCTTCGACTCATCCGTACGCGCAGCCGCCCCTGCCGCCGGGCGCACCGGCCAAGCCGACGTTCACGCCGCGCACGGGCACGCCCCGGGGCGGCGGGCGGCGGACCGGAGCCGGACGACCGGTTGATCCGCGGGCCGGAGACCAGCCCCGTGGCGGGCGGCACAGTGGCCGCCCGGAAAACAGTGGCCGCCCGGAAAACAGTGGCCGCCGCCAGCCCGGTGATGGGCGCCCGCGGCCCACGTTCACCCCGCGCGAGGGGTACGCCCCGCAGGAGATGCGGCAGCGAGCCGGGGCGTACCCGGACACCACCGCGTTCTTCGCGCCGCCCGGCTATCCGCAGCCGTCCTTCCAGCCGTACGCGGATCCCGAGGTGCCGCCACGGCGCGGGCCGGAGGGGCCACGGCACCGGGGGCCCTACGCGGGGTCACCGGGACGGGACGGCCGCACCCAGATACTGGATGTGCCGGCCGCGCCCGGGCAGGATGGCGTCTTGGCCACGGGACCGCAGCGAGCGGTCGGCACCCAGCCGAACCTGGCACGGTCCAGCAAGGCGATGGCGCTCGGCACGATCGCGTCCCGGGGCACCGGCTTCCTGCGCACGCTCGTGCAGGTGGTCGCCCTGGGCGGCGCTCAGCTGGCCAACGCGTACAACAACTCCAACACGCTGCCTAACACGGTCTATTACCTCATGCTGGGCGGCATCTTCACCAGCGTGGTGGTGCCGCTGCTGGTCCGGGCGGCCAAGAACGACCCGGACCGGGGGGAGGCGTACGCGGAGCGGATCTTCACGCTCGCCGCGATCACCCTGCTGATCGTCACCGCGGTCGCGACCGCGTTCGCGGCACCGATCGTCGACCTCTACTCGGGCGGCATCAGCGGTTCTGAGCACCACGTGATGGTGGTGTTCGCGTACTTCTTCATCCCGCAGATCTTCTTCTACGGGATGGACTCCCTGCTCGGCGCGATCCTGAACACCAAGGGCAGCTTCGGCCCCAACATGTGGACGCCGGTCATCAACAACGTCGTGGTGATCGCCGTTCTCGGGCTGTTCATCGCCGTCGGCGGCAAGGACATCAGCACGCAGCACGTCAGCTCCTTCGACGTGCAGCTGCTCGGCATCGGCACCACCCTCGGCATCGTTATCCAGTCGCTCGCGCTGTTCCCGATCGTGAAGCGCGCCGGGTTCAGCTTCCGCCTGCGGTTCGACTTCCGGCGCGCGGAGATCAGGGAAATCGGCCGGATGGCCGGCTGGATGCTCGGCTACGTGGTCTCGCAGTGGGCGAGCAACCTGATCCTGCAGATCGTGGCGAACGTGGCGTCGAAGCACGACCCGAACTCGCCGACGGGGTACTCCGCCTACGCATACGCGTACCAGCTCTTCCAGCTGCCGTACGCGATCGTCGGCATCTCGGTGATCAGCGCGCTGCTGCCGCGGATGAGCGGCCACGCCACCGACCGGCGCTACTCACTCGTCCGTGAGGACTTCTCCACGGGCGTCCGGCTCGCGTCGGTGATCGTGGTGCCGGCCGCGGTTTTCCTGGGGGCGCTGGGTGCTCCGCTGTGCGAGTTCCTCTTCGCCTACGGGCACATGAGCATCGACGGGGCCCGCTACATCGGCGAGGTGTTCGGCATGTTCTGCCTCGGCCTCGTGCCGTTCATGCTGACCCAGCTGCAGCTCAGGGTGTTCTATTCGTTCCACGACAACCGGACTCCCGCGATCATCGGCGTGGTGATGCTGGCGGTCGGCGTGATCGGTGACCTCGTCGCGCTCAGCGTGCTGCCCCCGCGGCAGGTCGTGATCGGCCTCGGCGCCGCCTACGGCCTGGTGACGCTGACCGGGGCCGTGCTGGCCTGGCCGATGCTCCTGCGACATGTAGGGAGTCTCGACGGCTGGCGGATCACGCGGAGCCTGGTGCGGATGTTCCTCGCGACGATTCCCGGCCTGATATGGGCCTTCGTCGTAATGGCGGTGGCGGGCTCCGTCTTGCACCAGGGAACCTTCTACGGCCTCGCGAGCGTCATCATCGGTGGGGGTGGTGCCACGCTGCTGTACGCGTTCTGCGCGCGCATGTTCGGCATCGAGGAATTCCAGGTGCTGCTACGAACAGTGCTAGGCCGCTTCGGACGGTAATGTCACGAAACCATAGCAATGTGATCACGCCGCGGCCGGCGCTAGATGACAGACGGGTGACCGGATTTGAAACAAGTGCGATGCAGAAGCGAACTGATGTGGCACACTCCGCATGCGGATGTAGGACATTGACAGTATTGGGATATAACAGTGCGGCAAGTCCATACGCCGGATTCGCTTCTCCTGCGCCGCCGGACATTAACATGAGAGGTACCCGCGGCTCGACCCGCATGGTGATCGTGGACCTCCGGGGCTGGAAGGAGGCCGAGAGCCAGCCCTGCTCTTGGCGCTGACGTATGAGTACGTACACCTCTGAACCCGGAACCAGGCTCGCCGGGCGTTACCGGCTCGTGGACCAGACGTCCGCGGGCAGCGGCTGGACCATGTGGAAGGCCATCGACGAGACGCTCGCGCGCCCTGTGTCGGTGCTCACGTTCGCGCCGGGGTTCCCCCGGATTCCCGAAGTGGTGACCGCCGCCCGCGCGGCCAGCCGGCTCACCGACTCCAGGCTGGCCCAGGTATTCGATGTCGAAGACGGGGGCGACCAGGCCTACGTCGTGATGGAGTGGGTCGCCGGAGACTCGCTGGCGGACCTGGTCGTCGAGGGCCCGCTGGACCCGGCGCGCAGTTGCGCGCTGGTGGCGGAGGCGGCCAGGGCACTAGCAGGCGCGCACGCGGCGGGCCAGGCGCACCTGTGCCTGACTCCGCAGTCGCTGTGCTGGACACGCAGCAGCGGCGTGAAGATCACTGGTCTCGGCATCGACGCCGCGCTGGCGGGCGCCGGACTCGTCAACGCGAGTGACCCCGCGCTCGCCGACACCGCGGATCTCGCCGCCTTGCTGTACGCGGCCCTCACCGGCTACTGGCCCGGCGCGTCGCAGACCTCGCTGCCCGCGGCGCCAGAATCGGACGGAGAAGTCTGCACGCCCCGGCAGGTGTCCGCCGATGTGCCCTCGGCCATCGACGCCGTGGTCACCCGCGCGCTGCTCCAGCGACCGGTCCGGCATGGTGCGCCGATCCTCACCCCGGGCGCGCTCGCGGACGAGATCGCCGGTGTCGCGCCGCCGGTTCCGCTGCCGGAGCCGGCGCCGCCGGTCACGCGCGCGGCCGATGTCTTCGACGGCGGCCACCGCGGCGGCTACGGAGGCGGCGGATATCAGAACGCGGGATACCAGAACCAGAACGCGGGATACCAGAACCCGGGGTACCAGAACCAGAACGCGGGATACCAGAACGGCGGGTACCCGGGCGGCGGCTACTCCGACCGGGGCGGCTACCCGGCGAACCCCGACGACCCGTCCACGTGGCCCGCGCGGGCCGGTGGCGCGCCCCCGTATCAGCGCGGGCGCCGGCAGCAAGGCGGCGGCCGGAGCGGCGCGTCCCGTGCCGTCATCAGCGTGGTGGTCGTGCTCGTGCTCGCGGCGATCGCCGCGGCCGCGTGGGCGATCAGCGGCAGCCTGAACAAGTCCTCCAAGGGCTCACAGGCGGGCGGCGGCACGCCGTCGTCGCGCGCGTCTAGTTCGGCGCCCGCGCTGGCATC
>DASZKN010000015.1:0-21186 GCA_035552855.1 Trebonia sp. | reverse complement strand
CGGGATCTTGACGGGGCGGCTCATGGGCTTCCTTCCAGTCGTTCCAGTCGTTCTCGTTAGCTACGTAAGCCACGAACCAGCCGCCCGCATTCCTGAACCTGACACCGGCGCGCTCCGCCCCCCTACCCGGCCGACGGCGCGGCGGCCACGACGATCTCGTTGAAGTCGGGCGCGTAGGCGCCCGGGTTGGACAGCTCGATCGTGTTGGCCCCGGCGTTCAGCGCGAGTGACACGGTCTGCGCGCCGACCGTGTTAAAGCCGCCGGTCGGGGTGAACGAGAGCAGCTGCGGCGGGCCGCCGTTGGCGCTGACGTCCGCCTGCCGCCCGGTCGTGCCCGTGTCGCCGTCGCAGTACACCAGCGTCACCCGGTAGGTGCCCGCCGCCGGGACGGTCACGTTGTTGAACGTCAGCGTGCCGCCGTTGCCGACGTAGCCCACTTTCTGCCCGCCGTAGCAGGTCGCGCAGGTCTGTGTGACCGCGCCGCCCGCGAGCGTGTTGCCGGCGGCGGCAGCCTGGTAGGCGGTGGCGAGCGCCGGGGCGGTCGCGGTGCCCGCCACGGTGAACCCGTCGAACGTCGCCTGCCCGGGCGAGCCGGCCGCGTGCGACGTGACGAACATCCCCGCGTCCTGCGTCGCGTTCTGCGCGGGCACGGTCGCGGTGCCGGCCCGCTGCCAGTCGCTGCCGTCGAACGAGTAGTAGCCGGTGTAGCTGTCACCGTTCCGCTGCAGCTGGAGCCAGACGGGCAGCAGCTCGGGGTTCGCGCCATTCGACGGCGTCACTGAGTCGACGTAGTTCCCGCCGCCCGAATCCCATTCAAGCTGGATGCCACCGGACGGCGATTCGAACAGCAGCACGCCTTCGGGAGTGCTACCGGAGCCAGTCATGTCGTTCCTGACAATGATTCCCGCCTTGGCGTAGCCAGTCATGCCCTGCTGGGCAGCCACCTCGGTCTCGACCGTCGCCGTGGAGCCGACGGCGCCGGGCGAGTAGATCGTGCTGTAGGCGTCGGTGCCGGAGAACAGGTCCGCGCCCGCGCCGGAGATGCCGAACTCCTGCCCCGACTGCCCGAACACAGCCGGCGCGTCCGTCGCCGACGAGTACGTCTTGTACGGCGCCTGGACCGGCGGGCTGGTCGTCACCTGCGCCGGCAGGGTCACGCGCTGCGGCGTCCGCCGCGCCCACGTGTACCGGGCCGTGGCGGTCAGCGACGACGTCGCGAACAGGGTGGACGGCGTCGGCGCGGTCACGCTGAACGTGGTCTGCACGGTGGCGCCGCTCGCGACGCTCCGGAACGCCGCGGGCGAGGACGCGGTGACTTTCCATCCGGCCGGAGCCGAGAGGCCGAGCCGCGCGTCGTAAACGGGCAGCGCCCCGTTGTCGGTGAACGACTCGGTGACCGTCGACGGCGTGCCGCCGGTCAGCGTGCCGAGGCCGGACACCGACAGGAACCCCGACGGCGGGGCGGCGTACGGGTTGCGCAGCGGCGTGACGCGCAGCAGCGCGACGCCGTGGGACGGGACGACCTCGCTGATCGTGCCCGCGGTCTCGGTGACCTGGCCGGTCCAGAGGTTGTCGAGCCGGTAGTCGGTCCCCGCGGGCAGGCCGAGGGCGGTCGCCGACGTCGTGATCGTCTCGGTCGCGCCGCTCGTGTTGAACAGGCCCGCGGCCACTTCCGCGTTCTGCTCCGTCTTGGCGAAGACCTGCTCGGTGGCGGTGTTCACCAGCCGCGAGGCGTCCACGCCGTCTTGGTCGACCGAGATCACCGCGCGGTTCTTCAGCAGCGCGAGGTCCGTCTTGTCGAGGTTCGTGAGGTCGGTGCCGAGGATCAGCGGAGAGGAGGCCAGCGACCACAGGCTCAGCTGCGTGCGCCGCTCATCGAAGGTGAGCCCGTCGTTGCCGCCGTTGCCCACCTCGATCGAGTCGTAGTCGTTCCAGGCGCCGGGCTCGCCGTACGGCTGCCAGGCGGCGACCTGGTCGAACCGGGACGAGATGCTGCCCCAGTCGGTGAGCGGGTAGCTGCTGCCGCCCGCCCCGCAGTAGCACTCGATGTCGCCGCCGGTCCGCCAGCCGTTGGAGTACTGCTGCCAGGTGGCGGCGTCAGTGATATTCAGGCTGTTGGACAGCTCGAGGTGGATCGGTCGGCCGGTCTGCCGCAGCGCGTCCGACCAGGCCTTCACGTCGGGGATGTCAAACGAGCCGACGCCGTCGATCTTGACGTAGTCCACGCCCCACGAGGCGAGCTCATCGGCCTCGGAGTCGACGAACTGCTGCGCGCCCGGCTTGCTGTAGTCGATGCCGACCATGCCGCCGCAGTTGTAGTTGTTCTCGTTGACGGACGGCTCGGCGATCTCGTCGGCGGTGTCGGACGTGCCCTCGATCGGCGTGTTCTGCGCCACCGCCTGCTTGGAGATGCCGGGCGTCACGTACATGCCGAACTTCAGGCCGAGATGGTGCACGTAGTTCGCGGTCGCCTGGATGCCGTTGAGCGATCCCCGGGCGGGGAACTTCGCCGGGTCGATCACCCAGCGGCCGTAGGAGTCGACGTTCGGGCCCTGGCTGCCCGGGCACTCGTACCAGAAGTCGTCGATGTTCGCGTACTGGTAGCCGACGCTCGCGAGCCCGCTCTTCTTCATCGCCAGCGCCTGGGCCTCGATGCCGGATTCCGTCGGATTATGCCGGACGAAGCTCCAGCTGCTCCAGCCCATCGCCGGGGTCTGGCCGACCCCGTTGGTCTCGGCGCTCGCCGGCGCCGCGGCCGGACCGGCCATGCCTGGCAAGATCGCCGCGGCCGCCGCGAACGGCACCGTCACCGCCAGCGCCGCCAGGCCACGCGTCCATCTCGAGATACGCTTCAATTCCTACCTCCCGGCGACCCTGCCGCGACGCAAGTGATCCGCTACCCGGACCATCCCTGACATCTTCCTACGACATCCGACAAACCTCGTCAATGGCTGGGAGCGGCCGGCACCGGAACCGTGGGGGGCCCGGGCCGGAGGGAGGGGGCGCCCGTTAGTACTTGTTCGCGATGAACAAGTCCTGCGCCGGGAACTTCGTGAGGATCTCGGTGCCGTAGTCGGTGACCACGACCTCTTCCTCGATCCGGGCGGCCGAGATGCCATCGCTGGCCGGGCAGTAGGTCTCCATCGCGAACACCATGCCCGCCGTCAGCTCGAGCGGGTGCTCCAGCGAGTTCAGCCGCGAGATGATCGGCCGCTCGTGCAGCCCGAGGCCCAGGCCGTGCGCGAACTGCAGCCCGAACGCCGCCATCTCCGACTCGAACCCGAAGTCCTGCGCGCGCGGCAGCACCCGGGCCACCACGTCGGAGGACACGCCTGGCTTGATCGCCGCGATCGCGGCGTCCATCCACTCCCGCGCACGGGAGTACGCGTCGTGCTGCGCCTGCGTCGCCGACCCGACGCCGAGCGTGCGGTAGTAGCACGTCCGGTACCCGTTGAACGAGTGGATGATGTCGAAGAACGCCTGGTCACCCGGCCGGATGATGCGGTCGGTGAAGTTGTGCGGATGCGGGTTGCAGCGCTCCCCCGAGATCGAGTTGACCGCCTCGACCTGGTCCGAGCCCAGCTCGTAGAGCCGCTTGTTGGCCAGCGCGACGATCTCGTTCTCGCGGACGCCGGGCTTCAGCGCCCCGGCGATGTCGGTGTAGACGCCGTCCACCATCGCGGCCGCCTGGTTCAGCAGCATGATCTCATCCGGCGACTTGAGCACGCGGGCGTCGAGCATCGACTGCTGGGCGTCCCGGACGGAGATGCCCTGCCGCTGCAGCTCGAACAGGAACGGCGGCTCCACGATGTCCACCCCCAGCGGCTCGCCGGCCACGCCCGCCTCGGCCAGCAGCGACTTGATCTCCGTCACCGCGTCCCGCATCAGGCCCGCCGCGGGCGCGACCGCGCCGCGGAAGCCGAGGAAGCCGGGACGCCAGTTCTCGTCCGGCAGCCACCGCGAGTACAGCTTGTGGTGCCTGACCGCCGAGCCGAAGTCCCACAGCACCGGGTCCCGGTCGCGGAACAGCAGCGCGTAGCGGATCATCTTGTCGCCCAGCGCGCCACCGATCCACGTCTGCGTGGTGTACCTGATGTTGTAGAAGTCGAACAGCAGGAACGCGCCGCACTCGCTGGCCGCCAGCGCTTCCTTCGCCCGCCCCGTCCGGTACTCGCGCAGCCGCGCGAAGTCGACGCGCTCCTCGTAGTCGACCCCCATGTGGCCGGGCGCGCCGATCGGCCGCACGCCCGCGGGACGCTCGGACATAATCAGTCCCCCTCTGGCGTGAGCCCGTCCTCAGCGGCCAGCCCGTCGTCGACCGGCACGTTCTCGGCCGCGGGCACGTACCCGGACCGGCGGGCCTGCTCGAGGATCAGCGCGGCGAAGTCCTCGTCCGCGTAACCCGCCCCGATGGCCTGCGCCAGCAGCATGTCGGTCGCCGCGGCCAGCGGCATCGGCACGCCGAGCTCGAGGCCGGCGTCCAGGCCGAGCTGGAGGTCCTTGCGCAGCAGCGTGCTGGTGAACGTCGGGTGGAAGTCCAGGTTGACCAGCGCCGGCGCCTTGTACCGGGAGAACGCCGAGCCGAGCACCGAGTCGTTGAGGAACCGCAGGAACGCCGCCCTGTCCACGCCGCCGCGCTCGGCCAGCGTGGTGATCTCGGTCAGCGACTGGATCACCACGCCCAGGAAGACGTTGTGCGCGATCTTCACCAGCCGCGCGGTCTCACCCTCGCCGACGTACGTCACCCCGCGGCCGAACCGGGCCAGCAGCGGCTCGACGGTGTCGAACGCGTCCCGCGGCCCGGACGCGGCGACGGTCAGCTTCCCGGCCCCGATGACCTTGGGGTTGCCGCTGACCGGGGCGGCGAGAAAGGCCGACCCGCTCGCGGCCGCCACCGCCCGGATCTTGGCCGACATCGCGGGCGACACCGTGGAGGAATCGACGATGACCTTGGGGCCCGCGTCGGCGGCCCCGCTCAGCAGCCCGCCCTCCCCGCTGATGACCGCCTCCAGGTCCTTGTCGGCGGCGACCATGACGAAGACGATGTCCCGGCCGGCCAGATCCGCCGGACGATCGACGATCTTCGCGCCCTTCTCGGCCAGCGGCTCCGCCTTCGCCCTGGTCCGGTTGTAGACGGCGACGTCGTAACCGGCGGCGAGCAGGCGGGCGACGAGCTGGAAGCCCATCCGCCCGGTGCCGATCCAGCCGGCCGTGGGCGCGGGAATAGCCAACGTCTCGTTCTCCTCCGACTTGAGTGCTTCCCCTGAACAACGAGCTGCAATCGTTTGCAACTATGGCCGTTTTCCCTGGTCATGTCAAGTTAGCGCCGCGTCACTGTACGTCAGCGGAAGATCTCCGGGTGTTTCTCAAGTTCCAGCCGCGTGCGCCGGATATGCGTGACAAGCACCCGCTCGGCGTCATCCGCGTCGCCGCGCGCGATGCAATCGACCAGCAGCCGGTGCTCCATATGCGTGACCGCGAGGCCGGACACGCCGCCGCCGTCACGGCCGCCGTCGCGCATGCCGGACCGGGCCGCGAGCTTGGTGAACTCGCGCCGGTAGTGCTGCGTGGTGTTCCACATCCGGCGGATGATCTGCCACGCCTGGCTGTCGGTGGCGCCTTCGTAGCTGGCCAGGTGGAACTCGCGGTCCGCGCGCAGGAACGCGTCCACCCCCGCCCCGGTCTCCATCTCGCCGGCCAGTCCGGCGAGCCGGCCGGCGGCCGCGGCGTCCAGCCGCGGCATCGACAGGCGCAGCAGCAGCGGCTCGAGCCGCTCTCTGACCAGGTACGTCTCACTGCATTCGGCGAGCGTGAGCCGGGACACCCAGGCGCCGGAGTTGGCGACGAGCGTGACGAGCCCCTCGGAGTGCAGCATCCGCAGCGCCTCGCGCACGGGGATCCGGCTGGCGCCCGACCGCGCGGCCAGGTCCTCCTGCCTGATCCGCTCGCCCGGCAGGTACGAGCCGTCGAGGATCTCGGTGCGCAGGCGGTCGGCGATCCGCTGGCTGGCGACGTCCATCACCGCTCCGGGTGACCCGGGTGCCACAGCCTGACGGCCGCGTCCCGCTCGTAGGCCTTCCCGCCCGGGTAGCTGACCAGCTCGAACTGCATCCCCCAGGGCGCCAGGAAGTACTGCCACCGCTGCCCCGCCGACGCGTTCCCGCTCGCGACCGGGCCGGCCAGCAACTGGACGCCTTTCGCCCGCAGGTAGCCGACGGCCGCGTCCATGTCGTCGACGTACAGCGCGACGTGGTGGCCACCGAGGTCGCTGTTGCGGGGCGGCGCGGCCTGCCCGTCGTGCGGCTCGTACTCGAACACCTCGAAGTTGAGCCCGAACCCGCACCGGAAGAACCGGATCTCCCGCACGACCCGCTCCGGGTCGACGTTCAGGTGGTCGCGCATCCACGAATCAGGATGCCGCATCTCCGGCAGCGAGTACACGTGCTCGCACCCGAGCACGTCCACGAGAAACGCGTGCGCCTGCTCCATGTCCGGCACCGTGATCCCGATGTGGTCACCGCCGCGCAGCCCCGGAATACCCACAAACAGCCTCCATCCCGTTCCATGTATCCAATCTTCCCTAACGCGCCCTGCTGATTCCTCATTATCCACGGATCTGCCATTGCGATGGATACATTGCCGGGGTAGCCTGCCGCCATGCGGGTTAAACGACTGCACCCAGGCGCGGACTGGAACGAGCTCAGCACGACCGCGGCGGACTGGAAGGCCGCCGACCCGGCCCTGCTGGCGGCGATGCTGGGGGAACTGCACCTGATCCGGGCGTTCGAGGAGACCGTGCTCGAGCTCGCCGGCGAGGGCCTCGTGCACGGCCCGGCGCACTCGAGCATCGGCCAGGAGGGCGGCGCGGTCGGGTCGATCGTCGCCCTGCGGCCGACCGACGCGGTCAACGGGTCGCACCGCGGGCACCACCAGTTCCTCGCCAAGGCCCTCACGTACGTCACCAAGGGCCACTTGGACGTCTCCAGCCTGGCCACGCCGCCGGTCGCCGAAGTTCTCCAGCGCACGCTCGCCGAGATCCTCGGCCTCGCCCAGGGCTACTGCGCCGGGCGCGGCGGCTCCATGCACCTGCAGTGGCTCGAGGCGGGCGCGCTCGGCACGAACGCGATCGTCGGCGGCGGCGTGCCGATGGCGGCCGGGAACGCGTGGGCGCAGCGGCATTCCGCGGGGCGGGACGGGAGCGATTTCACGGTCACCTACTTCGGCGACGGGGCGGCCAACATCGGGTCCGTGCTCGAGTCGCTGAACCTCACGTCCGCCTGGCGCCTCCCGGTCTGCTTCTTCATCGAGAACAACGGGTACGCGGTCTCGACCACCGTCGATGAGGCGACCGGCGAGCCGCGCCTGTCGGCGCGGGCGCTTGGCTTCGGCATCCCGGCGTGGCGGGTCGACGGCATGGATCCGCTGGCCGTGCACCTGGCGATGGAGCGGGCCGCCGAGCGGCTGCGGGCCGGGGACGGGCCCGTGGTGATCGAGGCGCTCGTGTACCGGTTCTTCCACCAGAACGGCCCGTTCCCCGGCAGCGCGTTCGGCTACCGGTCGAAGGAGGAGGAAGCGTCCTGGCGGGCCCGTGACCCGGTCGGCCGTGTCGGCGCCGAGATGATCAAGCTGGGGCTGATCGACGAGGCCGGCGTCGCGGCGGTGCGGGCGCGGGCCGTGGCGGCGATGCGGGCGGCGTGCGACGCGCTCGTCGAAAGCGATCCCGAGGCCGCCAGGCCCGGCGCGCGCAGGATCAGGCCTGAGCTATGGCCCGACCCGGCGTTCGTCAACGTCGGGATCAGGAGTGACCTGGCGGAGATCGAGTCAGCACGGTCCGTTCAGGAGAAAGATTTCCCCGGGGAGCTCACGACGGGAAAGTTCATCGACGCGGTCGCGCGGGTGATGGACCGCCGGATGGCGACCGACGAGCGGATCGTCGTGCTCGGCGAGGACGTGCACAAGCTGAACGGCGGCACCAACGGTGCGACCAAGGGCCTCGCCAAGAAGTATCCGGGGCGCGTGCTCGGCACGCCGATCAGCGAGAACGCGTTCGCCGGGCTGGGCGGCGGGCTGGCGCTGGACGGGCGGTTCCGGCCGGTCGTGGAGTTCATGTACCCGGACTTCCTGTGGGTCGCCGCCGACCAGGTGTTCAACCAGATCGGGAAGGCGCGGCACATGTTCGGGGGGCGGAACCCGGTGCCGCTCGTGCTGCGGACCAAGGTCGCGATGGGGTCCGGGTACGGGTCGCAGCACCTGATGGACCCGGCGGGGATCTTCGCGACGAGCGTCGGCTGGCGGATCATGGCGGCCTCGACGCCGTTCGACTACATCGGGCTGATGAACCTGGCGCTCGCGATCGAGGACCCGGTGCTGATGATCGAGCACGTGGACTTGTACGGGACTTCGGGACCGGTCCCGGTCGACGATCTGGACTACCAGATCCCGTTCGGGACGGCTTGCGTACGGCGGCCGGGTGCTGACGTGACCGTGCTGACGTACCTGTCGATGGTGCCGGCGGCGCTGACGGCGATCGCGGCGTCGGGCGTGGACGCGGAACTGATCGACCTGCGGTTCCTGGACCGGGCGTCGCTGGACTGGTCGACGGTCGGCGCGAGCATCCAGAAGACGAACGCGGTGCTGATCGTGGAGCAGGGCTCGGCGGGGCCGTCGTACGGCGGGTGGCTGGCCGACGAGATCCAGCGGCGGTTCTTCGACTGGCTGGACCAGCCGGTCGCGCGGGTGACCGGCGGCGAGGCGAGCCCGTCGATCTCGCGGGTGCTGGAACGGGCGGCGATCGCCGGTACCGAGGAGATCGTGGCGGGGCTGGAACGGGTGCGGGCGGGGTTCGGGAGGATTGGCTGATGGCTTCCGGGGCTTCGTCGTCGTCTTCGTCGGCTTCGGCGGCGGGGTCGGCGGCGGCGCGCGGGCCGGTCGTGGTGCGGATGCCGAGCGTGGCGGCCGGGGCGGAAGAGGCGGCGCTGGCCAACTGGCTCGTGGCGCCGGGTGACAAGGTGACGGCCGGGATGCCGATCGCGGAAATCGAGACCGAGAAGGCGCTGGTCGAGTACGCGGCCGAGGACTCCGGCGTGGTCGGGCGGCTGGTAGTCGCGGCCGGGGACTCGGCCGCGATCGGCGACCCGATCGCGGTGCTGGTGGCGGAGGGCACGACGGACGCCGACATCGACGCGGCGCTGGGGGTCTCTCCGACCGCGTCAACCCCTCCAGGCCCTTCTATCTCAGCGGCCCCTGCGGCGAACGGGCACCAGGCGGATCCGCCGGCCCGGACGCGCGTCTTCGCGAGCCCGCTGGTCCGCAAGGTCGCCGCCGAACAGGGCATCGACCTCGCTGCCGTCACCGGAACCGGCCCGAACGGCCGCATCGTGCGGCGCGATATCGAGCTGCTGAACGCCCGTCCGCCCGCGGCTCCCGCGACTTCGGCGACTTCGGCGGCTCCCGCGACTTCGGCGGCTCCGGGCGCTCCGGCGATGTCCGCGCAGGCCGAGGCCGGCGCCGACCTAATCCCGCACACGCCGATGCGCCGGGCGATCGCCCGGCGGCTCACCGAGAGCAAGGCGACCGTGCCGCACTTCTACATGGCGGCCGAGTGCGTGGTCGACGAGCTCCTCGAGTTGCGGAACCGGGTCAACGAGACCGCGCCGGTGAAGATCTCGGTGAACGACTTCGTGGTGGCGGCGGTGGCGGCGGCGTTCCGGGATGTGCCGGAGGCGAACGTCACGTGGCAGGAGGAAGGCCTGCTATCGCACGCGACCGTCGATATCTCGATAGCGGTCGCGACCGAGGGCGGCCTGGTGACTCCGGTCCTGCGGGATGTCGGCGCTAAGAAGCTGTCGCAGATCGCTCGCGAGACGCGGGACCTCGCGCAGCGTTCCCGGGACCGCCGCCTGCGGCAGGACGAGCTGGAAGGCGGCGTCTTCTCGGTATCGAACCTCGGCATGTACGGGACGCTGGAGTTCTCCGCGATCATAAACCCGCCGCAGTCCGGGATACTCGCGGTCGGCGCGGCCAAGCCGCAGCCGGTGGCGGCCGGCGGCGCGGTCGCGGTCGCGACCGTGCTGCGCTGCATGCTGTCGGTCGATCACCGGGCGATCGACGGCGCGCTCGCGGCCCGCTGGCTGGCGGCCTTCACCGAACGGATCGAGCATCCCCTGAGCTCGATCATCTGACGCGCTAGCCGCCGCCCCGAAGATCCGCCCGGTCTCGTCACCGTCCGGGGAGATGCGCATCGGCACAGTCGAGCGGCTGAAGTTAATCAAACTCGTGTTCCAGTAGCATTCCATATTTGTCAATCAAGCGATATTCTGTACATATAAGGATTGACGGCGGGAAGGTGACGCCCGATGGATGCTCAAGATGACTGGACCTGGCCCGATGAGCTTGCCGAGCTTGCGGCGGCCGCCCGGGGTGACCCGGCGGAACTCGACGACTGGCCGCCCGAGCAGCTGACCGCTTGGTGCGACGACGTGGCCGCCGCGGAGGCAGGCCCCGAAACGGCCGAGACCGCCTGGCGGGCGCTGCGGCTCCTGGAACAGGAAGAGTCTGGCCGCGGTGGATGGGATCTCGTGGAAGCGGCATATGGCGCGGCGGGCGGGGACGATCTCGCGCGCATGTCCGACGCTGAGATCATCGGCCGTGCCGTCAAGTGCCGGGAGCTGCTCGCACGCGCGCAGGGCAGAATGTTTCGCACCCTCGAGGAGCTGCTGCGACGGCGGCCGCCGGCCAAGCGGTACCGCCGCGGCGAGGATGTCCAGGAGCGCCGCGATGAGCACGACGGCGTCGCGGCCGAGGAGGGGGCGCCAAACCCGCCGCGCGTGCCGGTGATGGCGTCGCGGGAGGCGGCATCGGAGGTCGCGCTCGCGTTCACCTCGACCGAGTACGCGGCGGAAAGGCTAGTGGAGCAAACCGCCGACCTGTCGCGGCGGCTGCCGGTGGCTTTCGCCGAGCTCGAGGCCGGGCGGACGTACCCGGACCGGGTACTGATCTTGTGCGAGGGCACTAGCGATCTGTCGGATGAGGACGCCGGCCAGGTCGACGCGATGCTGTCGGCGCAGTCGGGGCGGCTGACAACGGGTGAGTTGCGGGACGCCCTGCGACGGGCGGTCATCCGCATCGACCCCGCGGCCGCGGACCGGCGCCGCAAACGCAACGAGAAGAAGTCGCGAGTCCGGCTGTACGCCAACGCCGACCACACGGCGACGCTGGCGATCGAGCAAGCCCCCGCGGGCCTGGCCGCGGCGGCCAAGGCGCGGGTGAACGCGCTGGCCCGGGCGGCGAAGACCGCGGGGGCCGCTGAGCCGGCCGACCTGCTGGGATCGAAGATCGCGCTGGGTCTCCTGCTGGGCACGCTGCCGCTGATCCCGCCGCCGCTGCCGCCGGACGAGGCAGGCGGTTCTCCGGGCGATGCCGGCCCTCCCGCTGATGGCGGTCCCGGGAACTGGGGCGGCTCCCCCGCCACCGAGCCCGATGAGTCGATGCCGTGGCCGGCGATCCCGGACGCGGCCGACGCGGCGGCGCCCGGATGCGCGTGGCTCCCTGCGTGGCTGCGGCCAAACGACCAGGGCCGGGCCAGGCTCATGCTGCCGTGGCGGACGATGGCCGGGATGGCGAGCGAACCTGGCGAGCTGTCCTGGTTCGGCACAGTCACCCCCGGCCAGGCGCGTGACTTCGCCCGGGCCGCGGCCGCCGACCCGGCCGTGCGCTGGACGGTGATCGTCACAGACGACGACGGCCACGCGACCACGGTCACCACGCTCAAGAACCGGCGCGCCACGAAGACGCCGGGCCTGCTCGAGGAGGTGACCGTCACGATCGCGGCGTCGCTCGCCGCCGGGCCGGGCAGCGACGACGCGATGCGCCGGTGGACGGCGTGCCTGCTAACGGGCGTAAGAAACGCCGACGGGCCGGCGCTCGCTGACGTGCTAGCGCGAACGCTCCGCGCCGCCCGCGCGGCCATAGCAGACGCGGACAGGCGGGTGGTCCTAGACGAGCGCGCGGGCGGCTGCGCGCACACACTTGAGGTGACCACCTACCGGGCCCCGGGCACCATGCGCCGCTGGCTGAACGCACGCGACGGCACCTGCCGCAATCCCGTCTGCCGCCGTCGTGCCAGCCAATGCGACCAGGACCATACCGTCGCTTACGACAAAGGCGGCCGGACCTGCACCTGCAACCTCGGCGCGCTCTGCCGGCTCCACCACCAGGTGAAGCAACTCCGAGGCTGGCGCCTGTCCCAGGACAGCAGCGGCTGCTTTACCTGGACGACGCCGGCGGGTCTCACCTACCGCAAGGAACCGCACAGGCATCTCGTCTGATGCCCTTGAAGCGACCGGCGGGCAGGCTAGATCCTGGGCTTATCCCATCATCCCGGCGGCCTCGCGGGCGATGCGCTCGACCCGGTCGTAATGCGCTCGCCACCAGGCCGGGTCCTCGGACGGGAGGTTGGAGGTTTTGGGGTTCACATCCCACGCCGGCTGATCGGCCGACGGCCGCCCGAACGTGTCGCCGAAGTACCCGAATTCGACAAACGCCAGGTGCTTAACGAGCCCGAGCAGGTTGGTCCCGGTCGGCACCAGCGGCCGCCGACGTCGTCGCCGTCATCTGCCGCTGGATCGGCCGCGAGATGCGGCGCTCATAGCAGGCCCTTGGTCGGGTTGCCGTCGCCGAAGCCCGTCGCCTCCTCCACGTACCCCCCGAAGGATCGCGACCCGTCCGCCCACCGCCCGTGGCGGCTCACGTTCAGCGGCGGCGCGCCCGCGCGGAGCATCGACGTCGCCCCGCCCCGCCGGACGCTGTGCCCGCTGTACCGCCGCGCGTCGCGGTCTCCCAGGCCAGCGGCCTCGCACGCCGCCCCGATGATGTCGCCGACGGCCTGCGGGCGCAGCCGTCCGTCTCTCGCTTCCCCTGAACGATACCGGCCGCCTGCCCGCGCATCCGTGTTTCCCCACCGGTCGATGCGCGTGAACAAGGGACCGCTGCGCACGTCCCGCTCATTCAGGTACTCGAGCCACGCCAGCACGGCGCGGACCGGGCAGATCACCTTGTCCGCCGCGTAATGAACGCGCCGCACCATACCGCGGGCCGCCTGGTCGGTCTTGGACGAGCGGATCGTCACCTCGAGGCCTTCGCCGGGCACGTGCTCGACGTCGCTGATGTTCAGCGCCGCTAGCTCCGAGCGGCGCGCGAGCAGCGCGAACCCGAGCAGGACCACCGCCCGGTCCCGCCGGCCCGCGGCGGTGCCGGCGTCGCAGGCCGCGACGATCAGCGGCAGGTCCGAGGCCAGCACCGGCAGTGCCTTGCGCGGCCCGTACCGGCCGTCCCGGCGGGCTTCCCGGCGCTGGGCCGCGATCACGACCTTCCGCGCGGCCAGGCCGTCCGGCGGCACCTCGCCGGACGCACGGTGCACGGTGCGGATCGCGGCCAGGTGCGCCTCGACGGTCGTCGCCTTGAGCCCCCGGTCAACGGCCAGGTACGTAAGGTAGGCCGCCACCGTCTGGGCGGTCGCGGGCAGCGCGACCCGCCCGGCCGCGTCGCACCACGCCGAGAACGACCGCCAGCGCGACCGGTACGCGACCGCGGTGTTCTCCGGCACCGCCTCCCGGATCAGCTCCGCCGCCGACGGCGGCAGCGCGAAGTCCGCCGCCTGGTAGCGCGGCCCGGAGCGGGGCTCAAGGTCAGTCACGATATTGAACGGTATCGCGACTGAGCCAGAAAGTATGCACTTTCTTACTTTCCTTTCGCTCTATTTATTTGCCTACGTGGAGTGTTAGAATCCGAGCATGCCTGACGCCGACTATGCGACGCTCGAAGACGACACCGAGGACGTGCCGCCCGACGAGCAGTGCATCTGGCCGGGCTGCACGCGCCGCCGGGCGCCCGGGCGGGCGGCCGGGTCGGGGCGGCAGAAGGAGTACTGCCTGCGCGCCGACCGGCCCGAGACCGGCGGCGGGCCGGTGCACAACGCCCGCAACAGGTGGGCCTGGCGGCGCAGGGAGCCCGCGGCCGGCCCCTCCTCCGACGGCGCCGGCGAAGCCGGGGCGGACGGCGGGGAGCCAGCAGGGCGCGTTAGGGATGAATGGCCTGTGAGTACCGCCAAACTGCGGGCCAGCGAGCTGCTCGACCAGGCGCGCCGCCAGCACGCCGCCGCGTTGGCCGCGTTCACCGCCGAACGCGAGCTGTACGCGCGGGTCAGCGAGCAGTTCCTGCGGATGGCCGACCCGGCGTCGCATGATCTGGAGATCACGGCCATCAGCCTCAAGGCCGGGCGTGACATCTCCGCGGCCGGCGAGGAGGTCGCCCGCGCGCAGCGCGCCCAGCTGACGACCGAGCGGGAGCGGGACGACGCGCTGCGCCGCGCCGCCGAGGCCGACGCCGCCGCCGAACAGTTCGCGGAAGACACCGAGGCGGCCGAGCGGGCGCTCGCCGCGCGCTCCGCGGAGTTCGAGCAGTCCCTGGCGGAGCGAGCCGCCGAATACGAACGTGCCCGGGAGGAACTGCTGCGACAGGCCGGCGACGCGCAGGAGCGCGCAGACCGGGCGGCCGCGGCCGCCGGGGCGGCGAAGACCGCCGCCGCCGAAGCCATCGCGGACGCGACGGCCAGGGCGAACGAGGCCAAGGAGTCCGCCGCGCGGCAGATCGCCGAGGCGGAGGCACGGGCCGGTGACGCGTCGGCGCGCGCGGACGCGGCCGCGGTGCGCGCCGACGCGGCGATCAGGACCGCCGACGAGCGGGCCGCCGTGGCCGAGCGGCGGGCCAGCGCCGCTGACCAGCGAGCCACGGCCGCGGAGCGGCGGGTCAGCGCCGCCGAGGAGCGGGCGGAAACACGCGTTGAGCAGGCGGCCGCCCGCGCCGCGGCGGACATCGCCCGTCACCGCGACGAGAACGGGCAGCTGCGCGCGGAGATCGGCCGGCTACGGGAGGAGCGGGCCGCGGAAGTCGCGCGCCTGCAGGCCGCGCACGGGGAAGCGATCACCGCCGAACGCGCGCGGGCGCAACGGGCGGAAGACGAGCTTGACGCGCTGCGCGGCAGCGCTAAGCCGACGCGGGACAGGAGAACGTGACCGACGCCTTGCCGGCGTCGCCGGCGAATTGCGGCGGGCGGCCGACGGCCCCGTCGTAGAGGCGCCGCTCGCAGCCGATTGGTTTCGCGAGGGACACGGTGCGCTGGATCGGCTTCTCCCCCGCCACCCGGGACGCGATCATCGCCGCGCTCGGCTGGGCGCCGCTGGTCGACCTCGTGCTGTCTCCCGCCGACGCCGGGCGCGGCCGTCCGTGGCCGGACATGCCGCTGACCGCGCTGCTGCGCCTCGGCGGCGGCTCGGTCGATTTCCACAGGGGTTGTGGATTGCGGTGTGCGCAACGCCGGTGCGCGCTGTGGCAAATCTGTGCCTTACGGCCGGTCACCTGTGCGTAACGATCTGGGCAGTTTCACGCATCCCCCGGCAGCGCACTGTGGATAAGCATGCGCTGCTGTGGATGGCGCACCCGTGCGGGGCACTGTGGGCAACGCCCCGCACGGGGCCAGGTGAGGGGCGTTGCGGGTCACGTGAGGCCCAGCATGCGGACCGCGTTGTCCTTCAGGATCTTAGGCCGGACGTCGGGCTTGAGGTCGAGTGCCTCGAAGTCGCGCAGCCAGCGCTGTGGCGTCAGCAGCGGGTAGTCGGTGCCGAACAGCACCTTGTCCTGCAGGTAGGAGTTCGCCGCGCGGACGACGGCGGGCGGAAAGTACGTCGGCGACCAGCCCGACAGGTCGATGTACACGTTCGACTTGTGCGTCGCCATCGAGATCTGCGCGTCGGCCCAGGGAACGGATGGATGCGCCAGGATCACGGTCAGCCCCGGGAAGTCCGCCGCCACGTCGTCGAGCAGCATCGGATCGGAGTACCTGAGCTTGATGCCGCGCCCGCCGGGCAGCCCGGCCCCGATACCGGTCTGGCCGGTATGGAACAGCGCCGGCACGCCGAGCGACTCGATCTCGGCCCACAGCGGGTAGTAGGCAGCGTCGTTCGGGACGAAAGCCTGCATGGACGGGTGGAACTTGAAGCCGCGCACGCCGTGCGCGCGCACGAGGTCGCGCGCCCTCGACACGGCCGCCGCGCCGCGCAGCGGGTCCACCGACCCGAACGGGATTAGCACGTCGGCGTGCGCCGCGGCCTGGTCAGCGATGTCCTCGCTGGACAGCGCGGGATGCCCCGTCGCCGTCCCGGCGTCCACGGTGAACACGACCGCCGCCATCCGCAGCGACCGGTACAGCTCGGCGACCTGCTCAAGGGTCGGGGTGCGCTCGTGGTCCGCCCGGAAGTACCGGGCGGACGCGTCCATCAGTTCGCTGTCTAGCGAGTAATGGCCGTGGCCGTCAGCCTCGATGTGGACGTGAACATCGATGGCGGTTAGCGAGTCGATCTGCATTCATGGCATATTACACGGCTGGCATCACGATCAATGTCAAGTATGCCGGGCCCATGACACGCCCGGCTGGGTGCTGGGCCAATGGTGGCACGCGGTAAATCGTCACGCTCGCCATTGCTTCCCCGCCGCCTGTGTGCGAGATTCTGCGATGTGGAGGAAGACGTTCTTAGCGACGCCCGTCCGGCGGGTCCACCGGTGAACTTCCGGGTGCCCGACCGGGTGGCAGCCGGCGATCTGCTGTGGGTCCCGTCCGCGGATCGCGTGGCCGCGGCCAACATCACGGCCTTCATGACATGGCTGGAAGGCACGCGCGGGCTGAAATTCGCCGGCTACCACGAGCTGTGGGAGTGGTCAGTCAGCGACACCGACGGCTTCTGGCAGGCGGTGTGGGACTGGAACGACATCGTCGCCGAGCGGCCGCCGGACGCGGTGCTCGGCCAGCGGGACATGCCGGGCGCCGAGTGGTTCCCCGGTACCCGGCTCAACTACGCGGAGAACGTGCTGCGCCGCGAGCGCCCCGGCGAGGTCGCGCTTTACTACCACTCGGAATCGGCGCCGGTCACTCCCCTGCTCTGGGACGACCTCGCCGGGCGGGTACGGATCCTCGCCACGCGACTGCGCGACCTCGGCGTGAAGCCGGGCGACCGCGTGGCCTCCTGCCTGCCGAACGTGCCCGAGGCCGTCATCGCGATGCTCGCCACCACGAGCATCGGCGCGATCTGGACGAGCGTGTCCCCGGATTTCGGCTGGCGCGGCACGCTGGACCGTTTCCGGCAGCTGGAGCCGGCGGTCCTGATCTGCACCGGCGGCTACGCCTACGGCGGGAAAGACTACGACCGCGGCGCCGAGCTCAAGCAGATCGTCGTCGGCCTGCCCAGCCTGCGGCACGTCATCTACCTGCCGTTCGCGGACGTTCCCGCCCCGGCCGGCGACGCGCGGGACTGGCATGAGCTGCTGGACCACCCGCCGGTGCCGGCGGCGGAGTTCACGTTTCACCGGGGGCCGTTCGGGATGCCGCTCTGGATCCTGTTCTCCTCGGGCACGACCGGGCTGCCGAAAGCCATCACCCACAGCCACGGCGGGATCCTCGTCGAGCAGCTCAAGCTCCAGCGGCTGAACATGGACCTCAAGCCGGGCGACGCGCTGTTCTTCTACACGACGACCGGCTGGATGATGTGGAACTTCCTGGTCAGCTCGCTGCTCATCGGGGTCAGGCCGCTGCTGTACGACGGTAACCCCGGATACCCGGAGCCGGACGCGCTGTGGCGGATGGCGGCCGAGGCGAAGGTGACGCTGTTCGGCGGCAGCCCGGCGTACGCCGACATGCTCGCCAAGCGGGGCGTGGTACCGAAGGACAAATACGATCTGTCCGCGCTCAAGACCGTCATGCTCGCCGGCTCCCCCGTGTCGCCCGAGGTGTACGCGTGGTTCCTGCGTAACGTCAAGCGTGACCTGTGGCTGCACGTCGGCAGCGGCGGCACCGACGTGTGCGCGGGGTTCACCGGCGGGTCGCCGACGCTGCCCGTATACGCGGGCGAGCACCAGCACCGCAATCTCGGCGTCGCGGCGTACGCCTTCGACGCGGACGGCCACTCGCTGGTCAACGAGGTCGGCGAGATGGTCATCACGAGGCCGCTCCCGTCCATGCCCGTGCAGTTCTGGGGTGACGATGAGAACATGTCGAGGTACAAGGCCTCGTACTTCGACACGTATCCCGGCATCTGGCGGCAGGGCGATTTCTTCAAAATCACCGAGCGCGGCGGCACGTTCGTCCTCGGCCGGTCCGACGCGACGCTCAACCGGTTCGGGGTGCGGATCGGCACCGCCGAGATCTACAACGTGCTCGAGGGCATCCCCGAGGTCGACGACGCGATCGTGGTGAACCTCGACCTGCCGGGCGGCCACTTCTTCATGCCGATGTTCGTCAAGCTGGCCGACGGCCTGACGCTCGACGAGAAGATCGAGGCGGAGATCCGGGCGCGGCTCCGGCGGGAGTACACGCCCCGCCACGTACCCGACAAGATCATCCAGGTGCCCGGCGTCCCGACGACGCTGACCGGCAAGAAGCTCGAGGTCCCGGTGCGCAGGCTCCTCATGGGGGTCCCGCTGGCGAAGGCCGCCAACACGAGCGCCATGGCCGATCCGTCCGCACTGGACGCCTTCCTCGACTACGCCCGCACCCAGCGGGACTATCAGCTGTAGCGACCTAGTGGTCTCAAGCCCAAGGGTGCTTGCTGGCCGCCTCGGCTGTTGGTGTGGGGTGACAGTTAGCGGGCTGATGTGCGCGGATGGTGGATTGCATTTACTGCTTGTTGCTGTTATCAGAATAGGAGGAGACCATGGCTGATATGCGGGCAATCGGGTTCACGGAGTTCGGCGACGCTTCCGTACTGCGGATCGTGACGCTGCCGGTGCCGGATCCCGAACCTGGACAGGTGCGCGTGAACGTCGCGGCGGCCACGGTGAACCCAACCGATCTCGCGTTCCGCGACGGTCTGACGGCGTGTCGCTCACGGCGGCCGCCACCCTGCCGATGAACGGCCTGACCGTGCGCGCCGCCCTCGGCATGCTGGCGCTGCCGGGCGGGTCGACGCTCGCGGTGACCGGCTCGGCCGGAGCGGTCGGCGGCTACGCGATCCAGCTAGGCACGCACGACGGCCTGACGGTCGTGGCGGACGCCTGGCGGAACTGGCCAGCCTGGCCGCGGCAGGCGTCCTCACGCTTAGGGTCGCGGAACTGATCCCCGCCGAGCGCGCCGCCGACGCCCACCGCAGGCTCGAGGCCGGCGGCGTGCGCGGGCGCCTGGTGCTCACGTTCTGACCCGCGCGCGAGGATGGAGCACGTCCCAGATCAGCTCCGAGCACTCCCCCAGTTGCTCTCGCAGCGGCAGCAGGCCCGCCCCGCGATCCGGCCGCCCGTGCCGCGAACACCGCCACGGGCACCGGCGGCGGGCCGCCAGCCGCCCGACAAACAGGCTGACCCGGTCAAGCGCGCACCCCAGCTGCACCGCCAGCGGGCGGTCGGCGCCCGCCAGCGTCCCCCTGAGCGCCGCGACCACTCCGGGCACGGCGGCGACCAGCGGCGATAGCTCGGCCTCGGCGGCCGCGCACCCGCGGTCGCCCCGGTCCAGCGCACTCAGCATTTCCTGGGCCATGTCGGACAGGCACAAGGCCAGCCGGATGGCGGCGTTAGCCGAATCCCGGCAGCAGGCACCCGCGTCCAGGGCACTGTACCGGTCGTCGCAGCGCGGGTTAAGCCACTCGGGCCACTGGATCCACTGATCAACCCCGCCCTCGTACCACGAGCCGCCATACCAGCGATCACCGTCCGCCACGGCCTGGCGCTGCCGGAAGTACGCCGCCAGCTCGTTGAAGGAGGCAACCGAACTAGTCTGCACTGTCATCGCGACCTCCGTGGTCTCTATCGAACTCAGGATCGCATCGTACGCTGGCGGTCTGACAAAACCGCCGCTTACCGCGTCTGGTGCTTCTTGCTGTTATCATGACTGGCACACATAAGCGGTAATACCCAAATGCGCCTTTAAGTCCTACATACTTGCCGACGGAGCAGAAGAACTCGCGGAAGGCGACGAGTTCGGTAGGGATCTGCAGGGAGGCGAAGTGGCCGCCTACTGGATATTTGGTCCAGCGGACCACGGTGTTGGCCAGCTCGGCGAGGCCACGGACGGCGTGATCGCCCTGGAAGTTCACGACGGCGGTCGGAACGCCCGAGGGCTTTGGCCCTGCTGCCCCACGACGCCACGGATTCCCGGTAGATCCGAGCGGCGGATCCGGCAGTGGCAGCAGTTCCCGGTATCGGGCACTTTGATGGACTTGCGGCCGTCGAAGGAGACCGTCCGGTACCTGCCGAACATGATCCCGGGCGTGCACGGCTGCCCCAGGGGCCCGGCCAGGATCTCGAATAGCCGCCTGACCGGCGCGATCCCGATCCGCCGCCGCAGGTCCCGCAGCGCCTTTGGCGACGGCACGGCCAGGCCCAGCCCGTCCAGCGCCGCCGTCAGCTTGCCCCATACCCCCATACCCCCAGATAGCCAGCCTGCGGGAACAGGCACATCGCCAGCAGGAAATACAGCACGGCCCGGGACGGAAGCAGCCGCAGCCGCCGCTCCCGGGCGCCGGGCGTCTCCTCCAGCACCGCATCAACCAGCTCGAACGGCACGATCCGGGTCAGCTCAGCCGTCCGCGAGGACCGCATCCTGGACGAGGCCCTGGCCACCGGCGGCGACATCCGCCGGCTCTGCGACCTGTTCGGCCTCACCGTCGGCGGCGCCGAGCCCTACATCCGACCCGCCGAGACCGGCTGGTAGCACCCCGCAGTCCCATGCGGTCTCCGGCAAAGGAACAGAGAACTGGCCATTCCCGGTGCCGCGGACGCGGAGTAGCCTGAGTCCTGGCAGGAGCGTCTGCCGCACTCCGAGCTGTCCGCGGCCCGCGCCCGCGGCGGTGGTGAGGACAAGGGCCGCTGGTTCGCGCTGTCGGTAAGACCTGTCACTGCCAGACCAGGCGATCAGGGCGCGGGACAGCATCGCCGCGAAGGACATGGCGTGACTGACGACAGCGCGTTCAAGAAGCAGGTCCGGACCCGGATGGCCGAGACCGGGGAGAACTACACCACCGCCCGCCGCATGGTCATCGCCGGGCGCGACCCCGGCCAGCCGCCGGCGGCGCTGCGGGTATACCTGAGCCCGCACGTGGACCTGCCGCTGACCGACGAGGCCGCCCGTGCTTACGAGGCCGCTGACGAGCA
>DASZKN010000014.1:0-7849 GCA_035552855.1 Trebonia sp. | reverse complement strand
AGCGCAGACGCGGCCGGGACGTCGCCACCGGGGTCGTGCTCGGCGGAGCGCTCGGTCTCGCCGCCCTGTTCCTCTACCTCGGGACGCTGCGGACGTCGACGACGGGAGCGTCATTCACGATCTTGTTCGGCTCGATCTTCGTGGTCAGCCCGGACACGGTCCCGGCGGTCGTCGCCTCCGGCGTCGTCGCGCTGGTCGCGACCGGCGTGCTCGCCCGCAGGCTGCTCCTCACCGCTTTGTCCGCGGACATCGCCAGGGCCAGGAACGTCAACGTGCGACTGGTCGGCATCGTGTACCTGATCGCGCTGGCGATCGACGTGTCGCTGTCGGCCGTCGCGATCGGCGCGGTGCTGTCCACGGCGCTGCTGATCGGTCCGGCCGCCACCGCCCTGCGCGTTGCCAGGAGCCCGGTGCGCGCCATGATCGTGTCGGCGGCGACCGGCCTCGCCGCTACCTGGATCGGCGTAGTGCTGGCCTACGACTCCTACTACTGGCCGCCGCACGGCCACGGCTGGCCGGTCAGCTTCTTCGTCGTCGCGCTGGTGCTGGCCGGCTACCTGCTCACATACGCGCGCAAGCCAGTGCGCCGCGCGCTCCGTTCGCCCCACGAGGAAGGTCCCGAATGTTCACCGGCTTGATGGCGAACACCTGGGTCGCCGCGTCCATCGTCGCGGTCATCGCGGGCATGACCGGCTTCTTCGCCGTGCTGCGGGGCGAGACCTTCGCCGCCCACGCCATACCGAACGGCGCGTTCGCCGGCGCGGCCGGCGCCAGCCTCCTCGGCATCAACGTGATCTGGGGTCTCGCGGTCGTCGCCATCGCCGGGGCGCTGGGCATCGGCGCGCTTGGCAGGAAGGGCCGCCATGACGTAGTGACCGCCCTCGCGCTGGTGCTGATGCTCGGCCTAGGGGCGCTGTTCGTCAGCATCAGCACCGAGTACGCACAGGAGACGTACTCACTGCTGTTCGGCGAGGTATTCGGGGTCAGCTCGACCGAGGTGGCGCCGATCGCCGGTCTCGGAGTGGTCGCCGCCGTCGCCATCGGGGTGGCGTTCCGGCCGCTGATGCTCACGTCGGCGCTGCCCGAGGTCGCCGACGCCCGCGGGGTGTCCACGCGCAAGACCGAGCTTTACTTCCTGGTGGTCATGGCGCTGGCAACGTCGATGACCGTGCCCGTGGCGGGCGCGCTGCTGATGTTCAGCCTGATGATCGGCCCGGCCGCCGCGGCCCGCTCTGTCACCGCCCGTCCCGGCGTGGCGATGGCGCTGTCCGTCGCGATCGCCCTCGTCACCGTGTGGCTGTCGATCGCGCTGTCCTACCGGACGAACTGGCCGCTCGGCTTCTTCGTCGGTATCGGCGGCGCGATCTTCTACCTGATCGGCCTGGCCGCCCGGGCCTGGCTGCCAGCCCGCACGGCCGCGGCGACCCCGGCGGTCTAGACCCCCGGCAGAATGGGGGTATGGCGAATCGGCTGAACAGCGCGACCAGTCCCTACCTGCTGCAGCACGCGGACAACCCGGTCGACTGGTGGCAGTGGTCGGCGGAGGCGTTCGCGGAGGCCAGGCGCCGGGACGTGCCCGTGCTGCTGTCGGTCGGCTATGCGGCGTGTCACTGGTGCCATGTGATGGCGCACGAGTCGTTCGAGGATCCGGCGACCGCGGCGCTGGTAAACGAGAGCGTCGTCGCCATCAAGGTGGACCGCGAGGAACGGCCGGACGTCGACGCCGTCTACATGACGGCCACGCAGGCGATGACGGGTCAGGGCGGCTGGCCGATGACCGTCTTCATGACGCCGGACGGCGAGCCCTTCTACTGCGGCACTTACTTCCCCCGCCAGCAGTTCACCGCGCTGGTCCGCGCGGTCGCCAAGGCGTGGCGCGAGGACCGGGGCAACGTACAGGAGTCCGCCGCGCGGATTTCCCAGGCGCTCGCCGAGAACGCCGCCGCTCTCGCGGGGGCGGGTGCCGCCGGCGCCGGCGCCCAGTGGGAATCGGTCACCGCCGCCGCGGTGGCGAGCCTGTCGGCGGACTTCGACGCCGTGCACGGCGGCCTGGGGGGCGCGCCCAAGTTCCCGCCTTCGATGGTGCTGGAATTCCTTCTCCGGCATCAGGACAGGACCGGATCGCCGGAAGCGACGCGGATGGCGTCGGCAACCTTCGCGGCGATGGCCCGCGGCGGGATGTACGACCAGCTCGGCGGCGGTTTCGCCCGCTACAGCGTGGACGCGACATGGACGGTGCCGCACTTCGAGAAGATGCTGTACGACAACGCGCTGCTGGCCCGGGCCTACGCGCACTGGGCCCGGCTGGGCGACGGGGCTCCGCTAGGCCGCCGTATCGCCGAGGAGACCTGCGAGTTCATGCTGCGCGAGCTCCGCACCGCCGAGGGCGGGTTCGCGGCGTCGCTCGACGCGGACAGCGAGGGCGGCGAGGGCGCGTTCTACGTGTGGACCCCGGCGGCGCTGCGGGGCGCGCTCGGGGAGGCGGACGGGGAGTTCGCGGCGCGGGCGTTCGGTGTGACGGAGGCCGGGACGTTCGAGTACGGCACGTCGGTCCTTCAGCGCCGCGAGGAACCGGACGACCTGGAGCGGCTCGACCGCATACGCGGTGTACTGTTCGCCGCGCGTGAGGGCCGCCCGCGTCCGGCGCGGGATGACAAGGTGGTCGCGGCCTGGAACGGGATGACGATCGCCGCGCTCGCGGAGGCGGGGCTGCTCTTCGACCGGGCCGATTTCGTCGCCGCGGCCGAGGGCGCCGCCGCGCTGCTCGTTTCCGTGCACCTCGCGGACGGACGGCTCGTGCGGACGTCGCGGGACGGCGTGGCCGGGTCGAGCGCCGGCCTGCTCGAGGATTACGCGTGCCTCGCGTCCGGCCTGCTCACGCTCTCCGGAGTCACCGGTGCCGACCGGTGGGCGGCCGTGGCAGGCGAGTTGCTCGACACCGTGCTCGCCGAGTTCGGCGACGGTGCCGGGGGCTTCTACGACACGGCCGCCGACGGGGAGCGGCTGCTGTTCCGGCCGGCCGACCCGGCCGACAACGCCACGCCGTCGGGGACCTTCGCCGCCGCGGAGGCGCTGCTCAGCTACGGGGCGCTGTACGGCTCGGCGCGGCCCAGGGACGCCGCGGTGGCCGCCCTCGGCGTGCTCGCGCCGATAGCGGAGCGCTACCCGCGTGCGGGCGGGGCCGGGCTCGCGGTCGCGGAGGCGCTGCTTTCCGGTCCGGCCGAGATCGCGATCGTGGGGTCGGCGGACGATCCGCGCACCCGGGACCTGCTGCGCACGGCGCTGCACCAGGCGCCGCCCGGTGCGGTGTTCGCGCTCGGCTCCGGCGCGGCGGCGGAAGTCCCGCTGCTCGCTGGGCGCGGGCTCGTGCGCGGCGGCCCGGCCGCTTACGTCTGCCGTGGCTTCACCTGCCTGCCCCCCGTGACCACACCCGCTGAGCTGCGTGAAAGCCTGCGAGCTTAAGCCCTCGGCACGGGCCGCCGGCCGCCCGACCGGGGTAAACGGGAAGTGTCATCGCCCATTAAGTGCGCTGCCCGACTAGACGAATGACCGATTATTACGGCATGGTGGAACTTGTGCACCTGACGGATCGGGGCCAGCGCATGGCGCGGGCAATCAGGCGTGGCGGCTTTCGACGTCTGCTGCCGGCCGGGGTGGCCGCCTTCGCGGCCGCCGGAACACTCGCCGGAGTGCTGACGTCAGTGGCGGCCGGGAGCCCGGGCGGCGCGCTGAACGCGACGAGCAGCGGGCGTACCCCGCACAGCGCGTCGTCCCCGTTCGGCTTGCCGCAGGTGCGGCCGACCACCGGCGACGCCTCGGTCCTGCCCGGCATGGCCCCGACCGCCCAGTTGCTCGCTGACCAGGCTGTGTCCGTCAAGGCCGGGTCCGGTCAACCGTCCGTCGCCCCGCTGCGGCGCACCGTGCAGGCCGACCTGCTCATCGTCGCCCCCTCCGCGCTGCCGCGCAAACTGCTGACCAAGATCTCCGGGATGACCGGGGTCACCGCGGCCGAGCAGATCGAGGCCGTGCGGATGAAGATCAACGGGTCGTACACCGCGGTCGTCGGCGTCAACCCGTCACAGTTCCGCTCGTTCGCGGCCCGGCCGACCGCCAAGTCGAACGCCCTGTGGGAGGGCGTCGCGAGCGGCGGCGTCGCGGTGTCCTACACGATGGGCAAGCTCGACAAGCTTCCGCTGGGCGGCCCGGTGACCGCCGCGGGCAGCAGGACCGAGCGGCTGCGCGTCGTGGCCTTCGGGACGCTCGGCATCGGCGGCGTCAACGCGGTGGTCTCCGACGCGGTGGCCCGCTCGCTCGGCGCGCCCGCCGGGAACGCGATCGTGATCTCCACCAAGATCAGTGACTTCGCCGCGGTGCGGGCCGCCCTGGGCAAGCTGATTCCGCACGGCGCCGGCGTCGAGGACCTGGTCACCGTCGTCAACAAGGGCGGCTCGGCCGAGCCGTCGTCCTCCGGGGCAGCCGGCGCCGGCGCGGCTAACGAGTCGGCGGTGCCCGGCTCCGCGCTGGACACGATGCTGAAAGCGGCGATGAGCAGGCAGGGCTTGCCATACGTCTGGGGCGGCGACGGCCCGAAGGTGTTTGACTGCTCCGGTCTCGTGCAGTGGTCGTTCCGCCAGGCCGGGATCGTGATGCCGCGCGTGGCCGCCGACCAGGCGCTGACGGGCCCGTCAGTGCCCGTCAGTCAGCTCCAGGCGGGCGACCTGCTCTTCTACCACACCGATCCCACAGATCCCGCCTACATCTCGCACGTGGCGATCTACATCGGCAACGGATGGATGATCCAGGCCCCCGAACCAGGCGAGGACGTACAGGTCGTGCCCGCGGCCTTCGGCTCCGAGTTCGCCGGCGCGGTCCGGGTCAACCCGGCCCAGGCCGCCGCGGTGGCCGGCGGAGTCGCCTGACCCCGCGACACTGCCGCCGACACGCCGCCGCCTGGTCGGCCGGCGCTTCGCCAGCGACAGCGGGCCAGGCCATTTAGGCCACCTTAGGCACTCACGCTACTCGCACGGCTCCCGCCACCCCTGGCGCCCAGACAACACGCCAAGCCAGCCACCCGCGTCACACCCACCCCGCTACTGCCGCGCTAGGCTCAGCCCTTACTCGCATCGAGAAGTTTTACGGTGGCCTGGGCGATTCCGGCCGCGGCGTGAATGGTGGCGCTGTCCCGTTGACCGGTGCCACTTACGGTGTAATCATGTAATCATCGTACACGGCAACTGGCTGAGGAGTGCTCATGAGCGACGAGACGACCGCTACGGGACAAGGAGACAGCGCCCAGCGCGAAAGCGCGGCCGACAGTGAGAGCGCGGCCGACAGCGAGAGCGCGGGCGGCGGCCAGGGGCTCAGGTTCACCGAGCAGGTACGGGGCTGGTTCCGCGGCCGCCTGCCCGACGACTGGTTCACCGGGCCGGTCGAGGTCGTGGTCGACCGGGAGGAGATCACCGTCCTCGGCACGCTGCCCGCGCCCGGGGCCAGCGCGCCAGAAGCGAACGCCGCGGCCGAAGGGCGGATCAAGCGGTTCCGCGAGGACACCCGCGGAAAGCGGATCGAGATCGCGCGGGAAGCCGAGCGCCGGTTCGGGCGCAAAGTAGCCTGGGGCGCCCGCTGCGGCGACCAGAGTGAGACGTTCACCACGCTGTCGGTCCCGGTCATGACCCGGCTGCGGCAGCCCGAGCGCCGCGTGCTGGACACGCTGGTGGACGCGGGCGTGGCGCGCAGCCGCAGCGACGCGCTCGCCTGGTGCGTGCGGCTCACCGGCGAGCATGCCGACGCGTGGCTTACCGACCTGCGCGACGCGCTGCTGCGGGTTGAGGAAGTGCGCGCCCAAGGGCCCGGCGGCGCGTGACAAATACCCCGGTAATCTGACTTAAAGAAACCGTCAACCTCGCATAACGGACGGCTTGAGTGACCTCCGGGCGTTGCTCAAGTCGGATACCGTGACTAGGGAGCATCACGCGCTGGTCTGCGAGGAAGGTCGGTTCATGAATTTCCGGGACCTGGCATACCGGCTGTATGAGCGCAGGCTAGAGGCGTCGCTCACGCATAAGGTCATCCCCCGGCACGTCGGCGTCATGTGCGACGGCAACCGCCGCTGGGCCAAGTCCGCGGGTCACGCCGACGTGAGCAAGGGCCACCGCAAGGGCGCCGACAAGATCTTCGAGCTGATCGAGTGGTGCACGGAGACCGGCGTCGAGGTGGTCACGCTGTGGCTGCTGTCCACCGACAATCTCAGCCGTCCCAAGGCGGAGCTGGAAAAGCTTCTCCCGATCATCGAGGACACGGTCACCGGCCTGGTCGACGAGGGCTGTCACGTGAAGCCGATGGGCGCGCTCGACCTGCTGCCCGACCACACGGCGCGCGTCCTCAAGCACGCGGCCGAAGCCACCTGTGAGAACCCCGGTCTCATCGTCAACGTCGCCGTCGGCTACGGCGGCCGGCGGGAGATCGCCGACGCGGTCAGGTCGCTGCCGCAGGAGCAGGCCGGCAAGGGCATCACGATCGAGGAACTCGCGGAGAGCGTCGACGTCGAGCATATCGCGGAGCACCTGTACACGGCCGGGCAGCCCGATCCCGACCTGGTGATCCGGACGAGCGGCGAGCAGCGCCTGGGCGGTTTCCTGCTCTGGCAATCGACGCATTCGGAGTTCTACTTCTGCGATGCTTACTGGCCAGCGTTCCGCAAAGTGGATTTTTTGCGGGCGCTGCGTTCTTACTCCGAACGTAACCGTAGGTTTGGCGCTTAGCCTGCGAAAATACCAGGCGTCAGTACTTTAATCACGGCCCGATCACGGGTACCTTCGTAAGTGGCGGGCGGCTCTCCAGGCCGCCCCCGCGGGAGGCCCCCTGACGTCGATGCGTGCGACGAGAGGGCCGGCGCGGCCCTCTCAGGCGGGCGGCCCCGGTCCAACCGACACGTTTGTCTCCGGGCAAGGACCGGGGACCCAGCGTGTCCTGTCCGCGGCGCCGGCACCAACTGGCGCCCAGGGGAGTATGCGTGGCCAACTCTGTGCACCGCCGTACCTACGTCCTCGACACGAGCGTCCTGCTCGCCGACCCGGCAGCGTTCACGCGATTCGATGAGCATCACGTGGTCCTGCCGGTGGTCGTGATCACCGAGCTGGAGGCCAAGCGTGACCATCCTGAGCTGGGGTACTTCGCCCGGCAGGCCCTCAGGCACCTGGACGACCTCCGGGTTGCGCACGGCCGCCTGGACGTCGAACTGCCGGTAGGGGAGCTCGACGGCACCGCTCGCGTGGAGCTCAACCACATCGATGCGCAGGTTCTCCCGGCCGGCTTCCGGCTGGGGGACAACGACACGCGCATTCTGTCCGTGGCGAAGAACCTCGCCAACGAGGGCTGCGACGTGGTCCTCGTCAGCAAGGATCTTCCGCTGCGCGTGAAGGCGGCATCGATCGGGCTGGAAGCCCAGGAGTACCGGGCCGAGCTGCCCGTGGACTCGGGCTGGACGGGCATGACGGAGCTCAACGTCACGAGTGCGGACGTCGAGCAACTCTACGAGCACGGTGTCCTCGACTGCGAGGCAGCTCGCGAGTTCCCGTGCCACACGGGTCTCGTGCTGCACACAGGCAGCGCCAGCGCGCTCGCCCGGGTCCGCCCGGACAAGCAGATTCAGCTGGTACGGGGGGACCGGGAGGCGTTCGGGCTGCACGGACGGAGCGCGGAGCAGCGGGTAGCGCTCGACCTGCTCCTCGACCCCGAGGTCGGCATCGTCAGCCTCGGCGGCCGAGCGGGCACCGGCAAGAGCGCGCTCGCGCTGTGCGCGGGCCTCGAGGCGGTCATGGAGCGCCGTCAGCACCGCAAGGTCATCGTC
>DASZKN010000013.1:0-16595 GCA_035552855.1 Trebonia sp. | reverse complement strand
GATCGCCGTGGTGACCACGCCGACGAACAGCGAGATCCGCGCGCCGTAGAGGATGCGGATGAAAAGGTCGCGGCCGGTGCTGTCGGTGCCCAGCCAGAAGCCGTTGGTGAACGGCCCGACCGGGTTGCCCGCCTCGTTCTCGCCCTGGAGCGGGTAAGCGGAGTTCACGGGGTGGCCGGTGACCGAGGCGAACACCGGCGCGATGACCGCCAGAATGATCATGACGATGACCACGACCAGGGCGATTATCGACACCTTGTCGCTGCGCAGCCGCCGCCAGGTCAGCTGCCACTGAGTGCGGCCCTCGACCGGGCCGGCGGCCTTTTGCGCTTCCTCGGCGCCGCGCGCCTGGAAGTCGACTTCGGTAACGCTCACGCGAGCTCCTTCGCACCGGGGGAGGCGAGGGTCTCGCCGTCCGCGACCGGGAAGTGGCATGCCGCCAGGTGCCTGTCTCCCCCGACGGTCTGCGGCGCCGCGGCTCGCGGCGCGCCAGTCTCCGCCGCGGTTTCCGCCGCTGTGCGGTCGGCGTCCTTTTCTAGCCGCGGAACGAGCGCTGGTTCCTCGCGCGCGCACAGTTCCCGCGCCTTGGGGCAGCGCGGATGGAAGCGGCAGCCCGACGGCGGGTCAATCGGCGACGGCACGTCACCGGCCAGGATCACCCGCTGCCGGGCGGCCGCGGTGTCCGGGTCGGCGGCGGGCGCGGCGGACAGCAGCGCGACCGTGTACGGGTGGCGGGGGTGGCCGTAGAGGTCCTCCCTGGGCGCCGCCTCCCCGACCCGGCCCAGGTACATGACCGCGACCTTGTCGCTCACGTGCCGCACGACCTCCAGGTCGTGGGCGATGAACAGGTACGACAGCCCGTACTCCTGCTGCAGGTCGGCGAGCAGGTTGAGCACCTGCGCCTGGATCGACACGTCGAGGGCGGACACCGGCTCGTCGCAGATGATCAGCTTCGGCCGCAGGGCGAGCGCCCTGGCCACCCCGATGCGCTGCCGCTGGCCGCCGGAGAACTCGGCCGGGAAGCGGTTGAAGTGCTCGGGGTTGAGCCCGACCCGCTCCATCAGTTCCTGCACCTGGCGCTTGCGCTCGGCGCCGGTGGCCGTCTTGTGGATCGCGAACGGCTCGCCGATGATCGAGCCGACGCGGCGGCGGGGGTTGAGCGAGCTGTACGGGTCCTGGAAGATCATCTGGACCTCGCGGCGCAGCGGGCGCATCGCCCCGCGCGACAGCTTGGTGATGTCACGGCCGTCAAAGATGACCCGGCCCGAGGTCACCGGGATGAGCCCGGCGACACAGCGGGCGAGCGTCGACTTGCCGCTGCCGGTCTCGCCGACTAGCCCGAGCGTCTTGCCGCGCTCGATGACCAGCGACACGTCGTCGACCGCGTGCACATGGCCCACGGTGTGCCGCACGAAGCCGCCGGCCTTCACCGGGAAGTACTTGACCACGTTCTCGACCCGGACGAGGACGTTGTCGTCCGTCGTGGCCGGCGCCTGCGCCGCGCTCGTCGCGGTATCAGCCATCAGGCCGCGCTCCCCTCGTCACCCGTCGCGATGCCCAGTTCGGCGGCGGCCGCGGCGGCTACCTCGGCCGCTTCCTGGCCGCGCTGTTCGCGCACTACCTCGTCACGCAGTTCCTCGGCCGCGGCCGACAGGCCGGCCGCCTCGGCCGGCAGCCAGCAGGCGGAGGTGTGCGCGCCGCTCTCGGCGACCGCGTGAAGCAGGGGCTCCTCGGTCAGGCAGCGGTCGAAGACATAGCCGCACCGCGGGTGGAACTTGCACCCGGACGGCAGGTTGATCAGGCTCGGCGGCGAGCCCGCGATCGGCCGCAGCCGCCCGCCCGCCGCGGAACTGCTGGGGATGGACTCCAGCAGGCCCTTCGTGTACGGGTGGTGCGGCGCGTAGAACACCTCACGCTTTGGCGCCTTCTCGGCGGCCCGCCCCGCGTACATGACCATGACGTCGTCCGCGATGTCGGCGACCACGCCGAGGTCGTGGGTGATCATGATCAGCGCGGTGCCGAATTCCTGCTGCAGGTGCAGCAGCAGGTCGAGGATCTGCGCCTGCACGGTGGCGTCGAGGGCCGTCGTCGGCTCGTCGGCGACGATCAGCCTCGGCTCGAGCGACAGGGCCATCGCGATCATCGCGCGCTGCCGCATGCCGCCGGAGAACTGGTGCGGGTAGTCGTCGACGCGGGTCTCGGGCTTGGGGATCCCCACCCGGCGGAGCAGGTCGACGGACCGGTCCCTGGCTTCCTTCTTGGACACCGACTTGTCGTGTGCCCGGATCATCTCCGAGATCTGCCAGCCGACCCGGTACAGCGGGTGCAGGCTCGTCAGCGGATCCTGGAAGATCACGGCGATGCGGGCGCCGCGCACGTGCCGCAACTGGTCCTCGGTCTGGTCCAGCAGGTCCGTGCCCTCGAACAACGCGGTGCCGGATACGTCGGCGCCCGGCGTCAGCCCGAGCAATGTCTGGGTGAGGACGGTCTTGCCGCTGCCGGATTCGCCGACGATGCCGAGCGTGTGCCCGGCCTCCACGTCGAACGAAACGCCGCGGACCGCCCGCACCACGCCGTCAGCCGTCGGGAAGCTGACGTGCAGATCTTTTACCTCAAGCAGGCTCACTAGATTTCCTCCGGCTACCTCGCCGCCGCGCGGATCGGCGCGCGTTGCGACAAGGGTAGCGTCGCGCATGTCTGGTAGGACCACCACGCGGGTCCGGCCGGGGTGCTGGCACCCCGGCCGGACCGTGCGCTGTCTCGACCGGAACCGGTCCGGTCAGCTGGTGGTATCCGTTAGCTGCCCGCCAGCCAGATGTTGGCGAGGTCCGGGTTACCGATGTTGGGGTTCCACAGCGAGGTCTGGTACGTGGTGTCGTCCGGCAGCACGCCGCGAACCCGCTTGCTGGCGATCTGCGGCGAGTTCTGGCTCTCGATCGGCACGATCGCCGCGTCCTTCATGATCTGCATGTCCGCCTGGTGCCAGAACGTACCGGCCTGCGACGCCGTCGGCGCCGCCTCCGCCTGCTTGATCAGGCTGTTGACGGTCGCGTTGTTGTAGCAGCCGTAGTTGACCGTGTTGAGCACGCAGTTCGGGCCGGCGAACAGCGCCTGGACGACCGTGCGGCCGTTGTTGCCGTACCAGTCGGGAATCCAGTTGGCCAGCGCCATGTCGAACGTGCCCGGCTTGTTGTTCTCCGGCGCGTTGCCGAGGTCGACGAAGTAGGTGGACCCGGGCTCGCCCTTGCCGGTGACCGTGATGCCGCACTGCGCGAGCGACGCCTGCACGGCCTCGAAGGTCCGGGTGCCCGGCGAGTCGTTCAGGTACAGCAGGGTGAGCTTGATCCCGTGCGGGTAGCCGGCCTGGGACAGCACGGACTTGCACTTGGCGACGTTGCCCTGGCCGTTGTTGTCCGGGTACAGGTTGTAGTTCACGTAACCGGTGTTGCCCGGCGGGATGACGGTGTTGATGACCGAGGCGACGGCCGGACCGCCGACGGACTTGACCACCGCGACCTTGTCCAGGCCGTACTCCATCGCCTGGCGAACGAGCGGCTTGTTGATCGCGCCGCCCTGGTTGGGGCTGCGCAGGTTGAACACCAGGTACGGGTAGGTGGACGACCACGGCCAGATCTGGAAGTTCGACTGGTGCGAGGCGATCAGCTGCGGGATCGAGGCCGGGTTGATGTTCTCGTCGTTGGACACGTCCTCGCTGCCCGCCTGGATGTCCGCGAGCTGGGTCTCCGCCGAGGAGCCGTTGATCGTGACGACCATCTTGCTCACGTACTGGTGGCGGACGTCGTCGGTCGACTGCTTCCAGGCCGGGTTCTTCACGAACGTGATCGACTTGCCTGACACGTACGAGCTGACCGAGTACGGGCCGTCGGAGACCAGGTGCTGGTCGAGCTGCAGGCTGTTCGGCGCGTAACTGTCGTACTCGACCGGCCGCGCCGAGGCGAACGGCATCGCCAGCATGTAGATGAAGTCCGCCGCGGGCTGCGTGAGCGTGAACCGCAGCGTCGTCGCGTTGATCGCCTTGACGCCGGAGATGTTGTGGCTGTTCTGGAAGTTCGCGATGTTCGCGGCCGTCGGCGGGTGCGCCTTCGCATTCGCGAAGTACGCCGTCTCCGCGTTGTCATAGGCCTGCAGGCCGGCGATCGTCGACGTGTAGTAGTCCGCGTTTCCGACCGGGCTCACCGGGTTGAAGAACGCCTTGAACTCACGGACGAAGTCGTCCGCGGTCACCTGGCGGGCCGGGGTCGTGTCCCAGTCCACGCCGGGCTTGATGTGGAACGTGTACACCTTGCCGCCGCCGGTGATCCCGCCGTTCGCGGTGGTCGGCACCTGGGTCGCGACATCGGCGGTCGGCGTCGTGTCCGTCTTCCAGCCCGCGTCGGACGTGGAACTGTAGGGCATGCTCTGGTAGGCGACGAGCTGGCGGGTGTAGATGCGCTCCAGCATGTAGTCCGGCGTGTAGTACGCGGGGACCGTATCCATGTGGTCGGGGCCGCTGTTGGCGACGATGTTGACCGTCCCCCCGGCCTGGATCTTCTCTTTGCTTGTCGACGTGTTGACCTTGCTGCCGCCCGAGTTCCCCGAACTCGAGCAGGCGGCCAGGCCGACGCTGGCGGCCGCGGCCGCCACCACGGCGAGCACGCCGACACGCTTGGACACTGCGGTCATGAGTATGTCCTCTTAGTCTTCTAAGGTCAGCTGAGTAAGGCAGGCTGCAGGCGCCCCGGTCCTGATGATCACTGCCTACCGGAGAGATTCTGCGCTAGATCGGGCAAAAACCATACTCAAATTGCGGTCGTGGCTCGATTGTGATGAAAATCGTCCCTGTTTGTCATGCGAAGTAACACAGTCGTTACATACGAGGCGCGCGTTACCCAATGTCAGCGAGCAGGGAGATTCGGGACAAGTCAGATCCCGCGGTTGCGCAGGATCTCCTCGATGTCCTTCATGTCGTCATCGGCCGACGGGGACGTCTTGCCGGCGCCCTTGCCGGGCTTGGCCGGCTTCGCCGGCTTGGCGGGGCTGGCCTGCGCGGCGGTCTTCGCGGGGGCGGTCCGCGCCCGCGCGGCGGCCAGATCCTGGTCGCCGGGGATCAGCGTGCCGGGGGCCCGCGTGGTGCCCGCCGCGCCGACGGCGGCGGTCGCGCCCGTCCCGTCGGCCGCGTTCCGCCGGTCCGCGCGGGCGGTCTTGCGCGCGGACCGGGCGGCCTTGCGCCGGCCGCGGCCGCCGGTCGAGAAGAACAGCAGCGCCGACACCCCGGCGACGCCGATGCCCGCCCACTTCACCGGGGAGAAGACGAAGCCGTCGGCGTAATGGCCGATCGCCACGCCGATCTTCCAGAACATCTCGACCGAGCCGGTCAGGTAAGCCGCCAGCGGCAGCAGCGACCAGGCCGCGCCGCGCAGCATGGAGAGGTGACCTCGGCGCCGGCCGACGACGTAGCTCAGGATCAGCCCGAGCGCGGTCAGCCCCGCGCAGACCGGGAGCCAGACGAAACTGTTGTAATCCATGGCGCGCCTCCCTGCCGCAGCACCATCGTATCCGCATCCGGCGGCGGCTACTGGCGCGCGGCCAATTCGCGTAGTATCTCGAGACTAACATCGGTTAGCGACAAGACGACGATCCGGCCGGGCGCGGGCGGGATCGGCACCAGCGACGGCACGGCGACCACGCCGCAGCCCGCCGCGGCGGCGGCCGTGACGCCGTTCGGCGAGTCCTCGAGGGCCACGCTGCGCACGGGGTCGACGTTGAGCAGCTTGGCGCCCAGCAGGTAGGGCTCGGGCGCCGGCTTGGTCGCGGTCACGTCCTCGCCGCAGACTGTCACCGCGAACGGCAGGCCGACGGCGTCGAGGACCGCGTCCGTGAACGACCGCTGCGACGACGTGACGAGCGCGCAGGGCACTCCGGCGGCCGCCACCGCGGCGACGAGTTCCCGGGCGCCCGGCCGCACCACGACCCGCCCGGCCCGGACCCGGTCCAGCATGCCGTCGATCATCCAGCGCTCGATGTCGCGCGCCGGGGCGGGCCGGGCCGCCTTGGCGAGCAGGTAGCTGACGGTCCGCTCCATGCTCCCGCCGAGCAGCGTCTCCTGGTCCTCCGGTGTCCAGCGCGCGCCGAGGCGGCCCATTACCTCCGTCTCGGTTTCCAGCCACAGCGGCTCGGTGTCCACTAGCAGCCCGTCCATGTCGAATAGCACCGCCGCGAGCGCGTCGGTCACAGTGTCCCTCCAGAACCGTTGTCAGCAGGCAGGCCCAGGCTAGCCGCAAGGCCGGTCAGCCGGGGCTCGCCGCCGGGTAGCGAGCCGGGAGTGCGGATCGGCTAACCGCGCCGCCCTTGGGCTAGTCCGGGTCGTAGGCCAGGTTCGGGCGCAGCCACTTCTCCGCGTCGGCGGTGTCCGTGCCGCGGCGGCGGGCGTAGTCCTCCACCTGATCGCGGCCGATGCGGCCGACCGTGAAATAGCGGGACCGCTCGTGCGCGAACAGCAGCCCGCTGACGCTCGACGCGGGTGTCATGGCAAAGGAGGTGGTGAGGTCCATGCCGAAGTCCGTAGCCGCGAGCAGCCCGAACAGCTCCCGCTTCAGGCTGTGGTCCGGCGAGGCCGGGTACCCGAGCGCGGGGCGGATGCCGCGGAAGCGCTCGGCGCGCAGTTCCGCGATGTCCGCCGGGCCGTCGGGCTCATACCAGTCGCGGCGGGCGCGCAGGTGGGTGTGCTCGGCGAACGCCTCGGCCAGCCGGTCCGCGAGCGCCTTGACCATGATCGCCTTGTAGTCGTCGCCCGCTGCCTCGTACTTCTTCGCCAGCTCGTCGGCGCCGTGGATCGCGACGGCGAACCCGCCGACGTGGTCGCCGTCCGGGGCGACGTAGTCGGCGAGGCAGCGGTTGGGGCGGCCCTCCGGCTTGGCGGTCTGCTGCCGCAGCATCGGGAACCTGACCTCCGCCGCGCCATCGACCACGATGTCGTCGCCGTCGGCGCGGGCGGGCCAGAACCCGTAGCCGCCGCTCGCGGTCAGCAGGTCGCCGGCGACGATCTCGTCGAGCAGGGCGGTGCCGTCGTCGAACAGTTCGCGCGCCGCCGGGTTGTCGAGGATCGCCGGGTACTTGCCCTTGAGCTCCCAGGCGAGGAAGAAGAACTGCCAGTCGATCATCGCGCGCAGCTCGGCGAGCGACGGGGCGACCGCGCGGACGCCGGTGAACGCGGGCACCGGCAGGTCGTCGCGGGACACCTGCTCGCGGTTGCGGCGGGCGGCGTCCAGCCTGAGCAGCGGCTGGCCGCGGCGGGCCTCGTGCTGCTCCCGCAGCCGCTCCTGCTCGACCCGGTTGCCGGCGTCGAGCGCCTCCGCGCGGGCCGGGTCGAGCAGGCTCTGGACCACGCCGACGACGCGGGAGGCATCCAGGACGTGCAGCGTCGAGGCGCCGTAGGCGGGCGCGATGCGGACCGCCGTGTGCTGCCGCGACGTCGTGGCCCCGCCGATCAGCAGCGGCTTGGACATGCCGCGGCGCTGCATCTCGGCCGCGACGGTCACCATTTCGTCGAGCGACGGGGTGATCAGGCCCGACAGCCCGATGATGTCGGCGTCCTCGGCGACGGCGGTGTCGAGGATCGTGGCGCCCGGGACCATCACGCCCAGGTCGATGACCTCGTAGTTGTTGCAGCCGAGGACGACGCCGACGATGTTCTTGCCGATGTCGTGCACGTCGCCCTTGACGGTGGCCAGCACCACCCTCCCGTTGCCGCGCGGCTTGGCCTCCGGCGCGATCCCGGTCCGCTCGGCCTCCGCCGCCTTCTCCGCTTCCATGAACGGCTCGAGGTAGGCGACGGCCCGCTTCATCACCCGGGCGGACTTGACCACCTGCGGCAGGAACATCTTCCCCGCGCCGAACAGGTCGCCCACGATCTTCATGCCGTCCATCAGCGGGCCCTCGATCACGTCGAGCGGGCGGGCGGCCTGCTGCCTGGCCTCTTCGGCGTCGGCCTCGACGTGGTCGGCGATGCCGTGCACGAGCGCGTACGACAGGCGCTCGGCCACCGGCGCGTCCCGCCACGCGAGGTCCCGCACCTGCCTGGCCTGGCCGCCGCCCTGGGACTTCACCTGTCCCGCGTACTCGACGAGCCGGTCGGTGGCGTCGGGGCGCCGGTCGAACAAGACGTCCTCGACCAGGTCCCGCAGTTCCGGGGCGATGTCCTCGTACACGTCGAGCTGGCCGGCGTTGACGATGCCCATGTCGAGCCCGGCGCGGATCGCGTGGTACAGGAACGCCGCGTGCATCGCCCGGCGCACGGTTTCGTTGCCGCGGAAGGCGAAGCTCAGGTTCGAGATGCCGCCGCTGGTGCGCGCGCCCGGGCAGCGCTCCTTGATCAGCGGCAGCGCGTCGATGAACCCCTTCGCGTACCCGTTGTGCTCGGCGATGCCGGTGGCGACCGCCAGCACGTTCGGGTCGAAGATGATGTCCGCGGGCAGGAAGCCGGCCTGCTCGGTCAGCAGGTCGTAGGCGCGCGCGCAGATCTCGACCTTGCGCTGGGTGGTATCGGCCTGGCCCCGCTCGTCGAACGCCATGACCACGGCGCCGGCGCCGTAGGCCCTGATCTTCCTGGCGTGGTCGAGGAACACCGCCTCGCCTTCCTTCAGGCTGATCGAGTTGACGATGCCCTTGCCCTGGACGCACTTCAGGCCGGCCTCGAGGACGCTCCACTTGGAGCTGTCGATCATCACCGGGATCCGGGCGGCCTCCGGCTCGGTCGCGATCAGGTTCAGGAACGTGGTCATGGCCTGCTCGCTGTCGAGCAGGTCCGCGTCCATGTTCACGTCCAGCAGGTTCGCGCCGCCCCTGACCTGATCGAGGGCGACGTTCGCGGCGGCCTGGTAGTCGTCGGCCTCGATCAGCCGCCGGAACTTCGCGCTGCCCGTGACGTTGGTGCGCTCGCCGATCATCACGAACCCGGTATCCGCGGTGATGTCGAAGGGCTCGAGACCGGAAAGCCTGCTGACCGGGTCGGTCACGCGCGGGGCGCCGGACCGGGCGGGCACGGCGCGGTGGCCGCGGCCGGCCGCCGTCGCGATCGCCGCGATGTGTTCAGGCGTGGTGCCGCAGCAGCCGCCGACCACGTTCACGAGGCCCTCGGCGGCAAAGTCGCGCAGGAAGTAGGCGGTGTCCGCGGGCGTCTCGTCGTAGCCGCCGAACGCGTTGGGCAGCCCGGCGTTCGGATGGCACGCCGTGTACGTCCCGGCGATCCGGGCCAGTTCGGCGATGTGCGGCCGGATCTCCTTGCCGCCGAGCGAGCAGTTCACCCCCACGATGAGCGGGTCCGCATGCCGGACGGAGTTCCAGAACGCCTCGACGGTCTGCCCGGACAGCGTCCGCCCGGACAGGTCGACGATCGTCACCGACAGCCACAGCGGCAGGTGCGGCGCGACGTCGCGCGCCGCCGCGATCGCGGCCTTGGCGTTGAGCGTGTCGAAGATCGTCTCGATCAGCAGCAGGTCCACGCCGCCCTCGGCGAGCGCGGCGATCTGCTCGGCGTAGGCGGCGCGCACCTGGTCGAACGTGACGACACGGTAGGCGGGGTCCTCCACCTTGGGCGACAGGGACAGGGTGACGTTCAGCGGGCCGACCGAGCCGGCGACGAACCGGGGGGCGCCGGCGGCCCTGGCCGCCTCGTCCGCGGCCTGCCGGGCGAGCCGGGCGCCGCGCACGTTCATCTCATAGACCCGGCTCTGCAGGCCGTAGTCGGCCTGGCCGTGGCTCGTGGCGGTGAACGTGTTGGTCGTGGTGATGTCCGCGCCCGCCGCCAGGTACTGCCGGTGCACGTCGAGCACGAGGCCCGGGCGGGTGATGTTCAGCAGGTCGGGGTCGCCGGCCGTGTCGCGGTCGTGGCCGTCGAGCCGGTAGTCCGCCGGGGACAGCTGCCGCGACTGGATCATCGTGCCCCACGCGCCGTCGAGCACGGCGATCCGCTGGTCGAGCAGTCCGGCTAGGTCCCCCATCGCTACCTCCTGGGTCGGCATTCGCTGTGCACAGGAGGCGCCCTTGATCCGTCACGCGCGACGCCGCCGCGCCGCGCGGTGTCCGTCATGCGGGGCCGAGCGTGGCGGGCGACCAGCCCGTTGCAGCGCCTCTCGGCCAACTCCTCCATAGTAAGGGGCCGGCCCTAATTTTTCGAGCGCGTTCTTGTGGCGAGCCACAGTCAGGCCGGGCGGCGGCGGGCGCGGGGGCGGGCGCGGTTTCCCCCGGGAACGGGCCGCACGTGACGCGGCGAGGGCGCCCGGCGACGTAGGCTGTAAGTTGCAGTGGGCAAGGTCACGGCGACTCGGAGGTGAGGACATCAAGTTCAGCGACGTCGACGGACCGCTCGTCCACCCGGTGGCAATCGCCGCGTTCGAAGGGTGGAACGACGCGGCGGAGGCGGCTAGCGGCGTGGTTAACCACCTCGGCATCTCCTGGCAGTCCACCCCGATCGCCGCCATTGACCCTGATGACTTCTACGACTTCCAGGTCAACCGGCCGGTGATCGACGTGGTCGGGGGCCGCACGGAGCGGCTCGTCTGGCCGACGACGCGGCTTTCGCTGGCGCGCGCCACGGCCACCGGGCTTAACCGGGACATCGTGCTCGTGCACGGGGTCGAGCCCAACATGCGGTGGCGCGGTTTCACCGAAGAGCTGATCACCGGCTTCACCGAGCTCGGCGTCGAGAAGGTCGTCCTCGTCGGCGCGCTCCTGGCCGACTCGCCGCACACCCGCCCGGTCCCTGTTCAGGTCAGCGGGTCGGGTCAGCAGCTGCTGACCGACGTCGGCTCCGAGCCGTCGGACTACAAGGGCTCGTCCGGCATCGTGGGCGTGCTCCAGTACTCCTGCGGGGTCGTGGACATCCCCGCCTGCACGCTGTGGGCGTCCGTGCCGCACTACGTCGCGCAGGCGCCGTCCCCCAAGGCGACGCTGGCCTTGCTGCGCACGGTCGAGGACATCCTCGACGTGACGCTGCCGATGGCGGACCTGCCCGAGGAGGCACGGGCCTGGGAACGGGGCGTGGACGAACTTGCCCAGCAGGACTCCGACGTCGCCGAGTACGTGCGGACGCTCGAGGAGGCCAAGGACGCGACCGACCTGCCGGAGGCCTCCGGCGACGCGATCGCCCGCGAGTTCGAACGGTACCTGCGCCGCCGCGGCAACCCGGGCGAGCAGACCGAGTCCTGACCGCGCGCCGCGCGCCCGGCGAAGCCCGCATCGCGCGCCCGGCTACACCGGCGGCCAGGGAATCGCGGGCCAGTCCTCCGGCGGGTACGGGTGCACGCGGTGCTTGATCAGCTTGTCGATCCGGATCCTGGTCGCCTCGATCTCGGCGACGGTGAGGTACTTGCCCAGCTCGCGCTCCAGCCAGCCGCCGGCCAGGTCGGCGGACAGGCCGCGCAGCACCTCGAGCGCACGGCGGGGCAGGGTCTTGCCGCGCCACTGCCACAGGACCGTGCGCAGCTTGTAATCCTCGGAGAAGCAGACGCCGTGGTCGCAGCCGTACAGGTGGCCGTCGGCAACCGGCAGCAGGTGCCCGATCTTGCGGTCCGCGTTGTTGACGACCGCGTCGAACACCGCCATTTCCCGCAGTCCCGTGTGGTCGCCGCGGCGGGAGAGCGCGACCAGGTCCACGCCGGGATCGATATCGATCCACAGCTGGCACATGCCGGGGCCGAACGGCCCGTCGCGCATCACCGTCGGCGGCACGAGGTTCCACCCGGCGGCGCGGCTGACCGTGTAGGCCGCGACCTCACGGCCGGCCAGTGAGCCCGTCGGGAAGTCCCACAGCGGGCGCTCCCCCGCCACCGGCTTGTACACGCAGGTGGCCTCCGCGCCACCGCCCTTGATCGTGCAGTAGAGCGTCGCGTTGGACGCGTCCACGAGGCGGCCCGCTACCGAGAGCGTGCCGCGCTCGAGGAGTTCGAGCGCGGCCCGCTCGCCGTCGGATATCTCGGCATTCCCGGCGGTGGCGTGGTCAGGCATCGGCGGCGGCCCGGTGGCCGTTCTGCCGCGGGCAGACGTGCCCGGTGGTGTCCAGTGGCAGCCCGCACAGCGGGCACGGCGGCCGGCCGGCGGAGACGAGTTGCAGCGCCCGCTCCGCGAAAGCGCGCGCGGCCGCCGGCGATATGCGGACGCGGAGCACGCCGGGACCGTCGGCCGGGATGTCCTCGGCCAGCGGCTCCACCGGCTCGTCGCTCTCCTCCTGCGCCTCGATCACGACCTGGTCGCCGTCGCTGTCCCAGGCCAGCGCGATCGCGCCGACCCGGAAGTCCTCGGTGAGCGGCAGGTCGAGCGGGTCGTCGTCCTTCAGCGCGGCGGGCGCCGCCGCGGGGATCGAGACGCTGCCGCCGGTGCGGCGCAGCACTTCGTCGAGCAGTTCGTCGATCCGCTCGGCGAGCAGGCTCACCTGGAATTTCTCCAGCACGACGCTGGTCACGCGACTGCTCGCGGTCGCCTGCAGGTAAAACGTGCGGTCACCAGGCTGACCGACGGAGCCGGCCACGAATCTGTCCGGTGGATCGTAATAAAAGACCGGCATAGCCCTATCCTCCCGCGCTGCCCGCGCCGCCGCCAATCACCGCGTCACTGCTGGCGCTGCTCGCGCTGCTCGCGGGCCGCGGCAGCAGGTCGTCCACGCCGCCTCCCACGTCGTTCAGCCGGAGCAGGAAAGGCCGCAGCGGCGTGTAGCGGATCACGGTCAGCGAGCAGGGATCCGCCAGGATGCGCTGGCATTGGTCAAGGTGCAATCCAAGGCTATCCGCCACGATGGCCTTGATAACGTCCCCATGGGAGCAGACGACATAGGTGGCGTCTTTCCCCAGTTTGTCGTTCCACTCCCGCACCGCCGACACGGCGCGGTGCTGCATGTCCAGCATGGACTCGCCTTCGGGACCGGGGAACCGGACCGCGCTCGGGTGTGCCTGCACCACCGGCCATAGCGGGTCCTTCTCCAGTTCCTTGAGCGGCTTGCCGGTCCAGTCCCCGTACCGGCATTCCCCCACGCGGTCGTCGACGACCGCGCTGAGCTGGCCGTTCCTCGTCGCGACGAGCGCTTCGGCGGTCTGCTGGCAGCGGTCGAGCGGACTGGTGACGACGGCGGCCACCGGGACCGGCGCCAGCCGCTCCGCGAGCGACTTCGCCTGCGCCCGCCCGCGCTCGTCGAGACCGATGCCGGGCGTCCAGCCGGTCAGCACCTGGCCGGTCGTCGCGGTAAGCCCGTGCCGCACAAGCAGAACAGTTGTCACGCCTCCCTACTCTAGAACATCGGCCGGCCCAGGCTGGCATCGCGGCCAGCCGGGACCCGGGCCGGGCGCAGGCTAGCCGCAACGCGCGGGGCCCCGGTCAGACGCCCATCGCGTGCGCGCCGCCGTCGACGTGCACGATCTCCCCTGTCGTGGCCGGGAACCAGTCGGAAAGCAGCGCGACGACCGCGCGCGCCGCCGCGTCCGGGCTCGTGATGTCCCAGCCGAGCGGCGCGCGGTCGGCCCACACGCCCTCGAACTTCTCGAAGCCGGGGATGGACTTGGCGGCCATCGTCTTGAGCGGCCCAGCGGACACGAGGTTCACCCGGACGCGCCGCGGGCCGAGGTCGCGGGCGAGGTACCGTGCGCACGACTCGAGCCCGGCCTTCGCGACGCCCATCCAGTCGTAGCCCGGCCAGGCGACGCTCGCGTCGAAGTCCAGGCCGACGACCGAGCCGCCGTTCGTCATCAGCGGCAGGGCGGCCATCGCGAGCGACTTCAGCGAGTACGTGGACACCTGGATCGCCTTCGCGACGTCCTCCCACGGCGCGGCCAGGAAGTTGCCGCCGAGCGCGGTCTGCGGCGCGTTACCGATCGAGTGCACGACGCCGTCGATCCCGTCGACGTGCTCCCGCACCCGGTCCGCGAGCGAGTCAAGCTGCTCGTTGTCGGCCACGTTGAGCTCGATCACCGGCGGCGCGCTCGGCAGCCGCCTGGCGATCCGCTCGACCAGGCTCGGCCGGGGAAACGCGGTCAGCACGACCGTGGCGCCTTCCTGCTGCGCCACGCGCGCCACGTGAAAGGCGATCGAGGCGTCGGTGAGCACGCCGGTCACGAGGATTCGCTTGCCGTCGAGGATTCCCATGTCTCTCCTTAGTGTCCCATCCCGAGGCCGCCGTCGACCGGGATGACCGCGCCCGTGACGTACGCGCCGTCGGGGCCAGCCAGGAACGAGACCGCGCCCGCGACCTCGTCCGCCGCGGCGTACCGGCCGAGCGGGATCGCCGACAGGATCGCCGCCTTCCGGTCCTCCGGCAGGACCGCCGTCATGTCGCTCTCCACGAACCCCGGGGCGACCACGTTCGCCGTGATGCTCCGCGACCCCAGCTCGCGGGCCAGCGACCTGGCCAGCCCGACCAGCCCGGCCTTGGAGGCGGCGTAGTTCGCCTGGCCCGGCGACCCGTACAGGCCGACGACCGAGGAAATGAAGATGAGCCGGCCGCGGCGCATCCGCATCATGCCCCGCACGGCCCGCCGGGCGACCCGGTAGGCGCCGGTCAGGTTCGTGTCCAGCACTTCGGTGAAGGCATCCTCGGACAGGAGCGCCAGCAGCTGGTCCTTGGTGATGCCCGCGTTGGCGACGAGGACCTCGACCGGTCCCTGGTCCTTCTCGACCGCCGCGAACGCCATGTCCACCGACTCCGCGTCCCGCACGTCGCACTGCACAACCGGCGCCGGCAGCCCCTCGGCCGGGGCCCCGGACCGCGACGTCACCGTGACGCTGTCGCCGTCCGCGGCGAGCCGCCGCGCGATCGCCAGCCCGATGCCCCGGTTGCCGCCTGTCACCAGTACCGAACGCCCCACGTCGCGCCTCCTGCCTGCCGAAGAAACTCGCGAGCCGAGAGTACCGTGAGCCAGGCTGATAGGTTCTTGAGCCGTGGATGATCACAACGGACGGATCGACGCCGAGTTCGCTGGCCTGCCGCTGACCACGCTGGCCGATGCCGCCCTCGACGCCGCCAGGGCGAGCGGGGCCGGCCACGCCGACTTCCGCGTGGAGCGAGTCAGGGGCCAGTTCGTCAGCCTCTCGGACGGCAAGCTGCAGAGCATGTCCGACGCGGACGACAGCGGCCTCGCCGTGCGCGTCGTCGTCGACGGCACCTGGGGGTTCGCCTCCGCCGTCGACCTGACCCCGGAAGCGGCGCGCGACGCCGCCCGGCAGGCCGTCGAGGTCGCCCGGGTCGCCGCCGCCATGAACACCGAACGGATCGAGCTCGCCCCCGAACCCGCCCACGGGAACGTCGCATGGGTGTCGGCCTACGAGATCGACCCGTTCAGCGTCGCCGCCAAGGACAAGGTCGACCTGCTCGCGGAGTGGAGCGGCCTGCTGCTCGCCGCCGACGTCGTCTCCCACGCCGACGCGCACCTGCTGCAGGTGAAGGAGAACAAGTTCTACACCGACGGCGCGACCACCGCGACGCAGCAGCGCGTCCGGCTGCACCCGGAGATCACCGCCACCGCCGTCACCGAGACGGGCTTCGACGACATGCGCACGCTGGCGCCGCCCGTCGGCCGGGGCTGGGAGTACCTGACCGGTAGTCATCCGTGGAACTTCCCCGCCGAGCTGGCCGAGCTCCCCGAGCTGCTCGCGGCCAAGCTCAAGGCGTCCAGCGTCGAGGCCGGCCGCTATGACCTGGTCATCGACCCGTCGAACCTGTGGCTGACGATCCACGAGTCCATCGGCCACGCCACCGAACTCGACCGCGCCCTCGGCTACGAGGCCGCCTACGCGGGCACGAGCTTCGCGACGATCGACAAGCTGGGGTCCCTGCGGTACGGCTCCCCGGTCATGCACGTCACCGGTGACCGCACGGCCGAGCACGGCTTGTCCACGGTCGGCTACGACGACGAGGGGGTCGCGGGCCAGTCGTGGGACCTGATCGCCGGCGGGATGCTGGTCGGGTACCAGCTGGACCGGCGGATGGCGCAGCTCAAGGGCTTCGGCCGGTCGAACGGGTGCGCGTTCGCGGACTCGGCGGGCCACATGCCGCTGCAGCGGATGGCCAACGTCTCGCTCCAGCCCGCGGCGGACGGCCCGGACACGGCGGCGCTGATCGCCGGCGTCGAGAACGGCATCTACATCCTCGGCGACAAGTCCTGGTCGATCGACATGCAGCGCTATAACTTCCAGTTCACGGGGCAGCGCTTCTTCCGCATCAGGAACGGCGAGCTCGCCGGGCAGCTCAAGGACGTCGCCTACCAGGCGACGACGACCGACTTCTGGAACTCGATGGAGGCGGTCGGCGGGCCGTCGACGTACGTCCTGGGCGGCGCGTTCAACTGCGGCAAGGGCCAGCCAGGGCAGGTCGCGCCGGTCAGCCACGGCTCGCCCGCCGCGCTCTTCCGCCAGGTGCGGGTCCTCAACACAGCGAAGGAAAACCAGTAATGCCGAACGGTCCCATGCCGGCTGCCGGCGCTCGCCTTTCTGCCCAGGACACCGTCGAACGCGCCCTGTCGCTCGCCCGGCCAGGCGGTGACTGCGTGGTCATCGCCGCGGAATCCTCCACCGCCAACCTCCGCTGGGCCGGCAACACGCTCACGACCAACGGCGTG
>DASZKN010000012.1:0-13304 GCA_035552855.1 Trebonia sp. | reverse complement strand
GCCCGCGCGGCCGCCGGGTTGCCGCCCACCTGGGAACGAACCGCCGCCGAGGTGCGCGCCGACGTCGCGGCGGCGCGCGCCGCGGCCGGGCCGGGACCCGAGGTCGCCAGCGTGCGCGACATCCTCATCCCCGGCCGCGACGGCGGCATCCCGGCCCGGGTGTACGAGCCGGCGGCCGACCCGCCCGGCGTCGTCGTGTACTACCACGGCGGCGGCTGGGTTGTCGGTTCGGTGGACGGCTGGGACGCGGCGTGCCGCGCGCTGGCGGTCGCCGCGGGCTGCACGGTGGTGAGCGTCGGCTACCGGCTCGCGCCCGAGCACCGGTTCCCGGCCGCGGCGGACGACGCGTACGACGCGGCGGCCTGGGCCGCGGGACCCGGGCTGGCGGCCGGCCGGCCGCTCGTCGTCGCCGGCGACAGCGCGGGCGGGAACCTCGCGGCGGTGACCGCGCTGCGTTCCCGTGACACCGGCCGCCCGGCGTGCGTGCTCCAGGTCCTCGTCTACCCCGTGACCGACCACGACCTGGACCGGCACTCCTACCGGGTCTACGACGGCACCGAGTTCATCGTCAACCGGCGCGACATGGAGTGGTACTGGAACCACTACGTGCCGGACGTGGCCGCCCGGGCGAACCCGTACGCGTCGCCGCTGCGGGCGCCGGACCTGTCGGGGCTGCCGCCGGCGCTGCTCATCACCGCTGAGCACGACCCGCTGCGGGACGAGGGGTTCGCGTACGCGGACCGGCTGCGAGACGCGCGCGTGCCCGTGGAGCACCGGCATTACGGGTCGCAGATCCACGGGTTCTTCACAATGGTGAACGACATGGAGGACGCCGACGCGGCCGTCGCCGGGGCCGGTCACGCCATCCGCGCAGCGGTGACGACACAAACTGGTCAAACCGGTCCTGTGCCTGCCCAGATAACTCCCTAATTACTGCTGAATTGTTTGCGAATTACACGCGGGGAATTTTCCCGCCCCGCGGGTTCGGCGGTTTCACCGTTCCGGCCACCGGGTATGCCGCCATCCGGCAATGAACAAGCGGTGGCCATTTCCTAATGCTTAAAGCGAGGAATGCGCCTGCCTGCTCTACGATTGCAAAGGGGAAATTACAGGTGTCAATCGAGACTGAGCCGGCCGCGGTATCCCAGAATGGGAAATCCGCGCTGAGCCTGTCCACGGCGGCCGCGCGGAACCTGGCGACAACCACCAAATCCGTGCCGCAGATGCAGGGCATCACCTCGCGGTGGCTGCTGCGCCTGCTGCCGTGGGTCGAGGCCGCCGGCGGCACGTACCGCGTCAACCGCCGCCTGTCCTACACCGTCGGCGACGGCCAGATCACGTTCGTCGCGACCGGTGACCGGGTCCAGGTCATCCCCGACGAGCTGCGCGAGCTGCCGCCGCTGCGCGACTTCACCGATCCCGGTGTGCTCGCCGCGCTGGCCGGGCGGTTCGAGCAGCACTCCTACGGCGCGGGTGACGTGATCGCCGAGTTCGGCCACCAGGCGGACCGGGTCTACCTCATCGCCCACGGGAAGGTGAACAAGGTAGGCACCGGCAAGTACGGCAACTCCGCGGTCCTCGGCGTGCTGGCCGACGGCCAGTACTTCGGCGACCAGGTGCTCATCGACCCCGCCAGCATCTGGGAGTTCACGGCCAAGGCGGCCACCGCCGTCACCGTGCTGTCGCTTGAGCGACGGGCGTTCGATGCGCTCACCGCGCAGTCCGGCCCGCTGGCCAGCCACATCGACGACTACCGGGCAAGCAGGGACCGCCCGCAGAACGCCCAGGGCGAGGCGGAGATCACCGTCGCGGCCGGCCACGACGGCGAGCCGGAGCTGCCCGGCACGTTCGCGGACTACGAGGGCTCGCCGCGCGAGTACGAGTTGTCGGTCGCCCAGACCGTGCTGCGCGTCCACAGCCGCGTCGCCGACCTCTACAACAACCCGATGGACCAGGTCGAGCAGCAGCTGCGGCTGACGATCGAGGCGCTGCGCGAGCGGCAGGAATACGAGATCCTGAACAACGGGGACTTCGGCCTCTTGCACAATGCCGACTTCGCGCACCGCGTCCACACGCGCGGCGGTCCGCCCACGCCGGACGACATGGACGAGCTGCTGGCGACGGTGTGGAAGGAGCCGACGTTCTTCCTCGCGCACCCGCGCGCGATCGCCGCGTTCGGCCGGGAGTGCAGCGCGCGCGGCATCTATCCCGCGAACGTGGAGATGGACGGCCACCAGCTTCCCGCCTGGCGTGGCGTCCCGATCTTCCCGTGCGGCAAGATACCGGTCGCGAACGGGCAGACCAGCTCGATTCTGCTGATGCGCACCGGCGAGGACAAGCAAGGCGTGATCGGCCTGCGGCAGACCGGGATCCCCGACGAGTACCAGCCGGGGCTGAACGTTCGCTTCATGAACATCAGCGACAAGGGAATCATCTCCTACCTGGTGTCGGCGTACTACTCCGCCGCCGTCCTGGTCCCCGACGCGCTCGGCATGCTCGAGAACGTCGAGCTCGGCCAGCCGGCGGACTAGCTTTCCTTCCTTCCTTTCGCGTCGTCTTTCTTTCGCCATGCCCGGATCCGATTCCAAGGAGCAAATACATGACTACAGCGCGTCAGAACAGGCCAGCGGACACCATCGACCGACCGGTCCTGCGCAGCGCGTTCCAGCGTTCCGTCGCCGAGTACTGGGACAACGAACGCGACCCCGTCAACCTGCGGCTCGGCGAGGTAGACGGGTTCTTCCACCACCACTACGGGCTCGGCGACTACGACCCGGCCGTGCTCGAGGCGCCGGCCGACATCCGCGACCAGGCGATCATCGCCGAGATGCACCGGCTGGAGTCGGCCCAGGCCGAACTGCTGCTCGACCACTTCGGCGCCGTCAGCCCGGACGACACGCTGCTCGACGGCGGGTCCGGGCGCGGCGGCACGAGCTTCATGGCCAGCCGGCGGTTCGGGTGCCCGGTCGACGGCGTGACGATATCCCGCTCGCAGGTCGAGTTCGCGAACAACCAGGCACGCGAGCGGCGGGTGGCCGACAAGGTCCGCTTCCACTTCCGGAACATGCTCGACACCGGCTTCCCGGACAATTCCCACCGGGTCATCTGGACCAATGAGACCACCATGTACGTGGACCTGCACGACCTGTACGCCGAATTCGCGCGGCTGCTGCCCGTCGGCGGCCGGTATGTCTGCATTACCGGGTGCTATAACGATCTGACCGGCGGGCGGTCAAAGGCGGTCAGCCAAATCGATCAGCATTACACCTGCAATATCCACCCACGCAGCGAATATTTCCGGGCACTGGCGGCGAATAATTTCGTGCCGATCAACGTCATCGATCTAACGCAGGACACGATCCCGTACTGGGAACTGCGCGCCAAGTCGTCGGTCGCCACCGGCATCGAGGAACCGTTCCTCAACGCCTACCGGGAAGGCAGCTTCCACTACCTGCTCATCGCCGCGGACTATGTCGGCTGACGCTAGCCGCGAGCGCTTGCCCGTGGAACTCGTCGACGGCGCGGGGCGCCCCGCCGGCGTCTGCTCGGTCGCTGAGGCGCACACCGCGCCTGGCCGGCGGCACCGGGCGTTCTCCGTCATGCTCTTCGACGGCGCCGGCCGCGTGCTGCTCCAGCAGCGCGCGGCCGGCAAGACCCGGTTCCCGAACCGGTGGTCCAACACCTGCTGCGGGCACCAGGCGCCGGGCCAGGACACCGCCGCGGCGGCGGTCGCCCGGCTGGCCGACGAGCTTGGCATCACGGCCGGCCAGCTGACCGCGCTCGCCGAGGTGGGCGCCTTCCACTACCACGCCACCGATCCGGGCACCGGCCGCGTCGAGGACGAGTGGGACCACGTCCTCGTCGCGACCCTCGCCGCGGGCGCGCCGGCGCCCGCGGCGGCGGAGGTACGCGACTGCCGCTGGGCGGATCCGGCCGCGCTGCGCGCGGACCTTCGGGCCACCCCGGACGGCTACACGCCCTGGCTGCCGCGCGTGCTCGACATCGCCGTTGAGCGCCGGCCGCCGACCGCCGGCGGTCGTCGAAAGGAGCACCACGCATGACGTCTGACCCAGTGCCGGCCAATTCAGTCCCGGCTCCGCTGACCCGGCCGCCGGCCGCGGCCGCGGCCTCACGGCTGCTCGGGCCGACCGGCCTCGGCACCTCGGCGCTGCGCTTCCAGCCGCCGGAAGCGGGCCGTCAGCCGCCCGGGCTGGCCGCGCGCGGTACCGCCCCGCTCCCCTACCTGGAGCGGGAGTGGGGCGACGGGTCATACCCGCCGCTGTACCTGCCCGCGACCGCCCGGTCGGACGAACCGCTCGGCGCGGCGGTCAACGAACGGCTGGTGGCCTGGGCGGCGGAGGTCGGCATCTACGCCGATCAGCTGAGCAAGTTCCGCGCCACCGGCTTCGGCCGGCTCGCCATGCTGACGCACGCCGACACCGACGACGTCGACATGCTGCTGATCGCCGCCCGGATGAACGCCGCCTGGTGGGCCGCTGACGACTACTACGCCGACGAGACCGCGCTCGGCGCCACCCCGACGGAGCTGCCGCCCCGGCTCGCGCTCGTGATGTCCGCGATGGACCCGCCGCCGCCCGCCGGGGACTACACCCGCCAGCTCGAGGAGGTGATAACCGCCGACCCGGTGCTCGTCGCGCTCCGGTCGGCCACCGGCTACCTGACGGAGCAGGCGAGCCCGGCGCAGGTCATGCGCGCGTGCCACACGACATTCCAGATGTACGTCAGCTGGACCGCCTACGCCGCCTGGCGCTACCTGGAGAAGTTGCCGCCGGTCTGGCGCTACCTGGCGGCGCGCCAGCACGACAGCTTCTACACGTCCATGACGCTCATCGATGTGGTCGGCGGCTACGAGCTGCCGCCCAGCCTCTTCTACGACAAGCGTTTCCACCGCGCGCTGATGCAGGCGGGCACCGCCTCGGTGATCGTCAACGACCTGCACTCGGTCGCGAGAGAGGCGGCCGACGAGCTGCCGGATTCCAATGTCGTGCTGCTGATCGCCGCCGAGGAGGACATCCCCATCAGGGCCGCCACCGAGCGGGCCGTGGAGATGCACAACGACTTCGTCCGCGGCTTCGAGGAGAGCCAGCGCGAGCTCGCCGCCATCCCGTCGGCGGCGCTGCAGCGCTTCCTGCGCGGCGCGCAGGCCTGGATGGCGGGCGGGTTCGAATGGCACAGCACCAGCGACCGCTACAAGTAACCGAGAAGGAGAAAGCTGATGTCGGTTGACACCGGGCCGGCCACCGCGCGGCCGGACGACGCGGCCGCGCTGAGCCTGGGCACGGCGGCGGCGCGGAACCTCGCGACCACGACCAAGTCGGTGCCGCAGGCGCAGGAGATCACGCCGCGGTGGCTGCTGCGGATGCTGCCGTGGGTAGAAGCCAGCGGCGGAACGTATCGCGTCAACCGCCGCCTGACGTACACGGTCGGCGACGGGATCATCGGGTTCACCAGCGCGGGCGGGCAGGCCCACGTGATCCCCGCCGAGCTAGGCGAGCTGCCCGCGCTGCGGGGCTTCGACGACGAGGAGGTGCTGTCCGAGCTTTCCGGCCGGTTCACGCAGAGCCAGGTGGCGGCGGGCGAGGTGATCGCCGAGGCGGGCGGCGGGGCGGACCGCGTGTACGTGATCGTGCGGGGCAAGGTCAGCAAGATCGGCACCGGCAAGTACGGCGACATGACGACGCTCGGCGTGCTCGCCGACGGCGGGTACTTCGGCGAGCGGGTGCTGACCGATCCCGGCGCGACCTGGGAATTCACCGCCCGGGCGGCCACCGCCTGCATCCTGCTCGCGCTGCCGCGCGCGGCCTTCGCCGAGATAGCCGGGCGCTCGGCCGCCCTCGCCAGCCACCTCGAGGGCTACCGGGCCAGCACCTCGTCGCCGGCCAACTCCCGCGGTGAGGCGGATATCGCGATCGCCGCGGGCCACGCCGGGGAACCTGGCCTGCCGGGGACCTTCGTGGACTACGATCCCGCGCCACGGGAGTACGAGCTGTCGGTCGCCCAGACCGTGCTGCGCGTCCACAGCCGGGTCGCCGACCTGTACAACGAGCCGATGGACCAGGTGGAGCAGCAGCTCCGGCTCACGATCGAGGCGCTGCGCGAGCGCCAGGAAGCCGAGCTGCTCACGAACCCGGAGTTCGGCCTGCTGGCCAACGCGGCGGGCAGTCAGCGGATCAGCACCCGCGGCGGGCCGCCGGCGCCCGCCGACATGGACGAACTGCTGTGCCGCCGCCGGCAGACGAGGCTGTTCCTGGCCCATCCGCGGGCGGTCGCGGCCTTCGGCCGCCAGTGCACCAGGCAGGGGGTCTACCCGGACACCGTCGAGATCGACGGCAGCAGGGTGCTCGGCTGGCACGGCGTGCCGATCCTGCCCTGCCCGAAGATCCCCGTCACCGACGGGACCACCTCGATTCTCGCGATGCGCACCGGCGAGGACAACGAGGGGGTCATCGGGCTGCGCCAGACCGGCCTGCCCGACGAGTACGAGCCGGGGCTGAACGTCCGGTTCCGCGGCATCGACGACAAGGGCATCCTGTCGTACCTGGTCTCGGCCTACTACTCCGCCGCCATCCTGGTGCCCGATGCGCTCGGTGTGCTGGACAACGTCGAACTCGGCTACTAGGGCGCGGCTACCGGGCCTTGGCGAACCGGACGACGGCGGCCGCCACGCAGGGCACGAGCACCACTACCACCAGGATGACGAGCGGGAGGCCCTGACGACGGCCGGCCGCCGGCGCGATCATCATGCCCGCGTGCACGGGCGCGGGACGCGGCACCGGTCGCGGCCTGCGCGGCGGCTCGGGCTTCACCACGGGAGGCGGCGCCGGCCGGGCCGGCGGGGGCGGCTTGACCACCGGGGCGACGGCGGCGGTCGCCGTCCTGGCCGGCGCCGGGGACGGCAGCGGCAGCGGGCACCCGGGGCCGACGGTGCCCAGCAGGAGAAGCGGCTCGGCCACCGCGAGCGTCGCGACGGCCGGGATCAGCCGCTTCACCAGCGTGTTCCTCACTGCGCGCCGATCTGCGCGGCCACGGCCGCGACCGGCCCCGGGCCGGTGGCGAGCGGTCCCGTGAACGGGTTATCGAGCTGGAACACCACGACGACGCCGATTGTGACGAGCGCTACCTGCAAGATCGCGATCGTGACGCTCATCGGCGCGGAGCGCAGCCCGCCGGCGAACGGGAACAGGCAGACGATCAGCGAGGTAGCGATCACCGCGATGATCACCCCGAGCGGTAGCCTGGTCCCCGCGGCCCCCTCCCGTCCCGCGCGCGAGGTGGCGAGCGTGCTGATCTGGCTCAGCGCGTACTGCTGCGCGTTGGACGCGGCGGAGGTCTGCGCGTTCAGCCGGAGCACGTACGTGCCCATCATCGTGAGCTGCTGCTCGCTGCGCTCGTCGAGCGTGCCGCGCTCCATCTCCGGCCAGTCGCGGGTGAGCACCGTGGTCGTGTAGTCGCGCACCTGCGCCCGCAGGCTGCCCGCCTCGGCGGCCGGCAGCCCGCTGGCCGACCAGTACAGCTGACGGATCGCCGTGGCCTCATTGCCGACGGCCGACTGGGCGGACCCGATCGTCTGCCACTCGGTCGCCAGCGCGAGCGCGAGCACCAGCAGGTATATCGCCGCCAGCGAGGGCCCGAGAAACCCGAGAGTAACGTCCTCGGGCTCCAATTCCCTGTTTCTGACAAACCACGCCAGCAAGGCGGCGACAGCCGCGCTGATCACTCCGGCGGCGAGCATTATCCCAGTCTCGGGATCCAGCACCTTTTCCCCCACTCACCCATTCAATAGCTCTGCGTATTGATATCACTACTTGGAGTAGCCGGGAGGTTGGATGCCGGGATACACCCGGCCAGGGCGGGCCGTCGGCACAGCTGGCGGGCTGGCGGGGTTAGCGCAGGTCCATGGGGACGTAGGCGTCGCTCATCGCCCGCGCGGTCGCGAAGCCCGGCTTGATCACCGTGTTGATCAGCCGCAGCCGCTCGTCGAACCCGGTGAAGGCGCTCTTCATCGCGTTGATCGTGAGCCACTCGATGTCCGTCCAGCCGTACCCGAACTCCGCCACCAGCCGCGCGAACTCCGAGCTCACCGACACCTGGCTCATCAGCCGGTTGTCCGTGTTGACGGTGACGCGGAACTGAAGCTGGCGCAGCAGCCGGATCGGGTGGGCCTGAATCGACCCGGCCGCCCCCGTCTGCACGTTGGACGTCGGGCACATCTCGAGCGGCAGCCGCCGGTCCCGGACGTAGGAGGCCAGCCGTCCGAGGTGCACCTCGCCCGACGGCGCCACCGTGATGTCGTCGGCGATCCGCACGCCGTGGCCCAGCCGCTCCGCGCCGCAGTACTGGACGGCCTCCCAGATCGACGGCAGGCCGAAGCCCTCGCCCGCGTGGATCGTGGTGTGGAAGTTCTCCCGGTGGATGTACTGGAACGCGTCCAGGTGCCTGCTCGGCGGCCAGCCCGCCTCCGCGCCCGCGATGTCAAAGCCGACCACGCCCTCGTCACGGAAGCGGACGGCGAGTTCCGCGATCTCCAGCGACCGGGCGGCGGTGCGCATCGCGGTGAGCAGCGCGTACACCCGGATCGGCTGCCCCGCGCTCCCCGCGCGGAACCCGGCGAGCACCGCCGTCACGACCTCGTCGAGCGTCAGCCCGCGCTCGGTGTGCAGCTCGGGCGCGAACCGCACCTCGGCGTACACGACGCCGTCATCGGCCAGGTCCCGCGCGCATTCGGCCGCCACCCGCTCGAGCGCCTCCGGCGTCTGCATGACGCCGACCGTGTGCCGGAAGGCATCCAGGTACAAGTTGAGGTGGCCGCGGTGCGCCCCGGCGGTGAGCGCCTCGGTCAGCTCGGCGGGGTCGCGGGTCGGCAGCCCGTCGTAGCCGGTCTCCGCGGCGAGCTCGACCACGGTGCCGGGACGCAGCCCGCCGTCCAGGTGGTCGTGCAGCAGCACCTTGGGTACCGTGCGGATCTGGTCAAGCGTCGGGCTCATCCGACCTCCCTCTCATCGCGGCGGGCCGCCAGGTCCGCGCCGCCGAACGCCGCGGGCAGCAGCTCGCCGAGCGGCACCGGCCCTGACTCGGTGCCGACAAGCAGCTCCGGTCCCCCGGCTTCGAGGAGCAGCTGCCGGCACCGCCCGCACGGTAGCAACGGGTTGCCGTCCCCCGCCACCACCGCCACCGCCACGAGCGCCGGCACCGCGGCCGTGACCGGTGCGCTTCCGTGCAGCGCGGAGACCAGGCCGCACTCCGCGCACAACGTGAGCCCGAACGACGCGTTCTCCACGTTGCAGCCCGTCACGGTCCGCCCGTCGCCGCTCAGCCCCGCGGCGCCGACCCGCAGGCCCGAGTACGGCGCGTACGCGCGGCCCGCCGCATCCGTCGCGGCGGCCCGCAGCCGCGCCCAGTCGATCATCATCACAACACCATGCGTCAAGCGGGCAGCAGGGGCAACCCGACTTACCGCGAGGACCGCGAGCGACCGAAAGTGACTAAGGAATGGTTAAGAAATTCATCGGATTTCCGCAGGTCGGCTAGGCCCGCCTAATTTGTAGGGGTGAGTTCTCCACAGGTGTCTGTCCTCGTCGTCGAAGACGACCCGGGGATCGCGACGCAGCTGGTCCGCGGCCTTGAGCGGGCCGGGTATGACGCTGACAGCGTCACAATGGGCGCCGAGGCGCTGCGCAGGCCGCCGTCTGACGTGGTGCTGCTCGACCTCGGGCTGCCCGACATCGACGGCGTCGACGTGTGCCGCCAGCTCCGGCTGGCCTCCGACTCCGCCATCATCGTGGTGACGGCCCGCGGCGAGGAGTCCGACCGGGTGCTCGCGCTTGACGAGGGCGCGGACGACTACCTGGTCAAGCCCTTCGGGCTGGCCGAGCTGCTCGCCCGCATCCGCGCGGTGCTGCGGCGCGGCCAGCGGGTAACCGGCGAGCTGCTGCGGCACGGCCCGCTGACGGTGGACCTGCGGACCCGCAAGGTCACCGTCGACGGGACCGAGATCTCGCTGACGCCCAAGGAGTTCGCGATCCTGGAGTGCCTGGCCGCCGACCCCGGGCGCCTCGTCAGCCGCCAGGAGATCGTCGAGCGGGCGTGGGACGAGCACTGGTACGGCCCCACCAAGGTGCTTGACGTGCACATGGCGGCGCTGCGCCGCAAGCTGGGCGTCCCCTCGCTGATCGAGACCGTTTACGGCCACGGGTTCAGGCTCGCCGACCCGTGACCCGCCGGATCCTGCTCGCGCTGCTCGCGCTGACCACCGCGATCCTGGCCGGCGCGGTGATCCCGCTGGCGCTGCAGGCGGTGGCGCACGAGCGCGACTCGTTCGTGAACGCCGCGCAGGCGGCCGCGCACTCGATCGCGGTGATCGCGGAGGACAAGCTGGGCGACCACGCGGCCGATCCCGCGCTGCGCGCGGCCATCTTGTCGGCCGCCCGGCAGGACGACGAGGTGCTCGTCCTCAACGCCGCCGGGAAGCTTGTCGCCTGGCACGGCGTGCCGCGCGACAAGTGGAGCGCGCTCGCCGCGGAGGCCACGCAGTCCGGCAGCCAGACCAGTGAGCTGACCAAGGATCGTGTGATCGTCGTGGCGCCGGTCGTCAGCGGAGGCCGGGGCGGCGGCTCCGCCGTCGGCACGGTCATCCTGGAACGACCGGTCGACTACCTGAACGAGGAAATCGCCAACCTCTGGCTGTACCTGGCCGCGCTGGCCGGCGGCGCCCTGATCGCGGCGGCGCTGATCGCGGTCACGTTCGCCCGCTGGGTGAACCGCCCGCTGGCCAGGATGGACTCGGCCGCGCGGCAGCTCGCGGACGGAGACCTCGCCGTCCGCGCCGTGACCGGCGCCGGGCCGCCGGAGCTGCGGCGGATGGCGGCGACCTTCAACATGATGGCCGGGCGCCTGGAGACGCTCGTGCACGGCCACCGCGTCATGCTCGCCGACGTGTCGCACCAGCTGCGCACGCCGCTGGCCGCGCTCCGGCTCCGCATCGACCTGCTCGCCGCCGACTCCGGTCCGGCCGCCGCGGCCGACCTGGCCGACGCCCAGGACGAGATCGCCCGGCTTTCCCGGCTGGTCGACGGCCTGCTTGCCGTCGCCCGCGCGGAGAGCGTCACCGAGCAGGTCGTGAGCATCAACCTCATCCCGGCTGTCGCCGAGCGGGTCGCCGCCTGGCAGCCGGTGGCCGACAGCCACGGGGTGAAGCTGCTCGCCCAGCTCGACGCCCGCGGCGGGGAGAATTTCCCGCACATCGCGCTCGGGGCCGGCCACCTTGAGCAGATCCTCGACAACCTGCTGGCGAACGCGATCGACGCGATTCAGGACGGCGGCACCGTGACGGTGTCGGTGGCCAGCTCGGCGGCGGCCACGACCCTGACCGTCGCGGACGACGGCCCGGGGATGTCCCCCGAAGACCGCGCCCGCGCGTTCCTGCGATTCGTCTCCGGAAGCACGAACGGGACCGGGCTCGGCCTCGCGATCGTGCACCGCATCGTCACGTCCAACGGCGGCACCGCGCGCCTCGCGGAGACACCGGGCGGCGGGCTGACGGTCGTGATCGAGTTTCCCGGCTAATACCGGCTGGTAGCGATTCGGCAACGAGGTGGCCGCAGACCAGGTATGCCTCTTCCCTGCGAGCGGTTCCAGGTTTTACCCTTCGGGCAGTCTGGGCCAGGGGGCGGACCTCCCTATGCCTGGGCACCGGCTACCAGGTCAGTGGAGGAAACGGTGAAACACACCGCGTTGATAACCGCGGCCGCGGCCGCGGTGAGCGTGCTGCTCGCCGCCTGCGGCACCAGCACATCGAGCGCGCCGTCATCCAGCTCATCAGGCTCGTCGAGTTCTTCACCCACGGCCGGCACAGGCAGCAGTTCAGGCGGGGCGGGCGGGTCGGCCAGCGGCAAGTTCCTCGGCTGCATGGTCACCGACACCGGCGGCATCAACGACAAGTCGTTCAACCAGTCGGCGTGGCAGGGCATGCAGGAGGCCGCCGCGGCCAATTCCGGCGTCGCCGTGAAGTACCTGCAATCGACCACGCAAAGCGACTACGTGCCGAACATCAGCACGTTCCTGTCGGAGAAGTGCGGGATCATCGTCACGGTCGGCTACCTGATGGCGCGGGCCACGCAGACCGCCGCGCAGAAGAACACGAGCCAGAAGTTCGCGATCGTCGACAACGCCTACTCCCCGCCGGTCAAGAACATCAGCGCGCTGGTGTTCAACACCGTGCAGGACGGCTTCCTCGGCGGCTACCTGGCCGCGGGCATGACGAAGACCGGCAAGGTCGCCACGTTCGGCGGCCAGGAGCTGCCCACGGTGACGATCTACATGGACGGCTTCTGGGACGGCGTCCAGTACTACAACAAGCAGCACCACACGAACGTGCAGGTGCTCGGCTGGAGCGAGCAGACCCAGAAGGGCTCCTTCACCGGTGACTTCACCGACCAGACGAAGGGGCAGACGACCACCCAGACGTTCATCAGCGAGAACGCGGACATCGTCTTCCCGGTCGCGGGCAACGTCGGCCTCGGCGCGGCCAAGGCCGTCCAGCAGGCGGACGCCCAGGGCGGCCACGTCTCGATGGAGTGGGTGGACACCGACGGCTGCGTCAGCGCCGCCCAGTACTGCCAGTACTTCATCACCAGCGTGACCAAGGGCATCCAGACCGCGGTGAAGAACGCGGTGCTGACCGCCCGGCAGGGCACGTTCAAGGGCGGCAACTACGTCGGCAACCTGGCCAACGGCGGTGTGCTGCTCGCCCCGTATCACGACTACGCCAGCAAGGTCCCGTCCTCGCTGCAGTCCGAGATCAAGACCGTCCAGGCCGGCATCGAGAGCGGCAAGATCGCGACCCCGACCAAGAGCCCGGTCGGCTGACCCCACGTGGAACTTGAGCTCAGGGGCATCACCAAAAGGTTCGGGCCTCTCGTAGCCAACGACGGGATCAGCCTCGCGGTCGCCCCTGGGCAGGTCCACGCCCTGCTCGGCGAGAACGGGGCGGGCAAGACCACGCTGATGAACGTCCTGTACGGGCTGACCCAGCCCGACGAGGGCGAGATACACATAGATGGCAAGGCGGCGAGCTTCCGTTCGCCTAAGGACGCGATCGCGGCCGGCATCGGCATGGTGCACCAGCACTTCATGCTGGTGCCGACGTTCACGGTCGCGGAGAACGTGACGCTGGGCATTGAGCACACCATTTCCCCCCGGGGGGGTTTGGGGGGGTCGTCCTCCCGGGGGATACCGCGGGGCGGCCTGCTCGACCGGCGCCGCACCCGGCGCGAGGTCCGGGAGCT
>DASZKN010000011.1:0-17589 GCA_035552855.1 Trebonia sp. | reverse complement strand
CGCGCCAGGCAGGTCAGGCGGAGGGGGACGGCGTGCCGGCCTTCGACATCCTGATGCTCGGCATCGGCCCCGAGGGCCACGTGGCGTCGATCTTCCCCGAGATGCCGGCGGTGAGCGACAACCGCCCGGTCGTCGCGGTGCGGGACTCCCCCAAGCCGCCGCCGGTGCGGATCTCGCTGACGTTCCCGTCGATCCAGGCCGCGCGCGAGGTATGGATCCTCGCCGCCGGCGGGGAGAAGGCGGACGCGGTCGCGCGGGCGCTGACCGGCGCGACCCCGGACCAGGTGCCCGCCGCCGGCGCCCGCGGGCGCCAGCGGACGCTGTTCCTGATCGACGAGCAGGCCGCCGCGAAGCTGCCGCCCGGCGGGCGTTAACCACAGAATTTTCGCCATAACGGTCCGGGGTGCCCGCGGTGGGGCAAGCACCCCGGACCGTTTAGTGCCTAAAGGGGTTTCTGCTCGCCCTCGGCGGGCGCGCGGCCGCGGCGGGCGCGGCGGGGGCGCTGGCGCAGCCACGTGACCAGGTTGCCGTGGCCCGCGAACGCCAGGCCCGCGGCCAGGCAGACGGCCGGGACGGCGGCGAGCGCGTACCGGTAGCTGAAGCCCGCCGTCATCACCGGGAAGACGAGCAGCGCGACGCCCACCAGCCACGGCAGCAGCGGCAGCCCGCCCCAGCCCCGGCCCGTCTCCCGCCGTGTCTTGCGGCGCGCGGACACGACCACGCCCGCGAAGCCGATCAGCAGGAAGATGAACAGGAACGGGCCACGCAGGTAGCCGATCCGCTCGTACTTCCGCAGGAACGTGGACCAGGGCCTGACCACGCTCGGCCGGCCGTAGCCGGCGCCGCCGAAGTCCCTGGCCGCCGTCGCGTTGTTCCGGTCGCTCGTCACCCAGCCGGGGACGGCGGCCACCGTAGGCTCGAACCGGAACAGGGAGCCGGAGCCCTCAAGGTTGCCGATCGCGTTGCCGGTGTTCGCGCGGTGCCAGCCGAACGTCGTCGCCACACCCCGGGCGACGACCCGCGCGTAGTCGAGGGGCTGAGCCTCGATCGCGCGCTCGGCGAACTTCATCGTGAGCGTCTCGATCTTCGGCGTGAACCGGTAGATGTTGTTGGTCCCGGTGAGGTACGCGAGCGGGGTGTGGTTAGACCAGAGGTACTCCTGGGAGTTCGGCCGCTTGTCCGGCGGCCGCGGGTCGCACAGCACGCGGATGTCGGGCGAGGGGTTCATCTTGGAGCATTCGGCGAAGCTCTGCACGCGGCTGTACAGGGACGTGCCGGAGGCCTCGTTGAGCGCGTAGTGCCCGTAGTGCGCGTGGAACCAGATCATGTAGCCGCCGATCGGGATGACCCCGGCGACCAGCGTGGCCGCCAGCCGGCGCCAGCCCACGCGGCGCAGCAGCATGCCGACGAGGAAGACGATCAGCATCGTCTCGCCCACGTTGCGGACGGTGGCGGCGTACCCGACGAGCAGGCCGGCGAGCACGGCGGCGAGCAGCGGCGGCCGGTCCCACCAGCACAGCAGCACGAGCGCGGCCGTGAGCAGCGTGTAGAACAGCACGTCCGAGGCGACCATGTGCTCGAGCTGGAGCTCGAACGCGTCGAACAGCACGGGCAGCGCGCAGATCGTCGCGCCCCACCAGGGCAGGCCGCGGCGGCGCAGCACCGCGTAGATCGCGACGCCCATCGCCAGGCCCATCAGCGCCTGCAGCGCGGTGACGGCGGTCAGGCTGTGCAGCGGCAGCAGGACATACAGGAACAGCGGGTAGCCGCTGGACCGCACGATGTCGGGCGACTTCGTGACCGCGTCGGTCATGTAGTTGTACGAGTCGTTGAAGAACATCGCCGGCGGATAGCCGAGCATGACCACGACCCGCAGCAGGGCGGCGGCGAGCGCCACGACCGTGAAGGCGCGGTGCTCCCCGGCCGTCCGCCGGATCCAGGCGAGCACGGGGCGCGGCGCGGCGGCGGCGGCCGCGCGCGGCGCGGCCGGGGCGCCCGGGCCGTCCGGGGGCTGCTCCTCCAGGGCACCGTCAGAGGGCGCGGGCTTAGCGGACACTGGACAGACGTTACTCGATGTGCTCTGGTCGCCGTTACCGGCGACGCGCAATTGATGTCATCAGCACCGCGAGAACGAAGATGATGACCGGGCCGACCACGGTGAACGACGACCGGCTGGCCAGCACGATGACGACCCAGAAGACCACGAACGGGACTACCGCCCCGGGCCGTCCGCGCTGCGCCGGGCGCGGGCCGGGCCGCTGGGAGAGCGCCGGGGGCTGCCCGGGAACCCGCTCGCCGTCGCCCGGCGGCCGCATGGCCGGCACGTCCGTCCCGAGCACCGGCTGCGACGGCAGGTCCTCGGTCAGCTTGCGCAGCTCACCCCACGTCCGCCCCGCGTAGGCCGCCGCCGTGCGCTCGTTGAACTCCTGCAGGGTCAGCCGGCCGGCGACGTACGCCTCGCGCAGCCCGTCCACTACGACGTCCCGGTCGTGGTCTGACGCCCGGATCGTGTGATCACTGGCCATCGGGCGACCTTCCTGGAGCAGTAGGGTGCTTCACCACAATGTTACCCGCCTGTTTTCATTATGATCTGGTCATGCCCCCGCCCTCACCGACCGGGAACCACTTCGTCGTCTGCGGGGACAGCCAACTGGCCTACCGCATCGCCCTGGAACTCACGTCCCGGTACGACGTGAGCGTCACGGTGATCCTCCCCTCGCTCGCCGTCAACCACGGGCCGGAGATCGGCGCCCTGCCGGGGGTGACGGTGCTGGAGCGCCCCGCCCTCACCAGCGAAACGTTCACCGAAGCGGGCCTGGAGTCGGCCCGCGCGCTCGCCCTCGTCGCGCAGAACGACATCGGCAACTTCCACGCCGGGCTCCGCGCGGTGGAGCTCAACCGCGGCCTCCGCCTGGTGCTGGCCGTCTTCAACCGGCGGCTCGGCGAGCACATCCGGGGCTTCTTCCCCGACTGCACGGTGCTGTCCGGCTCCGCGATGGCCGCGCCCGCGTTCGTCGCGGCGGCGCTGGGCGAGCCGGCCCCCAGCCACGTCCGCGTGTCCGGGCGCACGCTCTATGTGGCCCGCGCGACGGACGTGCCGTCCGGGCACATCGTGTGCGGCCTCGAGGTGCCCGCTTCCGCACCGGGGACCGCGCGGCTGCTGGCGCCGGAGACCGTGTCGTTCACGCCGGACGATCTGGTGCTGGCCGTGGCCGACGGCACGCCCAGGGACGCCCTGGCCACGAAGCGCCATCCGCTGCGCTCGGGCGCGCGGGTGGCGCGGGTGGCGCGGCGGCTCGTGTGGAACAGGTTCGGCCTGCTGTTCGCGATCTTGTTCAGCGTCGTGCTGGCCGGCTTCGGCCTCAACCTGTTCGCCGGGTACTCGCTGAGCAACACCGTCTACCTGACGTTCATGGACCTGACGGGGTCGGCGCTCACCAACCCGCGGCTGGGCGGCACGGAGAAGGTCGCGCAGGTGATCCTGACCGGGGACGGCATGGCCATGCTGCCGGTGGTCACGGCGCTGATCGTCGGGGCGCGGCTGACCGGGTCGCTGCGCGGCGAACCGCGGCCGCGCGGCGGTCACGTCATCGTGGCCGGCCTGGGCAACGTCGGTACCCGGATCGTCGGGCAGCTGCACGACCTCGGCTTCCCCGTGGCGTGCATCGACCGGGACCCGCGGGCCCGGGGCCTGCAGATGGCGCGCCGCTACCGGCTGCCCGTGGTGATCGGCGACGCTTACCAGGAGCAGACGCTGCGCGCGGCGGGGCTCGACACCGCCATCGCGCTGGTCTCGGTGACCGGCAGCGACATCACCAACCTGGAGGCCGCCCTGCAGGCGCGGGCGCTGCGCGAGGACCTCCGGCTGGTCGTCAGCCTCTACGACGACGACCTGGCGCAGCGGGTGCAGCAGACCGTCGGCAACATCGTGTCGCGCAGCATCTCGTACATGGCGGCGCCCGCGTTCGCCGCGGCCATGCTCGAGCACCAGGTCCTGACGACGATCTCCGTCGGCCGGCACGTGCTGCTGATCGCCGATGTCCGGGTCGAGCCGGGGGCCGCCATCGTCGGTCAGGCGCTCACCGGCCTGGAGGAAAACGGCCAGGTCAGGGTGCTGGCCCTGCATATCAGGGACGCCCGGGGACTGCTCGGGCTCGACTGGGCGCCGCACCGCGGCTACCTGCTGGCGGCGGGCGACCGGCTGATCGTGGTGGCGACCAGGGCCGGCCTCGGCGGCGTGCTCGCCGGGAACCGCCCCGTTCTCTTGTGACCTGCGCGTCATAGTCGGCACGTAATTGGTCTCGCTCCCAAAGCTCCTGGCGCGTTACGCTATTAGCGGATGTTTCTCTCTGGTAATAATGTTCCAGGCGAGAAACCAGATGGTTAGACGCAAGAACGGTAGCGCGGAGCCGCCGTAGTTCCAGGCCACGGCGGCCACCGATTTTCGCGAATGCCTGGAGATCCAATGCGCTCGGACGATGGCGACGGGTATTGGCCACCGGCCGGGCTAAACCCGGAGGCACAATCATGAGCGTCAGTGAAGACAGAACGGTGGAGCCCGCCGTCCAACCAGCCCCGGTGGGGCCCGTGATCGCCGATCCGGGCCCGCTTGGTCTGGCGGCCTTCGCCCTTACCACTTTCCTGCTGTCCGCCGTCAACGCGGGCTGGGCGAACGCCTCGACGGGGAACGACTGGCTCGGCTACGCGTTCGCCTACGGCGGTCTCTGCCAGCTGCTCGCGGGCATGTGGGAGTTCAAGAACAGGAACGTGTTCGGCTCGACCGCGTTCTCGTCCTACGGTGGCTTCTGGATCGGCCTCGGCCTGTGGGCGCTGCTGGCCGCGCCGCACGCGGCGTCACCCTCGGCCGCGGCCCACGACCTCGGCTGGATCTTGCTCGCGTTCGCGATCTTCAACGCGTACATGCTGCTGATGTCCACCCAGGTGAACATGGCCGTGTTCGGGGTGTTCCTGACCCTTGAGATCACCGAGATCCTGCTGTTCATCGGCAACTTCATGGGCAACACCACCGTGGTCAAGGCCGGCGGTTACGTGGGCGTGCTCACCGCGCTGGTCGCCTGGTACACCTCGGCCGCGGGCGTGTCGAACGGCATCGCCGGGGCGCGGATCAAGCTCCCGGTCGGCCGGCCGCTGATCTCCTAGCGGCTTCCCGCCCTTCTGGTCGGCATTCTGGTCGGCCTTCTGGTCGGCCTTCTGGTCGCGCCGGGTACGGTTAGGCACTTGGCTGGTACCGGACCCGGCGCGATCGGGAGGAGTGCGCATGCACCTGCAGGACGGGCCGCAGCTTGACCTGTCTGCTCAGGTCGCCAAGGTAAAAGAGAAGGCGCGGCCGTGGAAGCCGATCATCGCCCTGACGCTGGCGATCCTCGCGGCCGCGACATCCGGGTGGGCACATCACGACTTCGCGCACTTCTTCGCGAGCAGCCATCTCATCAGCCAGGTAGTCGCCGCTGGCGCGGCGGCTGCTTTTTGCGTGCTCGGGTGCGTCGCCGCGTACGCGGTGTCCGGGCAGACGCGGACGGTGCTGGCGAAACGGGCCGGGACCTCGGCCCCGCTGGTTGCCGTGATCACCTTGACGAGAGCGCTTGCTGTTCGGCGTCGCGGCCCTGCTGATCCCGTCTCCGCTGGTGGCGCTGCCGGGTCACGTCCCGCCCGGCGTCGTCCTGTCCGCGTCTCACCTGCCTCGCTAAGTTCTCTGGCCCCATTCTCACCACTTTAGGCCCGAATTGGTTGGCTGCAAACGATTGTTCGGCCATTTTTCCAACTAAGGAGGGCGTAAAGCCGACTTCGCATCGGCACACGTCCTCGTGGCAGGGACTGCCGTGGTCGCAGAGGCGGCTGTGACGGCAGAACCAGCCTCGCTACAGCGGCGAGCGTGGCAGTAGAGGCCTATCTAAGTGCAGAAGTAAATGTGACTCCCGGGGCAATCGTGCCGCTGAGCCGGATGTGGCTTGACGGGGCAGAATTGTAGCCAAGCAGTAAGGCCGGGCTGACCGCGGGACTTCCGGCGGACTCAGTCCTGTCATCATCCGCCGCCTGCCGGAACCTGGGGCCGCGACTAGCGGGCGCCTGCTGGACGGCCGGCGTGAGCGCCGCACGAGCGCGCGGGAAAGCGGTCGCCTGCCAGTTGCCGCACGCCTTGCCGACATGTGCCATATATATCGCGTTACATAATTGTTGGTTTATGTCACGGAGCCTAGGCGGCGAGATACTAGTGGTATTTGTCGCGATTGTGATTTCGGCCGCCGAGCGAGGCACCGAGCATTTACCGGCGTGACACAAAAATCCCCGCCCGCTGAAGCGGACGGGGATCGGAAGTAGCGGCCGGTGCGGAGGTCGCCTCCTCGGCGAGAGGCTCAACGCGGCTCCAGCCGAACGGTATTCCGCGAAGGCGATATTAGGTGCGGCCCGGGGGACACTAGCCGCACCGGCCAGTACCTTTAACGCCGGCGGTCGTACCGCTGTTCCCGCGGGTCACGGCCATTCGGCGCGGATCCGTAAGCCTGCGGCCCGCCGTCCGGCGAACTGGGCGTGAACCGCGGTTCCTCGCGGTAGCCCTGCTCCTCGCGGTAGCCCTGCTCCTCGCGGTAGCCGGCCTGGGGGTCGGCAGCCCGCGGGTCCCGTTCCTGGTAACCGGGCGCCTGGCCGTTGGCCTGCTCACCGTTGGCCTGCTCACCATAGGCCTGCTGGCCATACGCCTGCTGGCCGTATGTCTGCTCACCGTACGCCTGGCCGCCGCCCTGGGCCTGCTCGCCGTACCCGGGGGGCTGGCTGTAGCCGTTGGCGGCACCGTACCCGCCGGCGGGACTGGCGGTGCCATAACCGTCGGCGGTGCCATAACCGTCGGCGGTGCCGTAGCCGTTGGCAGAGCTGTAGCCGTTGGCGGTGCCGTAGCCGTTGGCAGAGCCGTAGCCGTTGGCAGAGCCGTAGCCGTTGGCGGTGCCGTAACCGTCGGCCGTCGGGTATCCGGCCGCGGCCGGGTAGCCGTTCGCTCCCTGATACTCGCCGGGCTGGCCGCTGCCGGTCTCGTAGGCGCGGCCGGTCCCGTAGGCGCCGCCGTCGGCGTAAGCCGGTGTGCCGCTCGCCCCGTTCCCGTTGGCGGTGTTCCCGGTGGCCTGGTACGCGTAGCCCCCGTTGGGGGCGAACGAGGGCGTGAACGACGGCGCGCCGGCCGCGGGCTGGCCGCCATCGGCGTACCCGCCCGCGGCTTCGCCGCCCGCGTAGCCGCCGCCGGGGTAGTCAGTGCCGCCGGCATAGCCGTTGCCGCCGGCATATGTGTCGCCGCCCGGGTAGCCGGCGGCGCCGGCGTAGCCGCTCGCGTAGGCCGCGGAGTCCGCGTAACCTCCGTCGCTCCCGTACTGCGCGCCGCCGGGGGCGTATCCGGCACCTGTCGCGCCGGCGGGGCCTGCGGCGTAGCCGGTGTCGGCCGGCGCGGCGGCCGGGTAGCCGGACGCCTCCGCCGGGCTCGCGTACCCGGTGCCGCCCGGATAGCCCGCCGCGGCCTGCCCCGAATCGCCGGGCACGCCGTATCCGGACTCGTAGCCGGGCAGGTCACCTGACGCCGCGGCCGCGGCCGGGTAGCCGCCGCCTCCCTCCGCGGGGTTCGCGCTGGGGTACCCGGCCGCGGCCGGGTAGCCGTCCGCGTATCCGCTCTCCCCCATGCTCTCGGCCTGGCCGGCCGGGGCGGGATATGCCCCGCTGCCCGGATAACCGCTCGTGCCCGGATAGCCGCCGTCACCGTAGGCGGACTGTTCGCGGTACGCCAGGGGGAACCGGTCGGCGCCCGTCCCGGTCGGCTGCGGTGCCTGCGCGCTGGCGCTGGGCGCCATCCCCGCCGGCTGGTCGACCGGCGCCGCCAGCGCGCTGAGGTATCCGTGGACGGCCCGCCCCAGGTCCTCCATCGAGTCGTCGTCCTGGAAGCGGTTGTCGCTTTCCTGGCCCTGGTGGGCCGGATAGGCCTGCCCGGCCTGGTCCTGCCCGTTGTAGCCCTGGGACTCATGTCCGGCCGGCTGGTAACCCGCCGTGCCGTAGTCCGTCCCCGAGGCTTGGTAGGAGCCCTGGTCGGCGAGGCCTTGCGCCGCATTGCCGCCGTACGCCTGGGTGTCGCCGTACGCGGGCGAGTCGCCGTAGCCGGCCGCCGCGGACGGCGCGCCGCCGTACGAGTCGTAGGCCGGCGCGGCGGACTGGTCCGCGCCGCCGTACTGCTGCGTGCCGTACTGCTGCGTGCCGTACTGCTGCGCGGCGTACTGCTGCGCGTCGGCGTACGACGGCTCGGCGCCGTACCCGTAGCCGTTGGCGGATCCGTAGCCGTTGGCGGGGCCAGCGCCGTAGCCGTTCGCGGCGCGGCTCGCCTGGTCGTCGGTGATCGCGGTCATCGCGCCGGTGTAGGGCTCGGGGGCCGCGCTGAGCGCGAGGCGCGGCCGGCCGGCGATCTCCCGGCTCGAGCGGCCATTCCGCGTCGGCTGCGGGTTGCCGTCCGGCCCGGGCGCGCCGCGCTGGAGCGACTCAACGAGGCGCGGCATGTCGTCGGCGGGCAGCCGGAACGTGCCCGTGCAAGTGCCGCCCTGCCAGATGCTGAACACCGCTACGCCGGTGTCCGCGTACCAGCTGAGGCGCATGGTGCGCGTGCTGCCGCGGACGTCGACGAAGACCTCACCCAGCCGGGGCAGCGGTGCTGCGTCCGACGCTGACATGCTGCCCATAGATAGCCCCCAACCAGCTTTGCCTACTTCGTACAAGTACTGCGCGGGCGCTCCTGTGACGCGATGGGGTTCTTCGCCATACGCGCAGGACGCCCCGCGTTCCGCGGCCCGCTGAGACGGGGCCGCCGCGGACAAAAATCGCCGCGAACTAAGAATCTACGCCACGACGGCGCGCCTGACCCCCTCTTCGCGCGGACTCGCTGGTCGCGATCCCCCGATCCGACGGCCGTCACCAGTGTGGTGAAAAGAAATTCCCGCGACACGAGGCATAAAAATCGGGACCCGCCCTGCGCGAACCGCAGGCGGGATGGCATCATAGTTCGCAGGCTTCCTGCCCCCGTCTTACGGGGCACCGTCTGGTGGGGCAGGTATCGGCCGCGCATGTGCCAGCATCCGGCTCCTCTGCCAGCAAGCACTGCCCTTGGAACGTCGTACAAGCATGCCTTGAGCACGCGGGAACACTACGGCGCCATGGAGCGTTGCATGTTGCAACGGCAGTTACCGCGCAGGACGACTGGGCTCGCGTGCTAACGGGCCACAAAGCAAGGGTAACGCAAGACTAAGACGACTTTGTTTGAGGTGACTGATCCCATGTCCCAGGTACGTAGGCAGACGGCGATGCTCCCCCGCCCTAACTGGGGTTGGCAAGACGCTGCCGCGTGTCGTGGCGAGGATCTGATGCTCTTCTTCGGCCCTGACGGCGAGCGGCAGCCAGAGCGGGACATCCGGGAGCGCAAGGCCAAGGCTATCTGCGCTAACTGCCCGGTCCGTCTGGAGTGCCTCAACTACGCCGTTGCCCGCCCCGAGAAGTACGGCACCTGGGGCGGCCTGAACGAGGACGAGCGCTCCGCGGAGCGCCGTCGCCGGATGCGTCGCGCCAACGCGGCCTGATCTGGCGGTGCGCGCCTGACGGGCGCGTTATCGGGGGCAGCAAGATAAGCGTCAGCAAGCCCACGCGGCAAAGCCGGCGGGGCGGTGACTAACGATCACCGCCCCGCCGGTTTTTTCATGATCAGTAGATCCGGCTCCGATCGCCAGGGCCGGCGGCCGCGCCGCGGGCAGCGGAGGGATGCCACCGCGGCCGGCTCCGTTACACGGCCGCGAAAAGTTCACCCGGGAACCGGAATAGCGGCGGGCGCGTCCAGGTTGCCATTGACGTGACTCGCCTCGACTGGACAGCCGGTGCCAAACCATGTGATCCTGCTGAGGTGAGTGCTGTGGACCCCATGCTCGTCGTGCGCAGGCACGTCGACTTGCAGCGCGTCCGCAGCGCGATGTGTCGCACCGCATGCTGACTGCCGCCCAACGTTAAACCAGGCGTTACAACCTGAAGTCCGCACCGCCACCGCGAACTTTAACACCAGGGCGCGCACCGCAAGCCGGGCGGCTTTTTCTTTCCTGTTGGAACCCGCCAGCGGCTGCCAGATGTGTGCGTGCCTGCGACCGCCAACCACCAGCAGTAAGGAAGCCGCATGTCTCCCGTCCCTGGAGCAACTGCGACCCGTCGCGAGGTACCGGCCCGCCGCAAGCGCGGCGAGGGCCAATGGGCGCTCGGTTACCGCGAGCCGCTCAACAAGAACGAGGAAAGCAAGAAGAACGACGACGGGCTCAACGTCCGCCAGCGGATCATCGACATCTACTCCAAGCACGGATTCGACTCGATCGACCCCGCCGACCTGCGCGGGCGCCTCCGGTGGTTCGGCCTGTACACCCAGCGGCGGCCGGGGATCGACGGCGGCAAGACCGCCGTCCTGGAGCCCGAGGAACTCGACGACCGCTACTTCATGCTGCGCGTTCGCATCGACGGCGGCCAGCTGACCAGCGAGCAGCTCAGGGTCATCGGGGACATCGCCAACACGTACGCCCGCGGCACCGCCGACGTCACCGACCGGCAGAACATCCAGCTGCACTGGATCGAGATCGAGAGCGTGCCCGCGATCTGGGAAGCGCTCGAGTCCGTCGGCCTGTCCACCACCGAGGCCTGCGGCGACACGCCGCGCGTCATCCTCGGCTGCCCGCTGGCCGGGCTCGACGACAGCGAGATCATCGACGGCACCCCGCAGATCGCCGAGATCACCGCGAACTACATCGGCGACCAGGCGTTCTCCAACCTGCCCCGCAAGTTCAAGACCGCGATCAGCGGCTGCTCGGCGCAGTGCACGCAGCACGAGATCAACGACGTCGCCTTCCAGGCGGTCCGCCACCCGGAGACCGGTGAGGCCGGCTACGACCTGTGGGTCGGCGGCGGGCTGTCCACCAACCCGATGATCGGCAAGCGGCTCGGCGCGTTCGTCCGGCCGGACCAGGTGGCCGAGGTGTGGGCCGGGGTCATCGCCGTGTTCCGCGACTACGGCTACCGGCGGCTCCGCCACCGCGCGCGGATCAAGTTCCTCGTGGCCGACTGGGGTCCCGAGCGGTTCCGCGAGGTGCTCGAGAAGGAGTACCTGGGCTACGCGCTGCCCGACGGCCCGGCTCCGGAGCCGCCGGCGGCCGGCACCCGCGACCACATCGGCGTGCACCGGCAGCGGGACGGGCGCGACTACGTCGGCTTCGCCCCCAAGGTCGGGCGGCTGGACGGCGACGCCCTGCTCACGATCGCCAAGCTCGCGGACGAGTACGGCAGCGGCCGGGTGCGCACCACCACCGAGCAGAAGATGGTCATCCTCGACGTGCCGCGGGCGCGGACCGGCGCGCTCGTCGCCGAACTCGAGGCGGTGGACCTGCGGGTGCGCCCGAGCGTGTTCCGGCGGCACACGATGGCGTGCACCGGCATCGAGTTCTGCAAGCTGGCGATCGTGGAGACGAAGGCCCGCGCAGTGAGCCTCATCGACGAGCTGGAAACCCGGCTGCCGGACTTCGACACGCCCGTCACGATCAACGTCAACGGCTGCCCGAACTCTTGCGCCCGCATCCAGACCGCCGACATCGGCCTCAAGGGCTCGCTGATCACCGACGAGCAGGGCAAGCAGGTCGAGGGCTTCCAGATCCACCTCGGCGGCTCGCTGCAGGGCGGCGACGGGGGCGGCTCCGGCTTCGGGCGGAAGGTCCGCGGCCTGAAGACCACGGCGGAAGACCTGCCCGACTACGTCGAGCGCGTGCTGCGCCGCTTCCAGGCCGCCCGGACGGCCGGCGAGACGTTCGCGCAGTGGACCTTGCGCGCCTCGGATGCGGACCTATCGTGAATTTCATCGCTTTTTCACGAACGCACGGGAGACTGTCATGACCAGTCCGTCCGGCCGGGCGGTGCCGTTCTACTGCCCCTACTGCGGCGAGGAAGACCTCGAGCCGCAGGGCGCGGCGGACGGAGAGTGGCACTGCCGCAGCTGCACGAGGACATTCCAGCTACGATTTGCCGGGATAGGAGCCGCACTGTGAACGGAAGCCTTAACCTTGGCTTTACGCTAAGGCTGGCAGGCTCGACAGCCGGAGCGGCAGCGGGACGAGACGAAGCCGGACGACACCTGGAGGACCCACAGCACATGCGCAGCCTCGCGGAACAGGCAGCGGAGGAGCTGGAAAACGCCTCCGCGGAAGACGTCATACGCTGGGCGACCGATACGTTCGGAGAGCGTATCTGCGTCACCTCCTCGATGACGGACGCGGTGATCATCCACCTCGCGTCGTCGATCCGCCCCGGCATCGACGTGGTCTTCCTCGACACCGGTTACCACTTCCCCGAGACGGCCGGCACCCGGGACGCCGTACAGGCGATCTACCCGGTGAACGTGGTGAACGTGACTCCGTCCCGGACGGTCGAGGAGCAAGACGCCGAACTCGGGCCGCGGCTGTACGGCCGCAACCCCGACCTGTGCTGCTATCTGCGCAAGGTCGAGCCGCTGGAGCGGACGCTCAAGAACTACGACGCGTGGTTCACCGGCGTGCGCCGCGACGAGACCCTCTCCCGCCGCGACACGAAGGCCGTCGAGTGGGACGACAAGCGGCAGATGGTCAAGGTCAACCCGATCGTGCGGTGGACGGGCAAGCAGGTCGACGACTACATCGCCGAGCACGGCGTGCTCGTCAACCCGCTCGTCTACGACGGCTACCCCTCGATCGGCTGCCGCACCTGCACCAACCGGGTCGAGGCGGGCGCGGACCCGCGCAGCGGCCGGTGGGCCGGCACCGGCAAGACCGAATGCGGGATCCACGTGTGACGTATCCGTCAAATCCGGATGTGCCGGTTTTGATGGCGGGACGGCCCCCCGGGCTAGTTGCCGTGGCACATGGGTCCAGGGACCCGCGCGCCGCGGCCACGACCAGCGAACTCGTGGACCTGGTGGCGGCCCGCGGGCCGAACGGGCTGCCGGTCAGGGCCGCCTTCCTCGAGCACGCGGCGCCGTCGCTGCCGCAGGTGCTGGGCGCGCTCGCCGCCGATCACGTGCCCGGCCGACGGGCCGGCGGGCAGCATTGTGTCGTGGTACCCCTGCTGCTCGCGGCCGCGTATCACAGCAAGACGGATATCCCCGGGCAGGTCACCAGGGGACGTTCGGGATATAGATTTCTGGATGTGCGGATCGCGGACCCGCTGGGACCGCACCCGCTGCTGCTCGCCGCGCTGGACCGGCGGCTCGCCGCGGCCTACGACGGCCCGCGGCCCGCGACGAGCGTGGTGCTCGCCGCGGCCGGGTCGAGCGATCCGGCCGCGAACGCCGCCAACGCCTCGCTCGCGGCGCGGTGGCAGCGGACCGGTGGCTGGCGGCGTGTCGTGCCCGCGTACGCGTCGGCGGCGGCGCCGACCCCGGCCGAGGCCGTGGCCGCCCTGCGCGCGGCGGGCCACGGCCCCGTCGTGGTCGCCACGTACCTGCTCGCCCCCGGTTTCTTCGCCGACCGGATCCGGACCACGGCGCTGGCCGCGGGCGCGGCCGCGGTGTCCGGCGCGCTGGGCGCCGCCCCGGAAGTCGCCGACGTCATTCTCGGCCGGTACGCCGCCGCGATCCGCGCGGAGGGTGCGGGCCCGCTGGCGGCACAGGCCTGATTTTCCTGAACGGACAGTGGTTACTCCCCCGTTAAAAACGCACCGCCGACGGGCAAAATCAACGTAACAACGGGTCAGCACCTGCCAGGCGGCACGCCGCGATCAACCTGACGGGGTAGAGTCGTGCGCTCAGGCGAAGTTGCCGTAGGAGGCGAATGCATATCTGGCCGGGGTCCTCATATCCCCTCGGTGCGACGTGGGACGGATGGGGAACGAACTTCGCCGTGTTCTCGGAGGTTGCCGATCGGGTCGAGCTGTGCCTGTTCGACGAGTCCGGGGCCGAGGAGCGCGTTCCGCTCACCGAGGTGGACGGATTCGTCTGGCATGGTTACCTGCCGGCGATCAGCCCTAGTCAGCGGTACGGGTACCGCGTGCACGGGCCCCACGATCCATTGCGCGGCTGTCGCTGCTCGCCGTCCAAGCTGCTGCTCGACCCGTACGGCAAGGCCGTTGACGGCGAAGTCATCTGGGACGAGGCGCTGTTCGACTACAAGTGGGCGGACCCGCGCAAGCGGAACACCGCCGACAGCGCCGCGTTCATGCCGAAGAACGTGGTGACCAACCCGTTCTTCGACTGGGGCAACGACCGGCCGCCGCGTGTCCCGTACCACGAGACCGTCATCTACGAGGCGCACGTCCGCGGCCTCACGCTGCGGCACCCGGAGGTGCCGCTGCACCAGCGCGGCACGTACGCGGGGCTGGCGCATCCCGCCATCATCGAGCATCTGAAGCAGATCGGCGTCACCGCCGTGGAACTGCTGCCGGTCCACCAGTTCGTGCCCGAGCAGGCGCTGACCCAGCGCGGGCTGACGAACTACTGGGGCTACAACACGATCGGCTTCCTAGCCCCGCACAACCGGTACAGCTCGGCCGGGCAGCGCGGCGAGCAGGTCGGCGAGTTCAAGGCGATGGTGAAGGAACTGCACGCGGCGGGCATCGAGGTCATTCTCGACGTCGTGTACAACCACACCGCGGAGGGCAACGAACGCGGTCCGACGCTGTCACTGCGCGGCATCGACAACGCGGCGTACTACCGGCTCGACGACCGCGAGCCGTCCCGGTACATCGACTACACCGGCTGCGGCAACAGCCTGAACGTGCGGCACCCGCACTCGCTGCAGCTGATCATGGACTCGCTGCGCTACTGGGTTCTCGACATGCACGTGGACGGGTTCCGGTTCGACCTCGCGTCGGCGCTGGCCCGCGAACTGCACGACGTGGACCGGCTGTCGACGTTCTTCGACCTGGTCCAGCAGGACCCGGTCGTGTCCCAGGTGAAGCTGATCGCCGAGCCGTGGGACGTCGGCGAGGGCGGCTACCAGGTGGGGAACTTCCCGCCGCTGTGGACCGAGTGGAACGGAAAGTACCGGGACACCGTGCGGGACTTCTGGCGCGGGAGGCCGTCGACGCTGCCGGAGTTCGCGTCCCGGCTGACCGGATCCTCCGACCTGTACGAGACGTCGGGCCGGCGCCCGGTCGCGTCGGTCAACTTCGTCACTTGCCACGACGGGTTCCCGCTGGCCGACCTGGTGTCCTACAACGGCAAGCACAACGAGGCCAACGGCGAGGAGAACAGGGACGGCACCGACGACAACCGGTCGTGGAACTGCGGCGTCGAGGGCCCGGCCGAGGACCCGGCGGTGCACGAGCTGCGCGCCCGCCAGCAGCGGAACTTCCTGACCACGCTGTTCATGTCCCAGGGCGTGCCGATGCTGGCCGCGGGCGACGAGATCGGCCGGACCCAGGGCGGCAACAACAACGCGTACTGCCAGGACAACGAGGTGTCCTGGGTGGACTGGTCACGGGCGGCGAGCGAGCGGGACCTGCTGGCGTTCACGCAGCGGGTGGCCCGGTTGCGGAGCAGGCACCCGGTGCTCCGGCGGCGGCGGTTCTTCAGGGGCTCGGCGGACATCGAGTGGCTCACCCCGGCCGGGGAGGAGATGACCGATGGCGACTGGCATGCTTCGTACGCGAAGTCCGTCGCCGTGTACCTGAACGGGGCCGCGATCACCGAGCCGGACCCGCGGGGCGACCCGGTCACCGACCAGAAGTTCCTGATGCTGTTCAACGCGGGCGCCGACCCGATCACGTTCACGCTGCCGGAGTCCAAGCTCGGCGCCGACTGGGAGATCGTCGTCGACACGACCACGCCGGACGGCGCGCCGCTCGAGCCCGAGCCGCTGCCGAACTCCAAGGTCGAGGTCGCCGGGCGCGCGGTCACCGTGCTGCTGTCCAGGGCGTGACCGGTGCGGTTGCTGTTCCCCGCCGCCGGATCTTCGGGGTCTTCGGGATCTTCGGGGTCTTCGGTGGGCGACGCCGTTTTCGAGGCGGACGACGCCGAACTGGCGCGGCGCTACGCGTACCCGGCCGAGCGCTGGCTGCGCGGCAACATGGTGGCGAGCGCGGACGGCGCGAGCACGCTGGACGGGCTGTCCGGCGGGCTGTCGACGCCGGGCGACCGGCGGCTGTTCTGGGTGCTGCGCGGGCTGGCCGACGTGATCATGGCCGGGGCGGGCACGACACGGGCCGAGCATTACCACCCGACCCGGGCGGCCGGGTCGTGGGCATCGCTGGGCCTGCGCGACGGCCGCCCGGCCACGCCCCCCATCGCCGTGGTCAGCCGCTCGCTGGACCTGGACCCGGCGGACCCGCTGTTCACCGCGGCACCCGCGGACGCGAAGACGATCGTGATCACGTGCGCCAGCGCCCCCGCCGACGTGCGGGCGGCGCTGGAGCGAACCGCCGACGTCCTGGTCGCCGGCGAGGCAGCCGTCGACCTCAAGCAGGCGGTCGCCGCGCTGCACGACCGCGGCCTCGGCCGGATCTTGTGCGAGGGCGGCCCGAGCCTGCTCGGCCAGTTGTCCGCCGCCGGGCTGCTCGACGAGCTGTGTCTCACGGTCAGCCCGGTGCTCGCCGGCCCCGGCCCGGGCCGGATCGTGGCCGGCACCCCGTTCCTCGCCCGGCGCCTCGACCTGGCCGTCCTCCTGGAGGAGAACGGCACGCTCTTCTGCCGCTACACATCCGCCGCGGCGGGCTAGGCGCCGTCGGCTCGGCGGCACGCATCCGCTCGCTATCCGTTTTGTGCCATATCTCGAATTACCGAGCATGGCGCGGACGCGACAACGCGCTCGAGTCTGATCGCGTGGCACCAAGTCTTCGCGTAACTGGTGCGCGAGTGACTTGAGATCCGTACGAGCAGCGGGCATGTCCTGAATTGCTAAGGGTGAACTTATCAGTTATAACTGAGGGTATGGCTGAGTCAGCTACTTCACCCACGCGGACGACCGTTCCGGACGAGCTCCTCGAGGTCGCCGCCACCCTCCGGATGAGCGTCGGGATGCTGATGCGCAGGCTGCGCCAGGCGATGCCGGAGGGGGAGCTGCCGGTTCCCGAGATGTCGGCGCTGTCGCGCCTCGATCGCGGCGGCCCGGCGTCGTCGAGTGAGCTGGCGAGGTACGAGCGGATTAGCCCGCAGTCGATGGGCGCCACGATCGCCGCGCTCGAGCAGCGCGGCATGGTGGCACGGACCAGGGACCCCGAGGACGGCAGGAGGATCGTGCTGTCGATCACCGAAACCGGACGTCAGGTGGTGCACGACCGCCGCAGCGCCCGCACCGAGCAAATCGCACGCGCTCTCGACGGCGGCTTCACGCCGGCGGAGCTTGGGCAGCTGCTGGCGGTGGCGCCGCTGCTTGAGCGCCTGGCGGAAAAGCTTTGATGGCGCGGAAGCGGGACGACGCGCCGGGCGACAACTACAAATGGGTAGCGCTCGCCAACACGACGGCGGGCATCTTCATGGCCTCCCTCGACGGGTCGATCGTGATCATCGCGCTCCCGGCGATCTTCCGCGGCATCGACCTCGACCCGCTGTCGGCCGGCAACATCAGCTACCTG
>DASZKN010000010.1:0-8345 GCA_035552855.1 Trebonia sp. | reverse complement strand
ACATCCCGTTCCTGGCCACCAACGACTCGCACTACGTTACCGAGGACCAGAAGAGCGCCCACGACGCGCTGCTGTGCGTGGGCACCAACTCCCTGATCGACGATCCCAATAGGTTCAGGCTCGCGGGCCAGGGCTACTACCTGCGGACCGCGGACGAGATGCGCGCCGTGAATAACACCGACGAGTGGGCGCAAGCGTGCCGGAACACGCTGCTGATCGCCGAGCGGGTCTCGTCCTACGAGGAAGTGTTCGCTCACCGGGACCTGGCCGCGAAGTTCCCCGTTCCCGACGGGGAAACCGAGATGACCTGGCTGCGCAAAGAGGCGGCCAGGGGCGCGGTCAGCCGCTACGGCGACCCGGTCCGCGCGCAGGTGACCGAGCGGATCGAGTACGAGCTGGGCGTCATCGAGCAGATGGGTTTCCCCGGCTACTTCCTCGTGGTCGCCGACATCTGCCGGTACGCCAGGGAGAACGGCATCGCCCTCGGGCCGGGCCGCGGGTCAGCGACCGGCAGCATGGTCGCCTACGTCACGGGGATCACCGAGCTGGACCCGATCGAGCACAGCCTGCTGTTCGAGCGGTTCCTCAACCCCGAGCGCGTCAGCATGCCCGACGTCGACCTGGACTTCGACGAACGCCGCCGCGGCGACATGATCCGCTATGTCACCGAGAAGTACGGCGAGGAAAACGTCTCGCTGATCATCACCTACATGACGATCAAGTCCAAGGCCGCGGTTAAGGACGCCGGGCGGATCCTCGGCTACCCGTTCGCGGTCGGGGAGAAGATCACGAAGGCGTTCCCGCCCGCGGTGCAGGGCAAGGAGATCCCGCTCGCGGCGATCTTCGATGAGGAGAATCCCCGGTACGCCGAGGCGGTCGAGCTGCGCAAGCTGTACGCCGAAGACCCCGACGTCAAAAAGGTGATCGACACCGGGCGCGGCATTGAAGGCCTGATCCGCGGCACCGGCGTGCACGCCGCGGGCGTGATCCTGTCGTCCGAGCCGCTGGTCGACGTCATGCCGGTCCACCGCCGCCCGGACGACGGCGCGCGGATCACCGGCTTCAACGGCCCCGACTGCGAGTCCATGGGCTCGCTGAAGATGGACTTCCTCGGGCTGCGGAACCTGACCGTGATCAGCGACACCGTCGAGAACGTGACGGACAACCGCGGCACGGACCTGGACATGCTCAAGCTGCCGCTGGACAACGAGAAAGCCTACGAGATCCTGCGGGCCGGGAAGACCCTGGGCATCTTCCAGCTGGACTCATCGATGATGCGGGACCTGACCAAGCTGATGGGCCCGACCCGGTTCGAGGACATCTCCGCCGTCCTCGCGCTCGGCCGGCCCGGCCCGATGGAAGCCAAGTCCCATATCAACTACGCGCTCCGCAAGTCTGGTCAGCAGGCGGTGACGCCCATCCACCCGGAGGTCGCCGAGGCGCTCGAAGAGGTGCTCGGCGAGACTTATCACCTGGTGGTCTACCAGGAGCAGGTCATGGCCATCGCCCGGATCCTGGCCGGGTACACGCTCGGCGGCGCCGACATCCTCCGCCGGGCGATGGGCAAGAAGAAGAAAGCGGAGATGGACAAGCAGTGGGAGATCTTTTCCACTGGCATGAAGGACAACGGCTACGCCGACGCGGCGATCAAGGCGGTCTGGGATGTCCTGCTGCCGTTCTCCGCCTACGGGTTCAACAAGTCCCACACCGCCGGGTACGGGCTTGTGTCCTACTGGACCGCCTACCTGAAGGCCAACTATCCCGCCGAGTACATGGCCGCGCTGCTCACCTCGGTCGGCACCAACAAGGACAAGATGGCCGTCTACCTGGCCGAGACCCGGCGGATGGGCGTGAAGGTGCTGGCCCCGGACGTCAACGAGTCCCGCCTCCGGTTCGCCGCCGTCGGGGACGACATCCGGTTCGGGCTCGGCGCGATCCGCAACGTCGGCGAGAACGTGGTCGAGGCCATCATCAAGGCGCGTGCCGAGCAGGGCCGCTACACCAGCTTCCACGACTTCCTGCGCAAGGTCCCGCTCCCCGTCTGCAACAAGCGGGTCGTGGAGTCGCTGATCAAGGCCGGGGCGTTCGACAGCCTCGGGCATCCGCGCAAGGGCCTGCTCGCCATCCACGAGCCGGCCGTGGAAGCGGTCATCAGCGACAAGCGCAACGAGGCGATCGGCCAGGACTCGCTGTTCGGCTTCGGCGCCGACAACACCGCGGCGGCGGCCGGGTCGTCGCTCGAACTGCCTGTCCCCGAGGGGGAGTGGGCGCGGCAAACGGCCCTGGCGTTCGAGCGGGAGATGCTCGGGCTCTATGTCTCCAGCCATCCACTGAACGGTGCCGAGCCGCTGCTTGAGCGAAGCCGCGACTATAGCATCGCCGACCTGCACGACGGGGCGGGCGGCGCGGGCAGCGCCCGCATCGCCGGCATCATCACCAGCGTCGACAAGAAGGTCACGAAGAAGGGCGACGTCTGGGCGCTCGTCGGGCTCGAGGACCACGACGCGGCGATCGAGGTCGCCTGCTTCCCGTCCACCTACCAGCTCTACGCCCCGGTCCTGCTGGCGGACACGGTGGTCTGCGTGACCGGGAAGATCCGCAAGTCCGAGACCAGCGACGGCAGCACGACCGTGTCGTTCAGCGCCGAGCAGCTCGAGGTGCTCGACGTCACGACCGCGCTAAACGGCGGGCTGCCGCCGGTGATTCTCAACGTCCGCGAGGACAGGATTACCCAGGAACTCGCCGACGAGCTCAGGCATATCCTGCGGGCCCACCCTGGGCAGGCGCCCGTGCACATGAGCCTCACCAGGCCCGGCCGGTCCGGCCGGCTGCTACTCAACCTCACGCGCTTCCGCGTGGAGCCGGGCAGCAGCTTCATGGCCGACGTCAAGTCCCTGCTCGGCCCCGCCTCGGTCAGCTCGGCCCCGTTATGGCGAACAAACGGCCGCGGCGCATCGTGGCCCTGCTCGACCTGCTGCGGCGCGAGCATCCCGACGTCGAGGACCCCGAAGACGCCATCCGCGCGGGCGCGGTCGTCGTGGACGGCGTCGTCACGCGGAACGAGCGGTCCCGGGTGCGCCGGGACGCGGTGGTGAAGATCGACCGGCCTAAGTCGCTGCGCGGGGCGCGGAAGCTGTCCGCCGCGCTCGACGCGTTCGGCATCCCGGTGGCCGGCCGGGTCGGGCTCGACCTCGGGGCGTCGACCGGCGGCTTCACGTCGGTACTGCTCGAGCGGGACGCGCGGCGGGTCTACGCGGTCGACGTGGGGTACGGGCAGCTGCTCGGCTCGCTGCGGCAGGATCCGCGCGTGCGCAACCTCGAGCGGACCAACCTGTCGGAGCTCACGCGCGAGCTTGTCGACGCGCCGGTCGACGTGGTGACGGCGGACTTGTCGTACCTGTCGATCGCCAACGCCGTGGGGCAGATCGAGGACCTTGAGTTCGCCGCCGGCGCGGATCTCATCACGCTGGTGAAGCCGATGTTCGAGCTGAGCGCGGGCGCGCTGCCGACGGAGCCGGACGAGCTGGACAAGGCGGTCGCGCTGGCGACCGCGGGCGTGGCGCGGTATCCCTGGTCGGTGCGCGGCGTCATCCGGTCCCCGGTGCTCGGCAACCACGGCGCGATCGAGTTCCTGCTGCACGCCACCCGCGCGTAGCATTCCGGCAATGGGTGCCGGCGGCCCGGGGTACTCCTGTGGGAGGCAGTTGATGAACGGTGCGCAGGCGCTGATCCGCACGCTCGCGGGCGCCGGGACGAGAGTGTGCTTCGCCAATCCGGGGACCTCGGAGATGCACTTCGTCGCGGCGCTTGACGCGGTGCCGGCGATGCGGGGCGTGCTCTGCCTGTTCGAAGGGGTCGCGACCGGGGCCGCGGACGGGTACGGGCGCATGGCCGGCCGGCCGGCGGCGGCCCTGCTGCACCTCGGGCCCGGGCTTGGCAACGGGCTGGCCAACCTGCATAACGCGCGCCGCGCGCATACCCCGCTGGTGGCGGTTGTCGGCGATCATGCCACCTACCACAAGCGACTGGACGCGCCGCTTGAATCGGACATCGATTCGCTGGCGCGGCCGGTGTCCGCGTGGGTGCGGCGCTCGGCGCGCGCCGCCGACGTGGCGGCGGATGCCGCCGACGCGGTCGCCGCCGCGGCCGCGCCGCCCGGCGGCGTCGCCACGCTGATACTGCCCGCCGACGTGTCGTGGTCGGCAGGCGCGGAGCCGGCGCCGCCCGTCCGGGTCCGGCCACCCGCGCCGGTCGCCGATGAGACCCTGCGGGAGGCCGCGAAGGCGTTGCGCGCCGGCGAGCCCAGCGTGCTGCTGCTCGGCGGGGGCGCCCTCACGCCGGCGGGTCTGGCGGCGGCCAGCCGGATCGCCGCCGCCACCGGGACCCGGCTCCTCGGCGAGACGTTCCCTGCCAGGCTGGCCCGCGGCGCGGGGCTGCCGGGGCTGGACCGGCTCGCCTACCTCGGGGAACTGGCCGCCCAGCAGCTAGCGGGCACGCGTCAGCTGGTCCTCGCCGGGGCGCGGGCCCCGGTCTCCTTCTTCGCTTACCCGGGCAAGCCCGGCGAACTGGCGCCCGCCGGGGCGCGAGTGCGGGTCCTGGCGGGTGACGGCGACGACGTCGCCGGGGCGCTCATGGCGCTCGCCGATCTGGTCGCACCGGGCGTCGCGCCGGTTCTGATGCCCGCGTCCCGGCCGCCGGTCCCGGACGGCGCGCTGACGGCCGAGTCGGCGGCGGCGGTCATCGGCGCGCTGTTGCCGGAGGCGGCCATCGTCTGCGACGAGGCGAACACCTCGGGGATCTTCTTGCCGGCCGCGACGGCCGGCGCGCCGCCACACGACTGGCTCACGCTGACCGGCGGCGCGATCGGCCTGGGACTGCCGCTCGCGGCGGGCGCGGCGCTGGCCTGCCCGGGCCGGCCGGTGCTGGCGCTGGAAGCCGACGGCAGCGCCATGTACACGATCTCCGCGCTGTGGACCTGCGCGCGGGAAAGCCTGGACGTCACGACCGTGGTGTTCAGCAACCGGTCGTACGCGATCCTGGGCATGGAACTAGACCGGGTGGGTGCCTCGGCGACCGGGCAGGCAGCCCGCGGTCTCCTCGATCTGTCCCGCCCGGATCTGGACTTCACCGCGCTGGCCGCGGGTATGGGGGTCCCGGCCACACGCGCCGGTACCGCGCGCGAGTTCGCGGCTCAGCTGCGCCGGGCGCTGGCCGAGCCTGGCCCGCACCTCATCGAGGCGGTCGTGCCGGGGCTAGCGTGATAACGCTCAGGCGTTCTTGATGGCCTCGGGGTACTCGCGGCCCTTGTAGGTACCGCAGGTCGGGCACACCGTGTGCGGCAGGCGCGGGTTCTTGCAGCGCGGGCACGTGGTCAGCGTGAGAGCGCTGGTCTTCCACTGCGCGCGGCGGCTGCGCGTCCGGGAGCGGGACGTCTTCCGCTTCGGAGTCTGACCACCACTCATGTTGCCTGCCTTCCAATCCTGCCAACCGTGGCCTATAGGCACACGCCAGCGCTCGGGCTGTGTGCTAGGGGAATGCCCAGCTTAAAGCTGAACAGGGGAAGCATACCCGATGCGGCGCCGCGCCCGTGTCATGCCAGCGGCGGTTCCGCGTCTTCCAGGCCGCCGGCATGGTCACGCGCTGCCGGGAGAGCGCCAGCGGACTTTCGTCCGTTTCTCAGCGAACGTCCAGGCGAATGCCCCATACTCGACCCCGGCGGATTTTACTAAGGAGTAGTTAAGACATGAGTGCGCCGGACAGCGGGGTAGTCAACGTAGCGCAGCGGGTCCGGGCCGCCGAGCGGCTGGACCGGCTGCCCGCGTCCCGCTGGCTCACCGGCGTCATGGCGATCCTCTTCCTCGGCTGGCTCGTCGAGTCCTACGACATCGGGCTCACCGGTAGCGTGCTGCCGTCCCTCACCGCGGTGTACCACTTGAGCACCGGGATGAAGAGCCTGGTGTCGGTCTCCTCGTCGGCGGGCGTGGTCCTGGGCATCGTCCCCGCCGGCTGGCTGGCCGACCGCGTCGGCCGCAAACGGGTCATGATCGGCGGCACGATCGCCTACTCGATCCTGACATTCGCGACCGGCTTCGCTCCTGGCATCGCCGCCGTCATCGTGCTCCGGGTGCTGGCGGGCACCGCCATGGGCGCCGTGTTCCCGCTGCCCTACGCCTACGGGGCGGAACTGTGCCCGCCGTCCCTGCGCGGCCGGTTCACCGGGATCGCCGACACGTTCCTGTCCGTCGGGTACTTCCTGTCCCCGCTGCTCGCGCTGCTGCTGATCCCGACGGCGACGAACGGAACCGGCTGGCGCGTGATGTTCATGCTGGGCGGGGTGCCGATTGCCTTCGCGTTCCTGGCCTGGAAGTACGTGCCGGAGTCGCCCCGCTGGTCCGAGGCGAAGGGGCGCTTCGCCGACGCCGAGCGCGTGCTCGGCGACATCGAGGCGCGGGTCACGGCGCAACTCGGCCGGCCGCTGCCCCCGCCGCCGCCCGCCGCGCCCGCGGAACCGCCGTCCGCGGCCGCGCCGATACGGCAACTCCTCAGCGGGCCGTACCTACGCCGCTCGGTCATGCTGTGGGTCACGTTCGGCGGCATCTTCTTCGTCTTCTACTCGATCCAGACGTTCATGCCAACGGTCGTCACCAAGATGGGCTTCACGCTGACGTCGGCCTTCGCGTTCACCGCGGTGATCGTGCTGGTCTCCATCCCCGGGAAGCTGGCCGAGGCCTGGGTCGTCGAACGGTGGGGACGGCGCCCGGTGATCATCACGTTCGGCGCGCTGGCGGCGGCCGCCGCGATCGTCTTCGGCTTCTCCCGCGGCGCCGCCGCGGTGCTGATCGTCGGCTGCGTGATGTCGTTCTTCGGCATCGGGGTGGACCCGGCCGTCAAGGTGTACACGGCCGAGAGCTATCCCACTTCGATCAGGGCGACCGGCACCTCGCTCACCGAGGGCATCGGCCGCCTGTTCTCCGGGGTGATCGGGCCGTCCCTGATCCCGCTCCTGCTTGACACCGCCGGCGTCACCGCCGTCTACGTGCTCGTCGGCGTGGTGGCGTTCGTCGCGGTCGGCACGGTGGCGCTCTTCGGCGAGGAGACGAAGGGCAGGTCACTGGAGGCGATCGCCGGGCAGCCGGACTAGCCTGCGCGGCCTGTGTTGCCGCTGGCGTTCTTCACCACGTACGCCACGTTCGCCACTCCGCCACCCGGTTAACGGCGCTCCCGGCAGCGGGACGGACCCCCGGCCGGCGCGCCTCCCGCCGGAATGACCGTTGCTCCTGTTAAGAGCAATGGGTCATGAATTCTCGTGGGCTGGCCCAGCGGCCATGTCGAGGATCGCGGCGTCGTCGCCGCCCTCCTCGCCCAGGATGGAGCCGATCCTGGCGACCGCGTCCGGCCGCCTGGCCCGCAGCCACGCCACCACGGCCAGGCCGATCACCAGCCAGACCAGCCCGACGTACGGCGTCCACTTGAGGATGCCCGGCGGGGCCGGGTGGATCGAGCCGTACAGCGCGGCGCCGAACACCACGGCGCCGATCAGCGGCACGAGGCCGTGCGCGATCACGTTCCACCGGCGGGTCGCCCTGGTCTTCCAGAAGAACACCATGCCGCCCAGGCACAGGGCCAGGTAGACGACGATGATCACGAGCGTTCCCGTCGTCGCCCAGAAGTAGTAGTTGCTGAACGCGTTCCCGAACGCGGCGTCGGACAGCGGGTACCCGATGATCAGCGCCATGACGATCGCCACGGCGGCCACCGCGAGCGAGGCGTTGACCGGCGTCTTGAACCGCGGGTGGGTCCGCCCGAACCACGCGGGCAGCACGTTCTCCCGGCCCATGGCGAACAGCGTCCTGGCGCCGGCGGTCGCGCAGGCGACCGAGACGATGAACGCCGAGAGCATGCCGCCGATCTCGACGACGGTGCCGAGCCACGGGGTGACGAACGTGCCGGCGATGGTCTTGAGCGCGACCGGGTCGGTGCCCCACGTGGCGCCGTTCTTCACGCCGTAACCGATCGTCATCGAGTAGGTCGTCCACAGGTAAAAGACGATCGCGAACAGCGTCGCGGCAATGATCGCGATGGGGATGTACTTGCGCGGGTTCGCGGTCTCCTCGCCGAAGTCGGCCGCGGTCTCGAAGCCGATATAAGAGGTGACGCCGAAGATGATGCCGTAGAACACGCCGTTGAACCCGCCGCTCAGCGTGTGCCCGAAGCTGAACGCGGACAGCGCCTGCCCGTGGCTGCCGCCCTTGGACGTGGTCACCAGGTCCACGACGATGATCGCCGCCACGGTGAGCGCGCCGATGATCAGCTGGACCCGGGTCGTGACCTTGATCTTGATGACC
>DASZKN010000009.1:0-13912 GCA_035552855.1 Trebonia sp. | reverse complement strand
CGGGATGAACCTCCAGCAGGCGATCGATTTCCCCGCGTTCCACTCGCGGCACATGCCGTCGTCGTTCTACCCGCGCGAGTCCGCCCCGCGGGCGCTGGACGTCGAGTCGCGCGCGGGCTCCGCCGTGCTCGACGCGCTGCGGTCCCGCGGGCACGAGGTCACCGAGCGGGCGCCGTGGTCGCTCGGCCGGATCAGCGCGGTGGCGCGCCGCGACGGCATGCTGTACGCCGGCGCCAACCCCCGCGGCATGCAGGGTTACGCCGTCGGCCGTTAGTTAACCGGTAACTAGCGTCGCTAGCCCTCAAAACCACCCATGACACTTGTCATGGCGGGTTGCTGAGGGAGCGCACTAGCCGCGCAGGTTCCCGGATGGTGGTATTGGGTCGTACTAACGCCCAGCCGGTCACCATCAGGGGGATTTGATCATGGCCCAAGCCGTTGTCGCATTTGACAACGTCAGCAAACACTACGGCAGCCTGAAAGCGGTCGACGGGCTGAGCCTCGAGCTCCGCCAGGGGGAGACCGTCGCGCTGCTCGGCCCGAACGGCGCCGGCAAGTCCACCTCCCTCGACATGCTGCTCGCGCTGCGCAAGCCGACCGCGGGCAAGATCGCGATGTTCGGCAAGGACCCGTACCACGCGGTCAAGTCGGGCAACGTCGGCGCGATGCTCCAGTCCGGCGGCCTGATGCCCGAGGTGACGGTGCGGGAACTGGTGTCGCTCATCGCCGGGCTGCACCCGCGGCCGGTGCCGCTGAACACCACGTTGCGCCGCGCGGGCATTGAGGACATCGCCGACCAGCGGGTGGACCGGCTGTCCGGCGGGCAGACGCAGCGCGTGCGGTTCGCGCTGGCGATCGCCGGCGAGTGCGACCTGATCGTGCTGGACGAGCCGACCGTCGCGATGGACGTGGAAACCCGCCGCCGGTTCTGGGACAGCATGAAAGAAGAGGTCGCGGAGGGCCGCACGCTGCTGTTCGCCACGCACTACCTGGAGGAGGCCGACCAGGCCGCCGACCGGATCCTGGTCATCAACAGGGGGCGGCTGCTCGCCGACGGGACCCCCGCGGAGATCAAGGAGCGCGCGGGGGCGAAGCGGGTCTCGTTCCGGCTGTCGAAGATCGACGAGCCGTTCCTGCTCGGGCTGCCCGGCCTTGTGAGCCTGGATGTGCGGCACGACCAGGTGCGGATCCAGACCAAGGACGCGGACGCCACGCTGTACGCGGTCCTGGACGCGGGCCTGCGGCCGCGCGAGATCGAGGTCGCCAGCCTCGGCCTCGAGCAGGCGTTCCTCGCCATCACCGCGGAGGACGACCGGGCCGGCGCCGCCGACCCGGTCACCGTGTAATCACGCAGCCATCACGCAAACCGGGGAGACAAGCACAATGCAAGGCACGTTGCTGCTGACGCGGGCGGAGATCAACAGACTTCGCCGCAACCGGCGCTATCTCATCTTCACGCTCGCACTGCCCGTGGTGCTCTATCTGATCGTCGCCAAGCAGGGGAAAGCCGCTTACGGCGTGGATTTCACGGCGTACTACATGGTCGCCATGGCGACGTTCGGGGCGTTCAGCGGGGCGCTGAACGGCAACGCGATCCGCATCTCGGAGGAGCGCAAGGTCGGCTGGATCCGCCAGTTGCGGCTGACGCCGCTTCCGGCGAACGCCTACGTGGTCGCGAAACTGCTCGTCTCGATGGTGACCACGGTCCCGTCCGTGGTGGTCGTCTTGCTGCTCGGCCGGTTCTACGGCGGCGTGCACCTGGCGATCTGGGAGTGGATCGTGATCGCGATCATCGTGTGGCTGGGCTCGATGATCTTCGCCGCGCTCGCGGTGGCCATCGGGTACCGGTTCCAGCCAGACCAGGTGCAGCCGGTCGCGATGGTGATCTACTTCGCGTTCACCATCCTGGGCGGGATCTGGTTCCCGCTCGGCGGCGCGCTGCAGAAGGTCGGCGAGATCACGCCCACGTACCAGGCCGTCAAGATCTCCACCGATGTCATCGGGGGCACATCGGTGTCGGCCGGCCTGGTCATCGGCCTGGTGGTCTGGCTGGCGATCTTCGGCGGGCTGGCCACGCTGGCCGTGCGCGCGACAGCGGAAACGATGTGATGATTAGCAGATGAGCGGTGGCAGCGGCGCGCGCTGGCCGGGCATGACGCTCCGCGGCAACGGCAACGGCAACGGCAACGGCGAGGCCTGGCAGCCGACGTGGCGCGTCATGCTGTCCGGTGTGTGGCTGGTGTACCTCATCCAGCCGACGGTCACCCTTTTCCAGCACCACTTCGGCACGGCCAAGATCGCCCTGGGGATAGCGATCCTCGCCGTGTTCTGCGTCACCTATTGCGGCATGTTCCTCACCTGGACGCACCCGCTCCGCCGGGTGGCGTGGGTGCTTCCGCTCCTTTTCGTGCTCGCCAGCCTGGGCAGCCTGCTGTTCGACGACATCTCGAAGTGGAACTTGCTGTGGGTGTACGTGTCCGTCGCCTGCGGGCTGATGCTGCGGTCGTACCGGGCCGCCACCCTCGCGGTGCTCGCGTCCGCCACCTCCTTCCTCGTGTGCAGCGTGATCGCCCGCGACAGCACCACTGACTATCTCGTCAGCCTGCTGCCCGTCATCCTCGTCGGCTTCGTGATGATCGGAGGGCGCAAGCAGCACGAGCTGGTGCAAGAGCTGAGGCAGGCGCGGGAGACGGTGGCGCGGATGGCGGCCAGCCAGGAGCGGCTGCGGCTGGCGCGCGACATGCACGACCTGACCGGCCAGTCCCTGTCCACGATCACGCTCAAGTCCGAGCTGACCGCCCGTCTGCTCGGCCGGCTCCCTGAAGGCGCGGAACGCGACCGGGTCCGTGACGAGGTTGAGCAGATCGCGGCCGTCAGCAGGCAGACCCTGCGCGACATCCGCGAGGCCATCAGCGGCTACCGCCGGCCGACGCTGGCCGTCGAGATCATCACCGCGCGGAACGTGCTCGAGTCGGCCGGGATCACCGCGCACGACGACCCCGAGCTGACGCTGCTGTCCGGCTCGTTCGACCCGGACGCGGAGGCGGCCCTGGCCTGGTGCCTGCGGGAAGCGGTCACGAACGTTGTCCGCCACTCGGGCGCCCGGAACTGCGACATCCGCCTGATCAGGCACGCCAGGACGCTGGCGCTCGAGGTCACGGACGACGGCCGGGCGCTGGCCGCCCCGCCGTCGCTGGAGCCGTCGCTGGAGCCGTCAGCCGAGCCATCGCCCCAGCCGCTGGGGCCGTCGCCCGAGTGGTCGCTGGGGCCGTTGGCCGGGACGGGCCTGCGCGGCATGTCCGAGCGGCTGTCCGCGGTCGGCGGCCGCCTCGAACTGCGGCCGGCCGCGGACGGCTTCCGGCTGGTCGCCACGGTCCCGGCGCGGCGCCCGCTGGCCGCCCCCAGCGCTACCGTTACCGCGTGACCCCCGCCTCCGGCCCCGCCTCCGGCCCCGCCTCCGGCCCCGCCTCCGGTCCCACCTCCGCGAGCGTGCGCCCCATCCGGGTGCTGCTCGCCGAAGACCAGGCCATGATCCGCGAAGCGCTCGTCGCGCTCCTGTCGTTCGAGGACGACATCGAGGTCGTCGCCCAGGTCGGCCGGGGCGACGAAGTCGCGATGACCGCGAGCAGGACCGACCCGGACGTCGCGCTCCTCGACATCGAGATGCCCGGCCTGGACGGGCTCACCGCGGCCGGCGAACTGCACAAGATCAGGCCTGGTACGAAGATCGTGATCCTCACGACGTTCGGCCGGCCCGGGTATCTGCGGCGCGCGATGGAATCCGGCGTCTCGGGATTCATCGTGAAGGACTCGCCGGCGGACAAGCTCGCCCACACGATCCGCCAGGTCATGAACGGCCAGCGCGTCATCGACCCCGACCTGGCCGCGGCCGCGCTGTCCGAGGGCGGCAGCCCGCTCACCCCGCGCGAGCGCGACGTCCTCGCCGCCAGCGCCGACGGCAAGACGATCCAGCAGATCGCGGCCGCGGTCTGCCTGTCCGAGGGCACCGTCCGGAACTACCTGTCCTCCTGCATCCAGAAGACCGGCGCCCGCAACCGCACCGAGGCGCTGCGCATCGCGGAAGAGCGCGGCTGGCTGTAATCCCGCCTGCCGCGAGCCCCGCCTGCCGCGAGCCCCGCCTGCGGCGAGCCCCGCCTGCCGCACCGTCACCGCTAGGATGAACCGCGTGACATCCCCCGGTTACCTGCGCTTCCCGCATATTCATGGTGATCTCCTGGCCTTCGTCGCCGAAGACGACGTCTGGCTCGCCCCGGCCGACGGCGGCCGCGCGTGGCGCCTGACGTCCGACGGCGCGCAGGCCAGCTACCCGCGGTTTTCCCGCGACGGCGGGCTGGTCGCGTGGACCAGCAAGCGCGACGGCGACCCCGAGATCTACACGGCGAGCGCCGACGGAGGCCCGGCGACGCGCCGCACGTACTGGGGTGACCCGCGCACCCGCACCACGGGCTGGACCAGGCACGACGAGGTCCTCGCGGTCAGCGCGCAGGGCCAGCCAGGCGCCCAGTACACGTGGGCGTACGCCGTGCCGCTCGACGCGCCCGCCCGCCGCCTGCCGTTCGGCCAGGTGACCGACCTGGCGCTCGAGCCGGCGGCGACCGCCGTGCTGACCGCCCGGATGGGCGGCGAGCCCGCGTCCTGGAAGCGCTACCGCGGCGGCACCGCGGGCCGCCTCTGGATCGCCAGCGGCGAGGACCCGCTGTTCACCCGGGTCCTTTCCCACCTGGACGGCCAGCTCGCCGCGCCGATGCTGATCGGCGGCCGGCTGGTCTTCCTCGCCGACCACGAAGGCACGGGAAACATCTACTCCGTCGCGCTGGGTGGCGGCGACCTGCGACGGCACACCGATCACGACGGGTTCTACGCCCGCAGCCCCGCCACCGACGGCGAGCGGATCGTCTACCACGTCGCCGGCGACATCTGGATGCTCGACAGTCTCGACGCGCCGGAGCCCCGCAAGCTCGGCATCGAGCTCACCTCGCCGCCCGTCGCCCGGGCGCCGCGCCTCGTCACCGCCGACGACAACCTCGGCAGCCTGGACAGCGACAACACGGGTCAGGCAAGCGTGGTCACGGTCCGCGGCACCGTCCACTGGCTGACGCACACGGACGGCCCGGCCCGCGCGCTTTCCGTCGACCCCGGTGCCCGTGCCCGGCTGGCCGCCGTGCTCGGCGAGACCGGCAAGGTCGTGTGGGTCACGGACGCGGACGGCCCGGACGCGCTGGAGATCGCGGACGTAACGGAGCCAGGAGGGAGCGTTCGGCGGATCGCGGGGGGTGAGGTCGGGTACGTGAACAACCTCGTGCCCTCCCCGGACGGCGCGACGATCGCGGTCGCCGCCCACGACGGCCGGCTGCTGCTCGTCGACGCGGCATCGGGCGCGGTCACCGAACTCGCGGTCAGCGACGACGGCGACATCGACGACGTCTCCTGGTCGACCGACTCGGCGTGGCTCGGGTGGGCGCAGCCCGGGCCGCGGCCGCTGGCCCGGATCCGGCTGGCGCGTATCGCCGACCGGTTCACGGTGGACGTGACGGACGGGCGGTTCGCCGACAGCGATCCCGTGTTCACGACCGACGGGCTGTACCTGGCCTTCATGTCAAGGCGCACCTTCGACCCGATCTACGATGTGCACACCTTCGACCTGTCGTTCCCGTTCGGCAGCCGCCCGTACCTGGTCCCGCTGGCCGCGGCGACCCTGTCGCCGTTCGGTCCGCGGCCTGGCGGCCGTCCGGTCGACGCCGGAGAAACTGCGAAAGATTCTCCCGAACGCGCCCTCGTGACTGTCGACACCGACGGCATCTCCGATCGCGTCGTCAGCGTGCCGGTCGACGAGGGGCGGTACTACGCGCTCGCCGCCGTCAAAGGCGGCCTGGTGTGGGAGCGCACCCAGTTGTCGGGCGTGCTCGGCGAAGGGTCGGCGGAACTGGACGGGGACCGCCCCCGGCCGGCCCTCGAGCGTTTCGACCTGCGCAAACGGGAAGTCACGACGCTGGCCGGCGAGATCGACTGGTTCGCGGTGAGCGGCGACGGCTCGCGGCTGATCGTGCGGGACGGCGGCGACCTGCGCGTCGTGCCCGCGGACCGGAAGGTCGAGAACGGCTCGTCGGACGACGTGATCTCGGTCGACCTGTCGCGGGCGCGGTTCACGGCCGATCCGTCGCTCCTCTGGGCACACGCGTTCGAGGAGGCGGCCGGGTGGGTCCAGCGTGACTTCTGGACGCCGGACATGTCGGACGTGGACTGGCCGGGGATCCTGGATATGTACCGCCCGCTGCTGGCCCGGGTCGGTTCGTCGGCGGAGTTCGCGGACGTGCTCGCCGAGGCCATGGGCGAGCTGGGCACGTCGCACGCGTACGTGACGCCGACGGGCACGTTCAGCGCCCGGTCCACGGTGGGCGGGCAGCCCGCGGCGCTGCTCGGCGCGGACGTGTCGCGGGCGCCCGACGGCCGCTGGCTCGTTGACCGGGTGCTGCCCAGCGAGTCGTCGGACCCGCGGGCGCGGTCGCCGCTGGGGGCGCCCGGCGTGGCGGTGCGCCCGGGCGACGAGATCCTGGCGGTGGACGGCCAGCCGGTCGACCCGGTGCACGGTCCCGCGCCGCTGCTCGCCGGCGCCGCCGGAAAGCCCGTGGAGCTGACAGTCGTCCCCGCCGACCCGGCCCTGGTGCCGAAGCCCGTCGCCCCGGCCCCCGACTCCCCGCCCCCCACCGCTCCCGCGAGCCCCGGCGATCCCGCAGACCCCGCGGACCCCGGCCCCGCGGCCACCTCTGACCCCGCGGACCCCGACCCCGCGGCCACCTCCGACCCCGCCAGCCCGCGGCGCGTGGTCGTGGTGCCGCTGCACGACGACCGGCGGCTCCGGTACCAGGACTGGGTGGCGGGCCGCCGCCAGTTCGTCCGCGAGCGGGCCGACGGCCGGATCGGCTACCTGCACGTCCCCGACATGATGGGGGAGGGCTGGGCGCACCTGCACCGTGACCTGCGCGCGGAGATGGGGCGCGACGCGCTGATCGTGGACGTCCGTGGCAACCGCGGCGGTCACACGTCGCAGCTGATCGTGGAGAAGCTGGCCCGTCGGGTGATCGGCTGGGACTCCGGCCGGTGGCTGCGCCCGGATACCTACCCGGGCGAGGCGCCGCGCGGCCCGGTGGTCGCGCTGGCCGACGAGTTCGCCGGGTCCGATGGCGATATCGTGACGGCCGCGATCCGCTCGCTCGGCCTCGGCCCGGTGATCGGTGCCCGCACGTGGGGCGGGGTCGTCGGCATCGACGGCGCCGGGCACCCGCTGGTCGACGGGACGCGGATAACGGTCCCGCGGTACGCGTTCTGGTTCGGCCAGTACGGCTGGGACGTGGAGAACCACGGCGTTGATCCGGAGACGGAGGTGCTGGTCACGCCGGACGACTGGGCCGCCGGCCGCGACCCGCAACTCGAGGTGGCCGTGGACCGGGCGCTCGCCCTGCTCGAAGAGCACCCGCCGGTCCGCCCCCCTGACGTCGCCACCGGTCCCTCGAAGCGCCGCCCGCCCCTCCCGCCGCGCCCGTAACGGGATGGAGGCGGTTTCCGCTGCTCCTCGGAGCCCCGCCCCCTGATTCCGTGATGGCCACAGGCCGTTTCATGGGTCGTAGGCGGCGTGCACTATTCCCTGGTCTCCCTGCGTCTAGTGGGGACTGGTCGGCGTCCTCCTGAAGCGTGGAGCATCGCGCGGACAGTTCTGTCGACGTTGACCGCGTCCAGGGTTCGCGGGCAGGCGCCCCGGCTCGCATCGCTGGTTACTCGCGCCTGAGCGATATCGCCAGAGATGGCACGGCGAACGACAGGAGAAAGATCGGCAGGATGTTCTTTCCGCTGAACCGGAAGGCGATGACCTGGTCCTCGTCCGCGTCGAAGGCCGCGGTCCGGCTCGAGTTCCGGCGGCCGTTGCGGATTTGCAGGGTGTGGCGTCCGGGTTCGACTGGAGTCTCGAACGTGCCGTGTTTTTCGACCGTCCCGGCACGCTTGCCGTCGACCACGACGTCGAACGTGCCGCGGCGGACCTCCGCGCCGATTACCTTGTGCGCCACCTTGAGCGTTGCCGGCACCTTGGGTCTCCTCTCTGTTGAGTGCTGGGATTGGCCTGCGTTGTTCCAAGCTGCAGGGGTCAACTCCGCGTGCTGGTGATGAGCCGTTCCCAGTCGAACATCGCGGCCACCGCGATCGACACCATAGCCGAGAAACTGGGGATCAGCCGGGGCCTGATCAGCTACCACTTCGCCGGCAAGGACGACCTCATGAGGCAGGTCGTCAACGAAGCGGCCGAATAGGCCAAGGTGTACATACGCCTGCGGATCCTTGCCGAGCCGACCGGCCCGGGAGTACTGCACGCCTACATCGAATCGAACCTCGCCTTCATGCGAGATCACCGCAACAACGTGATCGCCATGGTCGAGATCGCCCGCAGCGCGGAGGGGCAGCGCATCTTCTACGGCGACACCGACGTGGTCGACGCGGTCCGCGCCCTCGAGCACCTGCTGTCTGGCTTCCAGGCAGCAGGCCAGTTCCGGCCTGACTTCGATCCCCGCGTCATGGCAATCGCGATCCGCGCCGCGATCGAGGCCGCATCGCCCCTGCTGGCCCTGGACCCGGAGTTCGACATCGACAACTACGCCGGTGAGATCGCCGCCGTCTTCGACCGGGCAACTCGCATCGAGGGCGGGCAGTGACAGTCGGCCGGCGCCAGTGCGTCGACGGCCGCTGGGTTCGACTGGCATCTCGGTCGCTTCCTGCCATTTGATCGACCTGGCACTCTTACGGTCAACCACGACATCGAACGTGCCGCGCATGATCCCCGCAGGGTTTAAGGGACGATTCTTGTGTCACTTTCAGGGTCGCCGACAAGTTAATTCTGCTTTCTCTGAGCCGTCACGACATTGGGGACCGGATGTCTTGCGGTGGGGCCGGGACGCCGCGGCTGGGCCTGGTCCCGGTGATGAGGCGCTCGCGGTCGAATAGCCGGGCCACCACGAGGCAGGCGCCGCAGTCGACCGCCAGCAGGGCGCCGCCCAGGGCGACGACCAGGGCGAAGCTCGGGTTTATCACCTGGAATGACATGAGCGCGGCGAGCAGGACCGGGGGCAGGCTGCCCAGCACGGCGAGCTGCTGGGCGACGCGGGTGTCGCTGACCCTGGTCGAGATCGCCAGGCCGGCCCAGATCGCCCAGGCGGCCAGCAGCGGGATGAAGACCAGCGCGGCTGGCAGCTGCGGAGCGTGCCGCACGGCGGCGGCCACTGGCGCGGCGGCGGCGAGCTGCGTGATCGCCACGAAGATGCCGAAGATCAGGTAGCCGAGGACGGCCGCGGGTATGAAGACCGCCGCGGCCTTGCCGAACAGCAGTTCCGCCCGGGTGACCGGCGTGGTCAGCACCGGCTCGAGGGTTCCCTGCTCGCGCTCACCGACCACCGAGTAGGCGCTCATGACCGCGGGCACGAGCACTGAGACCATGAGCGGCATGAACAGCGCGTAGTCGACCCGCTTGTCCAGCGTCGTGCTCAGGGCCGACGCCTTGATGCTGAGGACCGTGGCGGTGGGGCCGATCAGGAAGATCACGGGCAGCATGACCGCCGTGACGACGATGAGCCGGTTGCGCCGGAGCTCGGCGAGCTCCTTGCGGATGACGGCGCCGACACGGGCGATGCTCGGGCTCATCGCTGGCTCCCCTCGGTGTCGGCTACCAGTTCGAGGTAGACGTCCTCCAGCGTGTGCCGCGGCCGGGTGATTGACAGCACGTCGGCCCCGGCCGCGACCAGCGCCCGGGTCACTGCGGGCGCCGCCCGCGCGACGTCGGACACGGTCAGCGCGTAGCTGGCCGGGCTGCCGCCCGGCTGGCCGGTATCCTTCCATCCCTGCACGGCCGGGAGCCCGCCGAAGACCCGGCCGGGTTCGGGCAGCGCGGCGGCGACCGTGACGTCCAGCGACGCGGCGAACAGCTCGGCCCGCAGGTCCTCTGGCCTGCCGATGGTCCGCAGGCTGGTGCTCATGATCGCCACCCGGTCGCATAGCCGTTCCGCTTCCTCCAGCCGGTGAGTGGTGAGGAAGACCGTGACCCCGCGGTCGCGCAGCCCGGCGATCAGCCCGTGCACCTCGTGCGCCGCCACCGGGTCAAGCCCCGAGGCCGGCTCGTCGAGGAACATCACCGCCGGCTCGTTCAGCAGCGACCTGGCCAGCGCCGCCCGCTGCCGCAGGCCCTTGGACAGACTCCCGGCCAGGTCGTTCGCCCGGCCGGCGATGCCGACCGCCGCCAGCGCCTCCGTGATCCGCTCCTCCCGCCGGGGCAGGCCGTACAGCCGCGCGAAGTACTCCAGGTTCTCGGCCACGGTCAGCCGCCGGTACAGGCCCGGGGACTCCGGCATGACCGCGATCCGCCGCCGGATCTCCGCCGCGCCGCCCGGTCCCACCGGGATGCCCGCAACCGCCGCCGAGCCGGCCGTCGGCGAGATCAGCGTGCCCAGGATCCGCACCGTCGTGGTCTTGCCCGCACCGTTCGGCCCCAGGAACCCGAACACCTCGCCGGCCGCGACGCTGAACGACACGTCGGACACGGCTGTGCGCCCGCCGAAAACCTTGGTCAGGTGACTGACCTCGATGGCCGCTCCCGCGGCCCGGGGAGCCTCCCCGGCGCGGGCCGTGCCTGCCTCGTCCCGCCCTTCATGCACCGCAGGGTCACCGCTCACTTCCGCCCGCCTCCTGTGCCCGCCGGTCGCCTCCCGCTTGCCCTGCAAGTCCGCGCCATACATCTCTGGCTTCATTTGTTCTATCTCCTATAGAAATAATGTAGCGAATGCCCGGTGCCCTGGTCACCGCGGGCCGCCAGCGCCATCGCCAGGCCAGCCGCCATCCCGGTTACGGCAGCGACCCGGCCGGGCCGGCCCCGTCCTGGGCCACGGCACGACCATGGCCTGGCCATTGCTTTTCCGACTGACCCGATGCCGGCCATCATTGACGCCTCCCTGCCCCGCCGGCAACGGCGGTGCGGCGGTCGCTACGCTCATTAGTTCTATAATGTATAGAACAGATAAAGCAGGAGTCAAACTGCGACCCTGCCGCGCGCGGGCTCCCTCCCGGCCGGCCTGAGCGCCGGGCGAGGAGGCAGAGCGTTTGACGGCAGAGTTACATTTGTTCTATGACGGCTGTCACACATGCCATCCGGCGGGGTCTACCGCCGGCCGGGAGGGAAGTCGGCGATGAGCGCGGCGGCGGTCAGCGAGACCCTGGAGGCGTGTGATGCTGCTCAGCATCGAACCGGATGGCCCGGTGCCCATCTACCAGCAGATCAGGGACCGGATCGTGGAGGCGATCGCCCGCGGCCGGCAGCCGGCCGGCTCCGCGCTGCCGCCCATCCGGCAGCTGGCGGTCGACCTGGGCGTCAACTTCCACACCGTGAACAAGGGGTATGACCTGCTGCGGCAGGAGGGGCTGCTGCGGCTCGGCCGGAAGTCCGGCGCGGTGGTGCGCCGCGACGCGGGCAGCGGGCCGCCGGATCCCGGCTGGACCCAGGACTGGACGGGCCGGCTGCGGACACTGCTGGCCGAGGCCGCCGCCCAGGGGATGTCGGCCACCGACATCGTCGCGGAATGCGAGGCCGCCATAGCGGATTTCGCCTTTCCCGCCGTGGCGGCAGAAGCGTAGAGCGGAACCGGAAACCCGCCATGAGCACCGGAGCCCTGCTGGCTGCGGCCCTGCCCGTCCTAGCCGTCGGGGCGCTGATGTGCTCGCTGCCCGCGGTAACGCGGCCGATCCTGCAGTTCGGCGTCCGCGTGCCCCCTGAGCGGGCGGAGGCGCCGGTTATCCGTAGGGAGCGACGGGCCTACTACTGGCGGACCGCGGCCATCGGTGCCGGCTTCGCCCTCGTCGCGGTGACGGTGCAAGGCCACTGTCCATCGTGGGTGCCCAGGGTCATCCTGGTGCCGGAACTGGCCGCGGGCCTCGGCTGCTTCTGGGTCGCGCGGCGCAAGATCGCCGCGGTCAAGAACGCGGACAGCTGGTTCGCGGGACTGCGGCAGACGGTCGTCGCCGATACCACCTGGCGGACCGATCCGCCCCGCTTCCCGGTGCGCTGGCTGATGCCCGCCCTGGCCGTCATGGCGGCGACCGCCGCCGTCGGCGCGCTGCGCTACCCCGGCCTGCCTGCCCACATCGTCACCGGGTCCGGTCACCGGGTGCCCAAGTCTGCCGTCCTCGCCCTGGTCGTGGCAGGCCAGCTGTACTTCACCGCCGTATACAGCGGGCTCATGCTGATCGTGCACCACTCCCGGCCGGACATTGAGGCCGCCGACCCCGCGGCGTCAACGCTGCGCTACCGCCGCTTCCTCGCTGCTTTCAGCCGGGCCCTGCTGACCATGGCCGCGCTGATAGACGCCAGCCTGCTGCTGATCGCCCTGCCCGACTGGCAGGTCTACCGGCTCTCCGGGATCGGCCGGGCCCTGCCCGTGCTGCCGTTCGCGGCCGGCGTGCTGCTGCTGGGGGCCGTCGCCGCCCGGACGGGCCAGGGCGGGTCGCGGCTGAACGGCAACGTGCACGGCCTCGCCCCGCCGGCCGGGATCGACCGGGACGACGACCGGTTCTGGAAGGCCGGCCTGCTCTACGTCAACCGTGACGACCCCGCCCTCGTGGTCGGCGCCCGCTTCGGCGTCGGCTGGGCGCCCAACTTCGGCAACCGGGCCGCGTGGCTGCTCGTCGCCGGGACCGTCGCCGCGTGGGCTGGCCTGGCGCTGCTCGGGGCGGCGGCGGGAATGTAACCCCAGCAACCGCGCCAGCACAGCCATGACCCCTGAATCGGCAGGCTGCGGCCAGGGGCGGCTCGTCAGGCAGGGCCGTCCCGGGCCGCGCGTCGTCCGCCTTCGGCCGGCCCGCCCCCGGCCGCCGTGCCCGGTCAGCCGCCACTGCCGCTCGCCCAGCACCAGCCGCATCACCGCGAACTTCGCCGCCAGAACCTCATCGTCCACCGAACCCGTCATATAGCAGACCCTGGCGGCGCCCCGGGGGGAGCTACTGCGTCAGCAGGTCGCGGCCGTATTTGCGGATATCGGCGACCGAGGTGGCGCCGAGCAGTTGCATCACCGAACGGAACTGGCGCGCGATAATGCCCAGCGCCTTGTCCACGCCGGCCTCGCCCCCGGCCATCAGCCCGTACAAGTACGCCCGTCCCAGAGCGGCCGCGTCCGCGCCCAGCGCCAGTGCCACCGCCACATCGGCGCCGCCGCGCACACCGGAATCCACCAGCAGCGGCACCGATGGCCCGACCGCCTCGCGCACCGGCGCGATCAAATCCACCGGGGCGACGGCCCGGTCGAGTTGCCGGCCGCCGTGGTTGGACAGCTGGATCCCGTCCACGCCGGCGTTGACCGCGCGCACCGCGTCGGACGGGCCGAGCGGCCCCTTGAGCAGCATCGCCCCTGGCCACCGCGACCGGAAGTCCTCGATGTCGGACCAGTCGATCGCCGGGTCAAAGAAGTCGATCGTCTTCCTGATCGTCCCGCGGTCGCCCTTCTCGACGTTGGCGTAGTCAAGCCGCGGGCCGGATAGCAGCCGGTACCAGTAGCCGGGTTTCGCGGCGACGGACGCGACCGTGCGCAGGCTGAGCGAGGGCGGGATCGTCAGGCCGTTGCGCTCGTCGCGCAGCCGGTTGCCGGCCACGACGGTGTCGACGGTCACCACCAGCACCCGGTAGCCGGCGGACCAGGCGCGGTCCACGAGGTCGTAGGCGCGCTGCCGGTCCTTCAGTATGTAGAGCTGGAACCACAGCGCCCCGGAAAGCCCGGACAGCCCGGACAGGCCGGCGACCGAAGACGCCACCTCGTCGATCCCCGTCGTCGCCATCGTGGACAGCGTGTACGGGACCCCCGCCCGGGACGCGGCG
>DASZKN010000008.1:0-12155 GCA_035552855.1 Trebonia sp. | reverse complement strand
TCGCCGAGAATCCCGACATCCTCGCCGACTTGTCGGCCCGCCGGGCCGCGCACGGCCCGGACGGCCAGGTGATCGTCGGGTTCGCGGCGGAGACCGAACTCGACGAGGACGCGGCGGCCGCCAAGCTGGCCCGCAAGGGGTGCGATTTCCTTGTGGTGAACCAGGTCGGGAACGGGCGCGGCTTCGGCACCGGCGACAACGAGGCGCTCGTGCTCGGCGCGGACGGCGCCCGCACCCCGATCCCGCGCCAGTCGAAGGACGGCCTCGCGGACGCCGTGTGGGGGCTGGTCGCGGCGCGTATCAAGTAGCGGCCTGAGTCATCTCTTAGCGTGTTGGATAAACTCGCCGACGTCAATGGACCTATGGACGGAGTAGCAACGTGGCCCGACGACTGTTCACCTCGGAGTCGGTTACCGAAGGTCATCCCGACAAGATGGCCGACCAGATCAGCGACGTCATTCTCGACGCCATGATCAAAGACGACCCCGACAGCCATGTCGCGGTGGAGACGTTGATCACCACCGGCCAGGTGCACGTGGCCGGCGAAGTCACCACCAAGACGTACGTGGACATCCCGGGGATCATCAGGGAGAAGATCCTCCAGATCGGCTACGACTCCTCGGCCAAGGGTTATGACGGGGCGTCGTGCGGCGTGTCGGTGTCGATCGGCTCGCAGTCGCCGGACATCGCCCAGGGCGTGACGGACGCGTTCGAGTACCGCGAGGGCGAGGGCACCGAGGACTACGACCGCCAGGGCGCGGGCGACCAGGGCCTGATGTTCGGCTACGCCTGCCGGGAGACGCCCGAGCTGATGCCGCTGCCGATCATGATGGCGCACCGGCTAGCCCGCCAGCTCTCGGAGGTCCGCCGCTCGGGCGCCGTGCCGTACCTGCGTCCGGACGGCAAGACCCAGGTGACGGTCGAGTACGTGGACGGCCAGCCGGTCCGGCTCGATACCGTCGTCGTGTCCAGCCAGCACGCGCCGGACATCAACCTCAAGGAACTCCTCGCGCCGGACGTCAAGGACTACGTCGTCGACCCGGTCATCGGCGAGTTCGACATCGACACGTCCGGCTACCGGCTGCTGGTGAACCCGACCGGCCGTTTCGAGATCGGCGGCCCGATGGGCGACGCCGGGCTCACCGGGCGCAAGATCATCATCGACACCTACGGCGGCATGGCCCGGCATGGCGGCGGCGCCTTCTCCGGCAAGGACCCGTCGAAGGTCGACCGCAGCGCCGCCTACGCGATGCGCTGGGTCGCCAAAAACGTGGTGGCGGCCGGGCTCGCCGACCGCTGCGAGGCGCAGGTCGCCTACGCGATCGGCAAGGCCAAGCCGGTGGGGCTCTTCGTCGAGTGCTTCGGCACCGAGAAGGTGCCGGTGGAGCGAATCCAGGACGCGGTCACGCAAGTGTTCGACCTGCGTCCGCGCGCCTTCATCACCAGCCTGGACCTGCTGCGCCCGATCTACTCGCAGACCGCGGCCTACGGGCACTTCGGCCGGAACGAGCCCGACTTCTCCTGGGAGCGCACCGACCGCGCCGACCTGCTGCGGGCCGCTGCTGGGCTGTAGCGGCCGCTGACGTCGCACGCGAAGCCCCCGGTCTCCGGACCGGGGGCTTCGCGCGTTTCCGCGTTGTCGCGGATTGCGACGAGGAGATATGCGTAGCTTGTGTAGAACCGGGTAGTTGGGGGCAGCGAGCGGAAGTCGTGAAAAGGACGTCGCATGCTGCATCGATTACCAGCCGTAACTCCAGCAATCCGCTAACACACCGATATCGCAGGCCTGTGCAGATGCGTATGCGTATGAAAGTGCTAAATACCTTGCTGATGCACGTGCATACGATAAGCTCTGTAAGCGAGCCGAGGGCAATGCAACCGACAGAAGCGGGCCGCTGCCGCGGTCTGTGCGTCAGGAGACAGGACACGATGCAGGACATTTACAACGGGATTTCTGCCGCGCACCTCGATGGCGCGGTGTGGCGGAAGAGCCAGCGCAGCAACTCGCAGGGGGCATGCGTCGAGATCGCCCGTCTCGACTCGGCCACCGTCGCGATGCGCAACTCGCGTGACCCCCGGGGCACGGCGCTCATCTACCCGGCTGACGCGGTCCGCGCGATGGTCAGCGCGCTGCGCAGCGGCGACTTCGATTACCTGATCGGCTAGCGGTACGGCGGGTAACCGCCAGCTATAACGAAGTGACTCAGCTACGGCCGTTGCGGGAAACTCTGGTAGTAACAATGGCGTGGCGGAGCAGCGGGGCAGCAAGGGCAGGGCACGGACCCTGAATCCGGCGGCGGTCGACCCGGTCGCGCGGGTCGCCGTGGACATCTCGCTCGCCCACCTGGACCGGCCGTTCGACTATCTGGTGCCGGAGCGGCTGGCCGGGGCCGCGCGGCCGGGGACCCGGGTCCGGGTCCGGTTCGCGGGGCAGCTGACGGACGGCTTCATCCTGGCGCGCGCGGCCGCCAGCGAGCACCGCGGGCGGCTGGCCTACCTGGAGCGGGTCGTATCGCCCGAGCCCGTGCTCACCGCGGAGATCGCGGGCCTGGCGCGCGCCGTCGCGGACCGGTACGCGGGCACGCTCGCCGACGTGCTGCGGCTCGCGGTGCCGCCGCGGCACGCGGCGACCGAATCGGCCCGCCGCGGCGAGCCCGCCGCGCCGCCCGACCGCCCGGAAGCGGGTCCCTGGGAGCGGTATCCGGTCGGCCCCGCGTTCCTCGGCGCGGTCGGCGACGGCCGCCCGGCGCACGCCGCGTGGACGGCGCTGCCCGGGCACACCTGGCCGGACGAGATTGCCCGGGCCGCCGCCACCAGCGCCAGCGCGGGCCGCGGCGCGGTGATCGTGGTGCCGGACACGCGCGATCTCGCCCGCGTCGGCGAGGCGCTCACCGCGGTCAAGGCGGTGCACGTCACGCTCACCGCCGACCTCGGCCCCGCCGAGCGGTACCGGCGCTGGCTGGCCGCGTTGCGCGGCGACGTGCTGATCGCGGCCGGCACCCGCGCCGCGATGTTCGCCCCCGTCCGCGACCTCGGCCTCGTGGTCTTGTGGGACGACGGCGACGACCTGCACGCCGAGCCGCGCGCGCCCTACCCGAACGCCCGTGAGGTGCTCGCCCTGCGCGCCCACCGCGCCCGCGCGGCCGCGCTGATCGGCGGTTTCGGGCGCACCGCGGAACTGGCCCAGCTCGTCGGGTCCGGCTGGGCGCGGTCCGTCGCGGCGGACCGGGCGACGGTGCGCGCGGCCGGCCCGGCCGTCCGCCCGGCGAGCAGCGACGACGACCTCGACCGGGACGCCGCCGCCACGACCGCCCGGCTGCCGCATCTCGCGCTGCGCGCCGTGCGCGCGGCGCTCGCCGACGGGCCAGTGCTCGTGCAGGTGCCGCGGCGCGGCTACCTGGCCGCGATCGCGTGCGGGCGGTGCCGGGCCGCGGCCCGGTGCGCGGCGTGCGGCGGCCCGCTGCGGCTGGCCGGCGCGCACGCGGTGCCCGACTGCCGGTGGTGCGGCGCCCTGGCGGCCGACTGGCGGTGCCCGCACTGCGGGTCGGCCGGCGTACGGGCGATCGTCACCGGCGCGGAGCGGACCGCCGAGGAACTGGGCCGCGCGTTCCCGGGCGTCCCGGTCCGCAACTCCGGGGGCGCCGGGGTGCTCGCGGCCGTCCCGGAGACGCCCGCGCTCGTGATCGCGACGCCGGGCGCGGAGCCGGTGGCGTCGTACACGGCGGCGCTGCTGCTCGACGGCTGGGCGCTGCTCGGCCGCCCGAGCCTGCGCGCCGCGGAGGAGACGCTCCGCCGCTGGCTGGGCGCGGCCGCCCTGGTGCGCCCGGCCGGGATGGTCCTGGTGCACGCTGACGCCGGCCTTCCCGCGACGCAGGCGCTGATCCGCTGGGACCCGGCCGGGTTCGCGGACCGGGAACTCGCCGACCGGGCGGAGCTCGGCTTCCCGCCGGCGGTGCGGATGGCGTCGGTGACCGGCACGCCGGACGGAGTGGCGAGCCTGCTGTCGTCGCTGGAGCCGGGCTTCGAGGTGCTCGGCCCGGTCCCGCTCGAACGCCCGGGGCCGCCCGCGCCCGGGCAGCCGGACGAGGAAGAGGTGCGCGCGCTGGTCCGTGCGCCGCGTCCGGCCGGCTCGGCGCTCGCGCGCGCGCTGCACGCGGCCCAGGCGGCCCGCAGCGCGCGCAAGGAAGGCGGCGGCGTCCGCGTCCAGCTCGACCCGGCGGAACTCATCTAGCCCAAGCCTCCGCGGCGCGGTTAACCGGGGTGGCGGATAGACTTCTTGGCGTTTACGGGATGTTCGCCTGCCTCGACGGCGAGGATCGGAAGAGGGATTCGGTTGCTCAAGCCCATTCGTTTGTTCGGCGACCCGGTGCTGCGCACCGCGGCTGAGCCGGTTACCGACTTCGACCTGGAGCTGCGCAACCTCGTCAGGGACCTCACCGAGACGATGCTGGACGCGCCGGGCGTCGGGCTCGCCGCACCGCAGATCGGCGTCGGGCTGCGCGTGTTCACCTACCACGTCGACGACGAGCCTGGTCACCTGGTCAATCCCGTGCTCAGGCTGGACGGCGACCCGGAGGAAGACGACGAGGGCTGCCTGTCGCTGCCCGGCCTGCAGTTCCCGACGCCGCGGGCGCCGCGGGCCGTCGCCACCGGGTTCAGCATGTACGGCGACCCCGTCACGATCGAGGGCACGGAGCTGCTCGCCCGCTGCGTGCAGCACGAGACCGACCACCTCGACGGCGTCCTGTTCATCGACCGGCTGGACAAGAAGCAGCGCAAGCTCGCGATGAAGGCCATCAGGGAAGCCGAGTGGAACGGCGAGCCCGCGCCGAAGGTCAAGGTCTCCCCGCACTCGACACAGCACATCTCCTAGGAGGAGCGACCGTGCGACTGGTGTTCGCTGGCACACCGGACGTCGCGGTGACCTCGCTGCGGGCGCTGCTGGCGTCCAGGCACGAGGTCGCGGCCGTCGTGACGCGGCCGGACGCGCCCGCTGGCCGCGGCCGGCGGCTTGAGCCGTCGCCCGTCGCGGCGCTCGCGCGGTCCGCGGGCCTGGAGGTGCTCACGCCTGCCCGGCCGCGCGAGCCCGGGTTCCTCGACCGGCTCCGCGCGATCGCGCCGGACTGCTGTCCGGTCACCGCGTACGGGGCCCTGCTGCCGCAGGCGGCCCTGGACATCCCGCGCCACGGGTGGGTGAACCTGCACTTCTCGCTGCTGCCAGCCTGGCGTGGCGCCGCGCCCGTGCAGCACGCGGTGCTGCACGGCGACGACGTCACGGGCGCGACCACGTTCCGGCTCGTGGCCGAGATGGACGCCGGCCCGGTCTACGGCGTGGTGACCGAGCCGGTACGGCCGGCCGACACGAGCGGCGACCTGCTCGCGCGGCTGGCGTCGGCGGGCGCGCAACTGCTGGTCGCGACCCTGGACGGCATCGAGGATGGCACGCTGCGCGCCGTGCCCCAGCCCACCGAGGGCGTCAGCCTGGCGCCCAAGCTGACCCCGGCCGAAGCGCGCGTCGACTGGAAGCTTCCCGCGCACCTGATCGACCGCCTGATCCGCGGGTGCACGCCCGAACCGGGCGCGTGGACCGAATGCGGCGGCGACCGCGTGAAGCTGTGGCCGGTGACGCTGCTGTCGGGCGACGCGGCCGCGGCGCCGGACGAGCTCGCCGGGCTCGCGCCCGGCGAGCTGCACATCGCGCGCGGCGCCGTGCACGCCGGCACCGGGTCGGTTCCCGTGCGGCTCGGGGACGTCCAGCCACCGGGGAAGCGGCGTATGCCCGCCGCCGACTGGGCCCGCGGGCTGCGGGCCCGGCCGGGCGACCACGTGAGCTTCGGCTGATCATGACTGCGCAACGCTATGCCAGACGACCGCCCGCCCGCCGTGCCGACCCCACCCGGCGGACCGCGTACGACGTGCTGGCCGCCGTCGCCGGCCGCGAGGCGTACGCGAACCTGCTGCTGCCGCGCCTGCTGGCCGAGCGGTCGCTGTCCGGGCGGGACGCGGCGCTCGCCACTGAGCTGACGTACGGCACGCTGCGCGGCCTCGGCACCTACGACGCCGTGCTCGCGGCCTGCAGCGACCGCCCGCTGGACAAGCTCGATCCACCGGTGCTGCAGGTGCTCAGGCTGGGCGCCCACCAGCTGCTCGCCACCCGCGTCGGCAGCCACGCCGCGGTGGCGACCTCGGTCGACCTGGCGAAGGCGGTCGCCGGCCCGCGCGTGTCGGGCTACGTCAACGCAGTGCTGCGCCGGGTCGCCACCCGGGGCGCCGGCGAGTGGCTGGCGATCGTCGCGCCGCCGCCGGACGCCGACCCGGACGGGTACCTCGCGGTGCGCCACAGCCATCCGCGGTGGATCGTCGGCGCCTACCGCGCGGCGCTGGGGGAGGCGGCCGCGGGGGAGATCGAGGCCGCGCTCGCGGCGGGCAACGAGCGGCCGCGGGTGACGATGGCGACGCTGCCGGGCGGCCCCGGGCGTGACTCGGTCAGGCCGGCGGACGCCGTGCCCGGGCAGTGGTCGCCGTACGCGTTCACGCTGGCCGGCGGCGACCCGTCGGCCCTGATCGCGGCCGGGCAGGCGGCGGTGCAGGACGAGGCGAGCCAGCTAGCGGCCATCGCGCTGTCCCGGGTGCCGGTCACTGCCGGGCCGGCGACCGGGCCGGCTGGGACGGCTGGCACCTGGCTCGACATTTGCGCTGGCCCGGGCGGCAAGGCCCGGCTGCTCTACGGGCTTGCCGCCGGTGACGGCGCCCGCCTGCTCGCCGCGGACACGCACCCGCACCGCGCGGCCCTGGTCAAGTCCGCGCTCGACCGCGCCGTCGGCGCCGACGTGGTCACTGGTGCTGGCGACCACGCGGGCGCCGGCGTGGTCGCGGCGGACGGCCGGCGGCCGCCGTGGCGGCACGGCGCCTTCGACCGGGTGCTCGTGGACGTGCCGTGCTCCGGGCTGGGCGCGCTCCGCCGCCGCCCCGAGGCCCGGTGGCGCAAGACCGAGGCCGACCTGCCCGCGCTGGGAAAGCTGCAGCGGTCGCTGCTGGGCCCGGCGCTCGCCGCGGTCCGGCCGGGCGGGGTCGTCGCGTACGTGACGTGTTCCCCGGTGGCGGCCGAGACCAGCGATGTCGTGCGGGCGGTGCTCGCCGGCGCGCCGGACGTGGAAGTGCTCGACGCGCCGGCGGTGCTCGGCGAAGTCCCGGACCTGCGCTCGCCGGACCCGCTGTTCGCGCAGTTCTGGCCCCACCGGCACGGCACCGACGCGATCTTCATCGCCCTGCTGCGCCGGCTGCCGGCCTAGCGAGCCGCTAACGCGGGGCGTCGCCCAGGCGGTATTCGGCGGTGAGCTCGTCTAGCTGCGCCTTCAGGCCGGGGTCAAGCGCGTACTCGGCGGCCGCCAGGCTGTCGCTGAGCTGCTCGGGCCGGCTGGCGCCGACGATCGGCGCGGTGACCGCCTTGTTGGCCAGCACCCAGGCGACGGACAGCGTCACCAGGCTCACGCCCGCCGCGTCGGCGAGCTTGCCCAGTTCCTCCACCGTGGCGAACTCCCGGTCGTGCCAGTACCGCTCCTGGTACATCGCGCCGGCCGTGCCGAGGGTGAACCGGCCGCCGTCGGGCGGCGGCGCGGTGCTCTTGTGCTTGCCCGACAGCAGGCCGCCCGCGATCGGGTTGTAGGGGATGACGCCGACGCCTTCTTCTTCGCAGAACGGCAGCATCTCCCGCTCGATCTGCCGGAACAGCAGGTTGTACCGCGGCTGCACCGAGTCGAACCTGACCAGCCCGAGCGTCTCGCTGCGCCCGATCGCCCGCACGAGCCGGTACGTGAGGAAGTTGGAGCACCCGATGTAGCGGACCTTGCCGCTGTGCACCAGGTCGTCGAGCGCGCCGAGCGTCTCATCGATCGGGGTGCTGGTGTCGTAGCCGTGGAGCTGGTACAGGTCGATGTAGTCCGTCCGCAGCCGGCGCAGCGAGGCGTCGACGGCGGACATGATGTGCTTGCGGGAGTTGCCAGCGTCGAAGGGCGCGGGCCCGGTCGGGGCGAAGCACTTGGTCGCGACGATGAACCGGTCACGCTTGCCGTGCAGCCAGCGGCCGAGGATCTCCTCGGTGACGCCCCGCGTCGACAGGTCGCCGCCGAGGGGGTAGGCGTCGGAGGTGTCGAGGAAGTCGATGCCGGCCTCGGCGGCGCGATCCAGAATGGCACCGGCGGCGGTCTCGTCGATCTGCAGCCCGAAGGTCATGGTGCCCAGGCACAGGCGCGACACCTGCAGGCCGGACCTGCCCAGTCTGACGTGTTCCATGACTGGCACGCTACCGCCGGCCGCGGCCGGCGTGGTGCTGCTGGCGGGGTTCATCGCCGCCGAGTGCGCGGTCTTCCGCGACACGGGCGAGCTCTACGCGTACCTGACCGCCAGGCTGGCGGGCATACCGGGCCTGCGGTCCGTCGAGACCGCGCCCATCATCGGTACCCTCAAGCGGGCGGGGGCACGGCAGTCACCACTGCCCGTTCGGGAGGAAAGGGAAGCGGCGACGGCGGGGCGCGTCAGCCGGTGAGCGCCCCGGCCGACGGGGACCTGAGCTTGGCCCCGCCGATGTCGGCTTTTTGGCCTTCGCGGTAGCCGTCGCGGTAGCCGGTGCCGGTGTAGGTGACGCGGGTCTTGCGGGTGCGGGGGTAGGCCTGCTCGGCGTGGCGGCGGACGGTGAGGGCGCGGTCGGCCAGCACGAGCGCGGTCGACGTCGACCCGGCCGGGGCGCCGTGGTCGTCGGCGGTCGCGGCGGCCGCTTCCTCGGCGGCGCGGACCCGGGCGACGACCGCGGTCGCGTAGCCGAGCATCCAGGACCGGCGCCAGGCCTTGGCCCGCCCGCCGGCCGTGGGCACCGGCTGCTGGGCCAGGGCGCGGGCCATCTGCACGAGCAGGGAGGTGAACAGGATGTCGGCCCGCTCGAGATCGGAGGCGTAGCCGAAGACATGCAGCCGGCTGCCCGGCTCGCGGCGGCTGATCAGGACGCACTGGCACCGCAGCGCGGTCGCCAGCCCGGCCAGCAGGTGGGCCTTGACCGCGGCCCACGGGTTGTCCAGGTCAAACATCCGGCTGGCGGGCTTGTCGGTCTCGGGCCGCAGCGCGCCGAGCCTGGCCCGGTCGATGCCGTAACGGGCCATCAGCTCGGCCGCCTTGCCGGTCAGCGCCTCGGCCTCGGCGGGCGTGCAGCCCTCGTCCTCGGCCTTGGCCAGCAGCTTGCGCACCCGGCCGAGCAGATCCTCAGGCATGTCAGTTCGCATTAACTTACCTCCGGCTCAATCAATCCGAACTCGATGCCTAATGCTAACCGCCCAGACCGACATTCCGGAGCCGCGCGCGCCGCGCCGGCGGCCGCGCTCTACACTCACTACTGATATGGCCGTTCAGATCTCGCCCAGCATTCTGTCCGCGGACTTCGCCCGGCTCGCCGACGAGGCCGCGGCCGTCACCGGCAGCGCCGACTGGCTGCACGTGGACGTGATGGACAACCATTTCGTGCCCAACCTTACGCTCGGCCTGCCCGTGGTGCGGGCGTTGCTGAAGCACGCGGCGCTGCCGGTGGACTGCCATCTGATGATCGAGGATCCCGACCGGCACGCGCCGGCCTACGCGGAAGCCGGCGCGGGCAGCGTGACCATTCACGCCGAGGCCGCCAGGGCGCCGGTCCGCACGCTCCGCGCCATTCGCGCGGCGGGCGCGCGCGCCGGCCTCGCCGTCAACCCGGGCACCGCCATCGAGCCCTACGACGACCTGCTCCCCGAACTCGACATGCTGCTGCTGATGACGGTCGAGCCCGGGTTCGGCGGCCAGAAGTTCCTCGACCTCGTGCTCCCCAAGATCGCCCGTGCCCGCGCCATGATCAGCGCGCGCGAGACCGACATCTGGCTCCAGGTGGACGGTGGCGTCAGCGCGGAGACGATCGAGCGCTGCGCCGCGGCGGGCGCCGACGTGTTCGTGGCGGGCTCGGCGGTCTACGGCGCCGACGACCCGGCGAAGGCGGTGACGGCGCTGCGCGCCCAGGCCGAGGGCACGACCGCGCACGCCGCCTGGGCCACCCGCCCGGGGCGCCCGCGGGCGAGCCGCTGATCTCGCCGGCCACATTCGCCGGGACGGAGACCGACCAGTTCACCGGGCCTGCCGGGTTAAGGGGACAAGAGCGAGCTTAGGGGCGATCCGGGGCGGCTCCAGTTCCAGCTGCGCACGGTGATCCGCGTCTGGCCGGGGCTGATCGTGAGCACCGCCGTGCCGGCGTAGAACGGGCTGGCCGTGACGCTCACGACGGCGGGCAGGCCAGGCCGCAGCGTCCCCGCCGCCGGGAAGACGTTGATCTGCCCGTTGCCGCCGGACACGCTGATCGACCAGCTGACCGTTCCCGCGTGCGCGAACAGCACGAGCGGGGTCGTGTCGGCGTACATCTGGCCGCCGTCGGGGATCACGGCGAGCGTGCCCAGGGCCGGCGGCGGCGCCGGCGTCGTCGGGGCGGGAGTCGGCGTGGGCGTGGTCGGCGCCGGCGTGGGGGCCGGCGGTGTCGTGGCGCGGGTGGCCGGCGCGGCCGGCGTGGTCCGGGCGGGGGCGGGCGCCGGGGGCCGCGCGGTCCGCGGCGGCTGCCGCGAAGGCGCCGGCCGCGGGGCGGTGGCGGTGGTGGCGGGCGGCGCGGGCCTGGCGGGGTTGGGCTGCCGCGGCTTCGGTTCCGGCTTCGGCGGCGGCGGGTTGCCCTGGTGGCCGCCGGCGGCCGGGGGCGCGGCGGGCGCGCCGCCCCCGCCCCCATGGTGGGCGGGTTTCCCGCCCGCGAGCGACAGGTGCTCGGTGTTGCCGGTCAGCGCGAAGGCGACCGACGCGATGATCATCGCGAGCACCACCGCCGCCACCGCGGCCTGCCCCTGCGGCGTCTTGATGAACGCGCTGCCCTTGGCCGCGACCGGCCCGTGCGCGGCGCCGCCCGCGTGCAGGGCCCTGGGGAACCCGTGCCGCCCGAACGCGCCCGCTCGGCTCAGCACGGCCGCCCGGTGCGCCGCCGCGGCCGGCCCGGTGCCGGTGGCGAGCGCGAGCACGTGCCCCTTGATCGCGGCCGGGACGGCGGGCGCGAGGTGCAGGCTCTCGGCGGCCGCGGCCGCCATCGCGGCCAGCGGGGAAAGGCCGAGGAACATGGCCGGGCGCAGCTCGAAGGCACGGCGGCTCGTGCAGGTCGCGCAGTGCTCGATGTGCCGGTTGACCCGCTTGCGCAGCAGCACCGTGAGCCGGCCGTCCCAGCCGAGGAGCATGGTGCCGAGCTCGTCGCAGTCGTCTTGCCCGGCGCGCCCGACGAGCAGCACGGCCAGGCAGGCCTCGAGCTGGTCGCGGGCGCGGGACAGCAGCGAGTGCGCGTGGTTGCGGGACACGCCGAGCACGGCGGCGACCTCGGCCGGCTCCAGGCCCTGCCGCAGCTGAAGCTCGATGACCTCGCGCTCGCCGGGATTCAGCCCGCCGGCGGCGTCCGTCAGCAGCGTGCGCAGCTCCGTGCGCTCGGCGTCCCCGCTGACGTCGGCGCTCTCGTCGGTCACGTCCGGTACCTCGTCAAGCGCGGACGTGTTCTTCTTGGCCCGCAGGATGCGCAGGCACTCGTTGCGCGCGACGGCGTACAGCCACGGGCGCAGCCGCCCGGCGTCGCGCAGCCCGTCCAGCCGCGAGGCGGCGATGACGAACGTGTCCTGCACCGCGTCGGCGGCGTCGGCCGGATCCTTGAGCATGGTCCGGCAGTACGCGTACAGGGGGTTCGCGTACTTGTCGTACGCCGCGGCGAGGCCGTCAGGGTCGCCGGCCACGATGGAAGCGACAACCTCTGAGTCGAGCATGTACATACCGTATCGGCGGCGCCGCCGGCGCTGGAGCGCTCAGCGACCATAGTCGGTATACCTAGTTCCGGTACGTAAGCCCTGGCGGCACAGGGGATCACGGCACCCGGGGACCGGCCGCCGGGGCGCGCCGGCGCCCGCCCGATGTCCGCGGCGGCGCTACAGCGGGTAACCGCGTCGGCGATGGCCGGGATGAGAACCCCCCTCCGAGCTCTCATCCCAGCCTCGCGTTCCCTCGGCATAGCCGCGGGCTGATGGCCCCCCTCCTGCACCAGCCCGCGACCACGCGCTCCTCAGGCAGCGGTGTCCGGG
>DASZKN010000007.1:0-13301 GCA_035552855.1 Trebonia sp. | reverse complement strand
ACTGCGGGAAACTCACGGCGACCCCCCGTTTCGAAAGTGAAGTCGGATTTCCGACAGCGCGAGCTTAGTGTCCGCTTAAGGTTCACGCAGGAACGAATGGGTAAATGTTGTGCATCGAAGTTGAGTCCTGCGCGGTCTCCGCCGAAGACGCGCGGTTCGGGACCGGCGACGCCGAGCGGCTTCCGCCCCAGTGGCAGGTTTAGATAATTGGGTGGCCCAAGGCTCTTCTGAGAGATCATGGGTACTTCGCGGCGATATTCGCCGTCTACGGCCCATGATCATGGTTTACCCTGGGCGGCGTCCGCCTGCCGTCCGGCCTGCGGCTCTTGCCTGTGGCTTCTGATGCGATCGCGACCAGCGTGACAGATAGTACGAAGACTTTATGCAATGGGTAAGTTTCGCGTGTAAATAGCACTTGAAATTAACCCAATAAAAAACTTTTCGCCTTTCTGTGACGGGAGTGACTGTAGGGGCCGCGCGCCGTCGTGGGCCGGCAGGGCGCAGCCCCGGGGGAGGGTTAGCCGCGCGGGACTTCGTGGCGGCGGGAGGCCAGCCAGCACAGCAGGCCCAGCGCCGGGAACACCGCGGCCGTGATCGTCGCCCCGGTCCAGCCCCACCGCGAGTACGCCTGCGAGCCCGCCGCCGAGCCGATGGCGCCGCCGACGAACATCGTGGTCACGTAGACGGTGGTAAGGCGGGAGCGGGCTTCGGGGAGCAGGTCGTAGATGACACTCTGGTTCGTGACGTGCGCGCCCTGCACGCAGGCGTCCATCAGCAGCACGCCGAGGATGAGCAAGGCCAGGCCCCACTCGCCGAGGTGCGCCCCGGCCAGGCCGATCGGCACGTACGATGCCACGAGCAGCGCGAGCGCGGCGCCGGTGACCGGCCAGCGCAGGTGCGGGCGGGCGTCGAGCTGGCGGCCGCCGGCCATCACGGTGATCGCGCCCGCGGCGCCGACTAGCGCGAACAGCCCGATCTCGAGCTGGTTGAAGCCGTACGGCGGCCCGGCCAGCAGGAACGTCACCGTCGTCCAGAAGCAGCCGAACGTCCCGAACCCGCACGCCGCGATCAGCGACCGCCAGCGGAGCGCGGGCTCGGCGCGGGCGACATCGAACACGCCGCGCATCTGCTGCGCGTAACTGATCGTGAGCTGGCGCCCGTGATCGGGAAGGGAGCGGCGCAGCATGACCGCGTTGACGGCGACGAGCAGCGCCGCCGCCCCGTAGACCGCTCGCCAGCCCGCGAGCTCGGCCACCACGCCGGCGAACGTCCTGGAGAGCAAAATGCCGATCAGCAGGCCGCCCATCAGCGTGCCGATCACCTTGCCGCGCTCGCTGTCGCTGGCGAGCGTGGCGGCGTACGGGACCAGCATCTGGACGACCACCGACGTGATGCCGGTGAGCAGCGCCATCGCGCCGAGGACCGCCAGATCCGGGGCCGCCGCCGACGCGGCCAGCGTTACCGCGCACACCGCGAGCAGCCGGGTCAGCAGCGGACGGCGCCGCATGATGTCCCCGGCCGGGACCACGAACAGCAGGCCGGCCGCGTAGCCGAGCTGGCTCGCGGTGACGAGCAGCGACGCGCTGCTCTGGCCGACGTGCAACGCGACGGCGATGGAGTGCAGCAACGGCTGCGCGTAGTAGAGGTTCGCTACGGTCACGGCGCAGGTGACCGCCATGAGGCGGACGAGGCCGGCGGACAGCCCGTGCGGCCGTGCCGTCGTCCCGCCGGGCTGGATCGCCGAAGACTGGTCCATGGGGGGCATGCTTGCTCGAACTATTTAGTTTGGAGCAACTATTCCGAGAGATCTCGGCGTGCTGGGTAAGATCACGGGCCTGCTGTGGGAGGAGACATGACCGAACCGCGCACGACCAAGGCAGCGCATCTTCGAGGCGGCCGTGGAGGAATTCGCCGCGCACGGGAACGCCGGTGCGCGGGTCGACCGGATCGCCGATCGGGCGCGAGCGTGTGGCAGATGATGCCGCAGATGGTGCGCCTGGTGTTCGGCGCGGAGCCGGACGAGGAGACGATCGCGCGGCACGAAGAGCTCGTGGCCGAGTGCGTACGGCGGATCATCGCGCCGCGTGCGTGAGCCGCCGCGAAATCGCGCGAGCCCAGGCGCTACAGTAGCCGCACCGGCGGTCCCCACAGAGGAGAATGATCGTGTTTCAGTCCGACGACGTCCATCCCCAGGTCATGTCGGCGGATGTGCCGGCCGGCGGCTATCTGCTCGACGTGCGGGAAGACGACGAATGGGCCGCGGGCCACGCGCCCGAGGCGGTGCACGTGCGGCTGGGGGAGCTCAACGAGCGCAGCGAAGAGATCCCGCGCGATCGCGATGTGTACGTGATCTGCCGGTCCGGCGCCCGTTCGGCTTACGCGACCCAGGCGCTGGCCGGCGCCGGGTGGCAGGCCATCAACGTGGCGGACGGCATGACCGGCTGGGCCGTCGTGGGCCGTCCGATGGTCAGCGAGAGCGGCGGCGAGCCGTTCGTGGCCTAGCGGTCACCAGGGTTATTCGGGACAAGCGGTAACGGCGAGCCGTTCGTGGCCTGGCAGCCACCAGGGTGCGTTAGGGATAAAAAGGAATCGTCAGCCCGTGGTGACCGCTAGCGCGAGCGGGAGCACGGCAGGCGCGCCCGCCGCGCGCAGCAGCCGCGCGGCGACGGTCATCGTCCACCCGCTCTCGATCTGGTCGTCGACGAGCAGCACCGGGCCGGGCTGGCTGGCGACCGCCTCCGCGACGGCGGCCGGCACCGTGAACGCGCGCCAGAGCGAAAGCAGCCGCTGCGCGCTGTTGTGCCGTCGCGGGCCGGGGCCGCCAGCTTCGGCGTACTCCAGGCCGCCCCGGTAGGGGAGGCGGCCGATGTCCGCGATCCGCTGGCCGAGGCTCGTGATCAGCGCCGGCCTGCGGCGCGAGGGCAGGGTGACGACTCCGGTCGGGCGCTGTTGCCAGTCCCAGGCGGCGAGCACCGTGACGATCGCGTCCGCGACCTGGTCGGGCACGGGCCCGTCGGGTGCCTCAGCGGACAGCAGGGTGCGCAGCGACGTGCCCCAGCCGGCGTCGGTCAGGCGTCCGAGCGCGCGGCCTTCGGCGGCGACGAGCGTGGCCGGGATCTTCCCGGCGGCGTCGGCGATGCCCAGGTTTTTCATCCCGGTGGGCCACATCTTGCGCGGCTCGACCTGGACGCCGGGGCGCTGGAGCCGGTCACGCGCCGCGTGCTGGCTTGTTTCCGGAACGCTGGTGTCCCACCGCTGGCCGGTGCAGTTGTCGCAGCGGCCGCAGGGGGCGGCCTCCGGGTCGTCGAGCTGACCGCGCAGGAACTCCATGCGGCAGGTGGTCGCGGCCTCGTAGGCCAGCATCGCCTCTTGCTCGCGGGCGCGCTCTTGCGCGACCCGCTCGTATCGCTGTGTGTCGTAGGTCCAGGGCTGGCCGGTGGCCGCCCAGCCGCCGCTGACCCGGCGGGCCGCGCCGTCGACGTCGAGCACCTTCAGCATGGATTCCAGGCGGCCTCTGGACAGGTCCACCCTGGTCTCCAGGGCGCTGGTCGACAGCGGCCGGTCCGCCTCCGCCAAGGTCCGCAGCGTGGCGCGCACCTGCCGTTCCGGCGGAAACGCCAGCGACGCGAAATATGCCCAGATATCGCGGTCTTCCCGGCCGGGCAGCAGGACCACGTGGGCGGTCGCGACGCCGCGCCCCGCGCGGCCGATCTGCTGGTAGTACGCGACCGGGGACTGCGGGGCGCCCATGTGGACCACGAATCCCAGGTCCGGCTTGTCGAAGCCCATGCCGAGGGCGCTCGTGGCGACGAGGGCCTTGACACGGTTGTTGAGCAGGTCGTCCTCGGCTCGCAGCCGCTGGGCCTGGTCGTCCTTGCCGCTGTAGGCGGCGGCGTCGATGCCCTGGTCGCGGAGGAAGGCCGCCGTCTCGTACGCGGCGGCGACCGTCAGCGTGTAGACGATCCCCGAACCAGGCAGCGTGCCGTCCGCCAGGTGCGCGGCGAGCCAGCCGAGGCGCTGGTGCATCGTGGGCAGGCTGACGACCGCGAGGTGCAGCGACTCGCGGTCCAGCGGCCCGCGCAGCACGACCACGCTGCCGGCCGCGTCATGGGCTGTGTTACCGGCGGCGGCGCCTGTGTCGTCGTCGACGTCGCCCGTGTTCCCGGCCAGACCCGCACCCAGGCCCGCACCCAGCCCCGCACCCAGCCCCGCGCCCAGCTGCTCGGCGACGTCGCGGGTGACCCGCGCGTTCGCGGTCGCGGTGGTCGCGAGCACGGGGATGCCGGCGGGGAGGGTCTGCAGCAGCGTCCGGATCCGCCGGTAGTCGGGCCGGAAGTCGTGTCCCCAGTCCGAGATGCAGTGTGCCTCGTCGATCACGATGAGCCCGGCGGCTTCGGTGAGCCGGGGGAGCACCTGGTCGCGGAAGGCGGGATTGTTCAGCCGCTCCGGACTGACGAGCAGGACGTCGACGCGGCCGTCGCTGACCTCGGCATAGACCTGCTCCCACTCCTCCGTGTTGGCGGAGTTGATCGTGCGGGCGTGGATGCCAGCCCGGTTGGCCGCCTCGACCTGGTTGCGCATGAGCGCGAGCAGCGGCGACACGATCACCGTCGGGCCCGCGCCGCGCGCTCGCAGCAGCGCGGTCGCGATGAAGTAGACGGCGGATTTTCCCCACCCGGTGCGCTGCACGACGAGCGCGCGGCGCCGCCGCGCGACCAGGGCGCTGATCGCGGTCCACTGGTCGTCCCGCAGCTTCGCGTGCGGGCCCGCGAGCGCGCGCAGGTGCCGCTCCGCCTCATCGCGCAGCTCCGCCTCGTGCTGGTCTGCCTCGCCGGGCTGGTCCGATTGGTCGCGCAAAACTGCCTCCCCCGTGCCGTCCATGACTTCATTGCTATCAGGCCGTGGGTAGATTCGGGGACGTGACGGACACGGTATCGATCAAGGACCTCAGCGTCTCCGCGGTCATCGGCGTCTACGACTGGGAACGCGAGACCGAGCAGACGCTGGTGTTCGCCGTTGATATGGCGGCCGACGTCGCACGCGCCGCGGCCAGCGACGCGATCGCGGACGCGCTCGACTACTCAGCGGTCGCGGCGACGGTCAGGGACGTCGTGACCGCGGGGAAGTTCCAGCTCATCGAGACCGCCGCGCAGCGGGTCGCCGAGCGGCTGCTCGCCGGCCACGGGCTCGGCTGGGTACGGGTGTCGGTGACGAAGCCACTGCCGCGCGAAGGATACGCCGCCGTCATCACCATAGAAAGATCGTCCGGCCCGAACGCGCCCTCCTGACTCCCCCTCACGCCCTTCCTCGCGCGCGGCGACGCGTCCGCGGGTCAGCCGCCACCCTCAATCACTGCGGGCACCAACCAGACTGGCAGCCCCCAGATGTCCTCGTCCTCGTCCATCCACGCCTGCCGGCGCCGTTCCCTGTCCGGCTGCCCGGCGCCCGCGCCCCCGAACGGGAAGGCGGCCATCCCCGAGTCGGCCGCGTCACCGGCGCCCAGCGCGGAAGCGCTCCCCGCGTCGGCGGTGCCGTCGGCGGCGGTGCCGAGGGTGCCGGCGACCGCGCCGTCGGCGGCCGAGTTGACGCCGACCGCGCCCGCTCCCTCAAGGCCCGGCAGCGCCTCGTCGGCCATGCCGCCGGCGCCGGCTTCGCCGGGCAGCGCGCCGTCCGCGGGCAGGTCGCCGTCGGCTGGCCCGCCGCCGTTGCCGCCGCCGCTCCCGTACCCGCCCGGCACCGGCAAGCCCGGCATCGGAGTGGACGGGCCCGGGCCAGCCTGGGTCAGCACGGGTCCCGGCGTGCCGGATCCGGACGGCGCCGGGCCGCCCGTGACCGGGAAGCCCTGCAGGCTGCTGGCCGGGTTACCGGGCAAGCTGCCGCTGGTGGAGAGGCCCTTCGGGTCGCCACCCGGCGCGAGTCCCGCGCCGCCGGCGCCGGCGCCGCCGTGCGCCAGCGTCGCGGTGCCGGGCCGGCCGGCGGCCAGCGGGCCGGCGCCGTGTGCCCCGCCGACGGTGCCCGTCCGGCCGCCGGCCGCGACCGGAGTGAGGAGCGGCACGCTCGCGCCGCCTGCACCAGGGCCGCGCGTCGGAGAAGGACTCCCGCCGCCGATGGCCCGGGAGGCGGGCGCGCCAATCGGCGACGGCAGCGCGCCGTTCGCCTGGATGAGGTGCTCGTTGAGCGCCGTCAGGTACTGCCGTGCCTGGGCGTCGGCCTTGGCCTGGCCGTTGCTGCCGATGTGCAGCATGCTGGCCACGCCGCCGGCGAAGTCCCCGATGAGGGCGCCGGGGGCGCCGGCGACCTTGCCGCCGACCTTGCCGCCGGTCTGCTCGTCGGACGCGGTCCGCGACTCGACCCGCGGATCCGGCAGCGCCTTGTACTTAGGCAGCACCTCGGTGCCCAGCCAGTGCAGCACCTGGCCAGTCTGCTCGGCCTGGGCCGCGAGCGTCGCGGTCTGGTCGTGCATCTGCTGGAACTTGACCATCGCCGCCTGGGCGGCCGTGCCCTGCCAGCTCTGCGCCAGCGTGTGCGCGTTACCCGCCAGCCGGGTGGCGACCTGCTGCAGCTTGTCGCTCAGCGTCAGGTGGGCCTGGGCGGCGGCGAGCACGCCGTCGGCGTCGAGGCCGTGGAGGATGTCCATGATCTGCCCGGCGTCCAGCGCGGACACGTCGGACTGCGTCACGGCTTCCGTCTTGATGTCGATCAGGGCTGTCAGGCCCGCTGTACCCGCTCCGCCCGGGCCGGGCGAGGGGCCGGTTCCGGTGCCCCAGTTACCGCTCATCAGATCCCGCCCGCCGTGTATACCGATCCGCCCGCCCCGTCGAGTTGCGAGCCGACACCGCTGATCGCCTGGCGATTCGCCGTCTCCGCCTCTTCGTACGAGGACGCGGTATCGGCGAGGCCCTTGGCCGCGCTGGTCTGCGTGTCGGTCGCCTGGGTGCCCACCGCCCGGAAGCCATGGCAGGCGTTGATCACGTTGGCGCCGAACGCGGTGCCCGTTGACCACCTCGACAGCGAGCCGAGGCCGCCGCTGGCCGCCTGGACGCCGCGGATCGCCGCGTCCAGTTCGGCCACGTCCGAGTGCATGCCGCGCGACACCGAGGTCAGCACGTCACGGTGGACGGTGAACTGGCCGTCCCCGCTCGCGTCGGGCGCCGTCCACTTCGTGGCGGCCACGGCGGCCGGCGGGGCGCCGGTTACCTTCGGGACAGGCGCCGCTTCCGGCGGCGACGACCCGGTCACGCCGTCAACGAACGCGTCGACGAAGTCGCCGATACTGCTCATCGCAAGTTTGTCCTCCCCATCGCGGCGAGCGCGGCGGGCGGGGCGCCCACGCCGCCCGCCGCTCGCTAGGACTCGCGGCTCGCTAGGACCAGCGCGCCGCGTTAACCGACTCGGCCTGCTGGTAGTTGTCGTTCGCCGTGCCGATGACCGTGCCGAGCTGCTGTAGGACGCCCTGCATGTTGACCATCGCCGCGTTCCACACGGTCTGCGCCTCGTGGTACGCCGCCTGCGCGGTGCCTACCCACTCGCCGAGGTTGCCCTGCAGCTGGGACTCGAGATGCTGGATCTCGCTCTGCAGCGACGCGTACGTTCGCTGGAAGTCGCCCTGGCCCTGCTCCATGGCGCCGAACATGACCCGCGTGTAGTCGTTTCCCGCACCCATCGCGCTAGCCTCCCAGCAGTCCAGCGACGCGGTTCACCGAGCTGGTGTTCACGTCTTCGGTCGTGGTGTAGGTACCGTGCGTGCCGACCAGCTTGTCGTGGATCGTCTGGAGGGCGGTCAGCACTTTGGTGAAATCCGCGTTGAACGCCTCGTAGGTGTTGGCGAACGCGGTGGCGGCGTCGCCCTGCCAGCCCGCCTGGAGCTGCGCGGTGTACCCGTTCATGTTGGTCTGGAGCCCGCGGATCGTCGTGACCGCGGTTTCTACCTGCTGGGCTGCCGTGGCCATCGCCTGCCGGTTAACGGCGGACTCTCCCGTTGCCATCCGAGCCACCTCCCTTTCCCTCGTCGGCCCGTCCAGGCGGTTCGCACCGCCCCTCTGCTAGCAAAACGTCGAGCCAAGATTATCGGTTCAGCACGTACGGTTACGTGCTGGTTTGTTAATTCAAATCAACACGTTACGACGACGTTTTCACTGTCGCGGCCGTGGGGTCAAGAGGCTTGCCCTGTGGGATTAGCTGGACCAGTGAGGCTGGGAGCTCCGTCTCGTCGCTCGCGAGGTGGTAACCCAGGACGGCCGCGACGCCCGATGACGACAGCCCGTACCTAGTCGCTCCCGTGATCAGGAACCAGGACGAGACCGGGGCTGTGCTGCCCGCGCCGGGCACCACGCCGACGAGCGCGCCGTGGTCCGGCGGCAGCGAGACCTGGTCAACGCCCGCGGACCCGTCACCCGCGGAGCCGCTCGTGGGCACCGCGTTCGCGGGCACCGTGCCGCCCGTGGTGATCTGGCGGCGCGGCCCCGCTCCGTAGGTTACGCAGGTCGGCGAGCTCAGCGTCGCGAGCCGCGGCAGCGTGGCGGGCAGGCCGCCGGCCGGGATCCCGCCGCCCGCGGCTAGGTCGTTGGCCGCCATCGACGGCGAGATCTGCCGCGCCTTCCGCGCTCCCTGCTCGCGGGCGAGGAGAGCGGCCTGGACGGGCGTGACGGGGGCGAGCCGGCCGCTGCGCTCGAGGACGTAGTACTGCGCGGGGGTACCTCCGCCGCCGGCCACCATGTAGACCTGCCCGGCCACCGCGGACCCCGACGGGCCCCGCACGGTCGTGCCCTGGCCGCTGACGGCCGGCGCCGTGAAGTCCGGGCCCTGCGGGATGGCGTTCAGCCACCCCACGGGCACGGTCGGCACGCCGGGCGGGGCGCCGCCGCCGAACAGTGTCTGCATGACGCCGGACGCGATCTTCAGCCGCTCGGCTTGCCACAGCACCCAGTCGCCGCCCACGCGGGTCGTGACGAGCGTGGCCTCGTCCGCCGACAGCGGCGTCCCGCCTACCCGCACCCCGCCCACGAGCGTGGACACGTCGTTGTCCGCACACACCGACCAGGGGCCCTTGACCAGGTCAGCGGACGTCGGCAGGTCCTGCGGCAGCCCGGCGATGCCGATCGCCGGGCCGATCTTGTAGTGGGACAGCGTCGCCTGGGTGACGTCCACGCGGTTCACGCTCGACGTGTTGAGCGCGAGGAGCGCCGAGGCGTAGTTCAGCGACGGGCACAGCTCGTCCCCCAGGCACGGCACGTAGGGGGTCGCGGTGTCCTTGTCGATCACGAGCGTGCCCGCCTTCGTCAGGCCGGCCACGGTCCCCGGCGACAGCAGGCCGAGCACGGCGAAGACCCCGGCCACGATCACGCCCGCGAGAATCGCGGATATCGTCGCGGTGTTGCGGCGGCGCAGCGGCTGGTTCGGCGAGTCGGGATCACCGGCGATGAGCGCCAGGGCGGCGCGCTGTGTCATCAGGCGGTGCGCCTGGAGCAGGTCCTTGCGGTTCGGCATGACGGGAACCGGCCCTAACCGTTCAGGCCGTGGAGGTAGCTGAGCACGCCGGCGACGCCGAGCGCCAGCGGGACGAGGGCGATGATCGCCATCGTGTCCACGATGTCGGCGGCCCGGCCCCAGAACGGCGACGGCCGCCGCGACCGCAGCCAGCTTCCGACGGCCAGGACCAGGCCCGCCCCGGCGAGCAGGCCCGCGATCGCGACCAGGTGCCCGAACGCGACCGCCAGCCAGGCGAGCCCGGCGTATCCGGGGACGATCAGCCACAGGCGCTGCGCGCGGCCGCGGAAGAGCCTGGACTGCAGCAGCAGCCCGCACGCGAGCACCGCCGCCGTCACGGCCGTCAGCGCGCCGCGCCCGAACCCGAGCGCGACCAGCGAGCCGGCGCACACGAGCCCGATGCCGCAGGCGGCGCCCGTCACGCAGCGGTCCGCGACGACCGCGCGCGGCCGCACGTCCGGCTGGACCGCGGCCTGCGAGTCGTCGCGCAGTTCCGCGGCGGTGGCCGGCACGCGCGGCAGCGCCAGGCCGGCGATACGGAAGGACGCCCACGGAACGAGCGGGGTGACAGCGAGCGCGGGGATGGCCACGAGCGCGCCGGCGCCCGCGGCGGTAACCGACGGATCCCCGCTCGCGATCGCGGCCGCGCCCACGCCGAACAGCCCGGCCACCGCCATGCCGAAGAACGCCGGCAGCCCGCGTGCCACCCCCACCGCCGCGACGATCGCGGCCAGCATCACGAGCGCGAAACCCGCGAGCGCGCCGGGCGCACCCGCGGCGCCCAGCGTGACGGCGGCGTGCGTCCCGCCCGCGGAACGGTGCACTGTCGCGGCGACGCCGGCCACCCCCGCCACGAACGCGTACGGTAGCGACGCGCAGCCGAGCATGGTCGCGGCGCCCGCGTTGCCCGCCGCCCGGGAAACCGCCGCCGCGGCCGCGAGCAGCACGACGCAGATCGCGCCCGCGACGATCGCGGGCACCGTCCAGTGCGGCCCCGACCGGGCGAGCAGCACGGCGCCGGCCAGCAACCCGGCGGCGCTCGCGCCGATGGCCACCCAGGGCGCGTCGGCGGCTGTCCACCGGCCCGGCCCGTTGTGCACGCCGGCGATCTCGTCCGCGATGTCGTCGGAGATTACCGGTGGCATCTCGACCGACTTGGGCCGCAGGTAGATCACTTCGCCGTCGTGCACGCCCGCGGAGGCGACCGTGGCCGACAGGCCGAACGGCGGGTGGCCGAGCCGCTGCAGCACCCAGCCCCCCGGCTCCCGCACGAGGTCCGCGTGGTCCAGCCCGCAGAACCGGGCGACGGTGGGGAACAGGTCCGCGAACGGCACTTGTGTGGGCAGGGCGATGTCCACCCGGCGACGGGGCGCGACCACCGTCACCCTGCAAATGTCGCTCGTAGTAGCCGTGCTCATCGTGGCCCTCTCATCGCCGCCTCCCGGCGATTATCGTGGTCGGTGTCGTCTGTGATGGTCAAATCGGCTCTCTTTTCCGCAGAATTGAACGCGTCCGCCCCGGCGGACGGTTCACTAGTAGGCAGCGGCATGCGGCACTGAGGCACTGAGGCACTGAGGCACTGAGGCACTGGGGGCACGATGAGAACGGCGGCGGCAGCGCGGGAAGGTGCGCCCGCGTGGCGGAGCAGGCGCGGCACGCCCGTGCCGCGGATCGTCCCGCCGGTCGTGCGCCGCCAGGCGGACCGGGCGCCGGCGCCGCCGATGCCGGGCGGCGAGATCGTCCTGCAGTCCCCGCCCGAGATCCCCGAGCAGACGTCGGATACGTTCACCCAGGCCCTCACCTACCTGCCGATGGGCGCCATGGCGATCGGCATGATCGCGATGGTCTCCGGCGGCCATTCGAACTCAATCGAGTACGTGGGCAGCGGCGCGATGGGCGTCGGCATGGTCGGAATGATGGTCGGGTCGATCGCCCGGGGCAAGGGCGACCGGAAGGTCAAGCTCAACGGCCTGCGCCGCGATTACCTGCGGTATCTCTCGCAGGTCAGGAGCAAGGTCAGGCGTGCGGCGGAGCAGCAGCGCACGGCGATGGAACACGCCGCGCCGGCCCCGGCCGTGCTGACCGATCTCGCGCTGGCCGGCGAGGTATGGCAGCGGGCCCGTGGCGGCGCCGGCTTCCTGAACGCCCGGTTCGCGGTCGGACCGCAGGCCCTGGCCATCCGCCTGGTGCCGCCGGACACCAAGCCGGTGGAGGACCTCGACCCGTTGTGCGTGGGCGCGCTGCGCAGCTTCATCCGTACCCACGCGTCCGTGCCGGCCCTGCCCGTCTCGGTCCGGCTCAGCTCGGTCAGCAGCATTCGCCTGTCGGGTGACCGCGAAACGGCCACGGGGATGGTCAGGGCGCTGATCGCGCAGATCGCGACCGCCCACTTGCCCGCCGACGTGTCGATCAGCGTCTGTGCCAGCGGCGAGCGCATCGGGACCTGGGAGTGGATCAAGTGGCTCCCGCACAACCGGCACCCGACCGAGACGGACGCCGCGGGGCCGGCCCGGCTGATGGTGCCCGGTCTCGGCTGGCTGCCCGGCATCCTGGGCGCGGAACTGCGCGACCGGCCCCGGTTCACCCCCGGGCCGCACGCGGGCTCGCTGCCGTTCCACGTCGTGGTGGCCGACGGCGTGCCGGTCGAAGGCGAGATCGTCGGCGTGGACGGCGTGGTCATCATCGACTTGTCGGCGGCGGGCACCCCGGGCGGTCAGGCATCGCCGCCCGACGCGGTGCCGCCCCACGACCCGGCCGTGCTCCGCCTCGACGTGACCAGGGAACAGGTGTACCGCCTGTCCGCCGGCGAGCGGATCCCGGCCGGCGTGCCCGACGTGCTCTCCCGGCCCGAAGCCGAAGCCCTCGCCAGGCTGCTCGCCCCGCTCCGGCCGCCGGACCCGGACGCGCCGGGCGAGGACGCGCTCGCCGCCGACATCTCTTTGGCCGCGCTCCTGGGCGTGACCGATCCGGCGCGGCTCGATGTCCCCGCCCTGTGGCGGCCGCGCGCCCCGCGCGCGCTGCTCCGGGTGCCGATCGGCACCGACGCGGACGGCAACCCGGTCGAGCTGGACATCAAGGAGTCGGCGCAAGGCGGCATGGGCCCGCACGGCCTGGTCGTCGGCGCGACCGGGTCCGGCAAGTCCGAACTGCTCCGCACGCTCGTGCTGGCGCTCGCGCTGACCCACGACCCCGGCGAGCTCAACTTCGTGCTCGTGGACTTCAAGGGCGGCGCGACGTTTCTCGGCCTGGACACGCTGCCGCACGTGTCGGCGGTCATCACGAACCTGGCGGACGAACTGCCGCTCGTCGACCGGATGCGGGACGCCCTGCACGGCGAGATCGTCCGCCGTCAGGAGGTCTTCCGCGCCACCGGGAACCACGCCTCGCTGCGTGACTACGCGCGCGCGCGGGCGGACGGCGCGAACCTGCCGCCGATGCCGACGCTGTTCGTGGTGCTCGACGAGTTCTCCGAACTGCTGGCCGCGAAGCCGGAGTTCATCGACCTGTTCGTGATGATCGGCCGGGTCGGCCGGTCCCTCGGCGTGCACCTGCTGCTCGCGAGCCAGCGGCTCGAGGAGGGGCGCCTTCGCGGCCTGGAGACGCAGCTTTCCTACCGGATCGGCCTGCGCACGTTCTCCGCGGCCGAATCCCGCACCGTCCTCGGCGTCCCGGACGCGTACGAGCTGCCGTCCCGGCCGGGCAACGGGTACCTGAAGGTGGACACGACGGGCATGACGCGCTTCAAGGCCGCGTACGTCTCCGGCTCAGCAGTGCGGAAACCCGATTATCCCGAACGCGCCCTGCCGCCTCACCTC
>DASZKN010000006.1:0-10946 GCA_035552855.1 Trebonia sp. | reverse complement strand
GACCGCAAACATGGCATGGACAGCGGACAGAGACGACAGGAGATTTGATGGTGCCTGCCGCAACCGACGGTTTGTACGACAGCCGGTTCGAACACGACGCCTGTGGTGTGGGTTTCGTGGCCGACCTCGCCGCGCGGGGTGGCCACGATGTAGTGACCAGCGCCCTGCGCGTCCTGTGCAATATGGAGCACCGGGGCGCGGCGGGCGCCGATCCGGACACCGGCGACGGGGCGGGCATTCTCACTCAGCTACCCGACAGTTTCTTCCGGGCGGTCACGGGGTTCGCGCTGCCGCCCGCGGGCGGGTACGCCGCCGGGCTCGCCTTCCTGCCAGCCGATGACACTGAACGCGCCCTGGCGACTGCCCGCATCGCCGAGCTCGCCGCCGATGAAGGGCTCACCGTCCTCGGGTGGCGCGCGGTCCCGGTCGACCCGATGGCCTGCGGGGCGAGCGCGCGGGCAGTGCTGCCCCACCTGGCGCAGCTGTTCGTCAGCGGGGCGGCCGGCGAGACGGGCCTGGACCTCGAGCGGATGGCGTTCTGCCTGCGCAAGCGGGCCGACCACGAGGGCGGCGTGTACTTCGCGAGCCTGTCCTCCCGCACGATCGTCTACAAGGGCATGCTGGGCGCGCCGCAGGTCGAGCCGTTCTTCCCCGACCTGTCCGACGAGCGGTTCGAGTCGCACCTGGCGCTCGTGCACTCGCGGTTCTCCACGAACACGTTCCCGTCCTGGGAGCGCGCCCACCCGTACCGGTACGTCGCGCACAACGGGGAGATCAACACTGTCCGGGGGAACCGGAACTGGATGCGGGCCCGCGAGGCGATGCTCGCCAGCCCGCTGATCCCGAAGTCGAAGAGCGGCAAGGGCATCGAGCGGCTGTTCCCGATCGTGCACCCGAAGGGATCGGACTCGGGCAGCTTCGACGAGTGCCTTGAGCTGCTGCACCTCGCGGGCCGGTCGCTGCCGCACGCGCTGCTGATGATGATCCCCGAGCCGTGGGAGAGCCACGAGGAGATGGACGCCAGGCGACGGGCGTTCTATGAGTTCCACGCGACGCTGATGGAGCCGTGGGACGGCCCGGCGCTGATCTCGTTCACCGACGGCAGCGTGATCGGCGCGGTGCTCGACCGGAACGGGCTGCGGCCCGGCCGGTACTGGGTGACCAGCGACGGCCTCGTCGTGCTGGCCAGCGAGGTCGGCGTGCTCGACATCGAGCCCGAGCGGGTGGTGCGCCGCGGCCGCCTTCAGCCGGGCCGGATCTTCCTCGTCGACACGGCCGCGGGCCGGATCGTCGAGGACGAGGAGGTCAAGGCCGCGTTGGCCGGGCAGCACCCCTACGCCGACTGGCTCGACGCCGGGCTCATCCACCTGAACGACCTGCCCGGGCGGGCGCGGGTCGTGCCGTCGGCCGAGGACCTGCTGGCGCAGCAGCGCATGTTCGGGTACACGGAAGAAGAACTGCGGCTCATCCTGTCGCCCATGGCACGTAACGGCGCCGAGCCGATCGGGTCGATGGGGACCGACACGCCGATCGCGACGCTGTCGGACCGGCCGCGGCAGGTCTACGACTACTTCACCCAGCTGTTCGCGCAGGTGACGAACCCGCCGCTGGACGCCATCCGGGAGGAGCTCATCACCTCGCTGGCGCGGACGATCGGCCCCGAGCAGAACCTGCTCGAGCCGGGCCCGGCGTCCTGCCGGCAGATCGTGCTGCCCTTCCCGGTGATCGGCGAGGCCGACCTCGCCAAGCTCGTCCACATCAACGGGGACGGCAACCTGCGCGGCTTCGCCGCGCACACGATCGACGGCCTGTTCGACCCGCGCGGCGGCGGCGAGGGGCTGCGGGAGCGGCTCGCGGAGATCTGCACCGAGGCGCGGGACGCGATCGAGGACGGCGCGCGGCTGATCGTGCTGTCCGACCGCGGCGCCGGCGGCAACCTCATCCCGATCCCGTCGCTGCTGCTGACCGGGGCGGTGCACCACCATCTGATCAGGGAGAAGACCCGGACCCGGGTCGGCCTGATCGTGGAGTCGGGCGACGCCCGCGAGTGCCATCACATCGCGCTGCTCATCGGGTACGGTGCCGCCGCCGTCTGCCCGTACCTGGCGATCGAGACCGTGCGCGACCTGGCCGCCCGCGGCGACCTGGGCGGCACCAGCCGCCCGCAGGCGGAGGCGAACCTGATCAAGGCGCTCGGCAAGGGCGTCCTGAAGGTCATGTCCAAGATGGGCGTCTCCACGATCGCCTCCTACACGGGCGCGCAGATCTTCGAGGCGATCGGCCTCGGCGCGGAGGTCATCGAGGCGTGCTTCACGGGCACCCCCTCACGGCTGTCCGGTGTCGGCTTCGACGTGCTCGCGGAGGAGGCGGCGCGGCGGGCCGGGGTGTCGGCCGGCGCCGAAGGCTTCACGCACCGGCGGCTCGAGACCGGCGGCGAGTACCAGTGGCGGCGCGAGGGCGAGCCGCACCTGTTCAGCCCGGAGACGGTCTTCAAGCTCCAGCACGCGACCCGCTCCCGCCGGTATGAGATCTTCAAGGAGTACACGCGGCTCATCGACGACCAGTCAGCGAAGCTGCACACGCTGCGCGGCCTGCTGCGGATCAAGGGAGTGGAAGGCGGGGGCGAGTCGGCGGGGCGCGTTCCGCTGGATGAAGTCGAGTCCGTGGCCGGCATCGTGCGCCGGTTCGCGACCGGGGCCATGTCGTACGGGTCGATCTCGGCCGAGGCGCACGAGACGCTCGCGATCGCGATGAACAGGCTGGGCGGCCGGTCCAACACCGGCGAGGGCGGCGAGGACCCCGACCGGTTCATCCCGGACGCGAACGGCGACCTGCGGCGGTCGGCGGTCAAGCAGGTGGCGAGCGGGCGGTTCGGCGTGACCAGCGAGTACCTGGTCAACGCCGACGACCTGCAGATCAAGATGGCGCAGGGCGCGAAGCCGGGGGAGGGCGGCCAGCTGCCCGGGCACAAGGTGTACCCGTGGATCGCGAAGACGCGTTACTCCACCCCCGGGGTCGGCCTGATCTCCCCGCCGCCGCACCACGACATCTACTCGATCGAGGACCTGGCGCAGCTCATCCACGACCTGAAAAACGCCAATCCGGCCGCCCGGGTGCACGTCAAGCTGGTCGCCGAGGTGGGCGTCGGCACGGTCGCCGCGGGCGTGTCGAAGGCGCACGCCGACGTGGTGCTGATCTCCGGGCACGACGGCGGCACCGGCGCGGCGCCGCTGACCTCGCTCAAGCACGCGGGCGCGCCGTGGGAGCTCGGCCTCGCCGAGACCCAGCAGACGCTGCTGCGCAACCGGCTCCGCGACCGGATCGCCGTGCAGGTCGACGGGCAGCTCAAGACCGGCCGGGACGTGTTCATCGCGGCGCTGCTCGGCGCCGAGGAGTTCGGCTTCGCGTCGGCGCCGCTGGTCGTGTCCGGCTGCATCATGATGCGGGTCTGCCACCTGGACACGTGCCCGGTCGGCGTCGCCACGCAGAACCCGGAGCTGCGGCGCCGCTTCACCGGCAAGCCCGAGTTCGTGGTGAACTTCTTCGAGTTCATCGCGGAAGAGGTCCGCGAGTACCTCGCCGCTCTCGGCCTCCGCTCGCTCGACGAGGCGATCGGGCGGGTCGACCTGCTCGACGCGGCCCTCGCCGTCGAGCACTGGAAGGCGGCCGGGCTGGACCTGACGCCGGTGCTGCACCAGCCGGCGCCGGGGGAGGCGCGGCGCCAGCTCACCACGCAGGACCACAGCCTGGACAAGGCGCTCGACAACACGCTGATCCAGCTGGCCGAGGGCGCGCTCGAAGAGGGCCGCCCGGTCCGCCTGGAGCTGCCGATCAGGAACGTCAACCGGACCGTGGGCACGATGCTCGGCTACGAGGTGACCAAGCGGTGGGGCGGCGAGGGGCTGCCGGCCGACACGATCGCGGTGTCGTTCACGGGGTCGGCGGGCCAGTCGTTCGGCGCGTTCGTGCCGCGCGGCATCACGCTGCGGCTGACCGGGGACGCCAACGACTACCTGGGCAAGGGGCTGTCCGGCGGGCGGCTGATCGTCCGCCCGGCGCAGGAGTCGCCGTTCCGGGCCGAAGAGCAGGTGATCGCGGGCAACGTGATCGGCTACGGCGCGACGGCCGGCGAGATCTTCCTGCGGGGCGTGGTGGGCGAGCGGTTCTGCGTCCGCAACTCCGGCGCGCTCGCCGTCGCCGAGGGCGTCGGTGACCACGGCTGCGAGTACATGACCGGTGGGCGCGCGGTGATCCTCGGGCCGACCGGGCGCAACTTCGCGGCCGGGATGTCCGGCGGCATCGCGTACGTGCTCGACCTCGCGACGGTCCGGCTGAACACGGAGATGGTGGACCTCGATCCGCTCGAGGGCAGCGACGTCGACTTCCTCTTCGACGTGGTGTCGCGGCACCGCGCGGAGACCGGCTCGCCGGTCGCCGGGTCGCTCCTGGACTCCTGGGAGACGTCGGCGGAGCGGTTCGCGAAGGTCATGCCCAAGGACTACAAGCGCGTCCTGTCGGCGGCCTCGGCCGCCGAGGCCGAGGGCCGGGACGTCAACGAGGCCGTCATGGCCGCGGCGCACGGGTGAGGAGTAACTGATCATGGGAGACCCCAAGGCATTCTTGACGACCGCCCGCGAGACGCCGCGGCGGCGGCCGGTCGACGTCCGGATCTCGGACTGGCGTGAGGTGTACGAGCCGTTCGCCACCGACCGGATCGAGCGGCAGGCGGCGCGCTGCATGGACTGCGGCATCCCGTTCTGCCATAACGGCTGCCCGCTCGGGAACCTGATCCCCGAGTGGAACGACCTGGTGTACCGGGGCGACTGGGCGGAGGCGGCCGACCGGCTGCACGCGACCAACAACTTCCCCGAGTTCACCGGGCGGCTGTGCCCGGCGCCGTGCGAGTCCGCCTGCGTCCTCGCGATCAACGCTGAGCCTGTCACGATCAAACAGGTCGAGGTCGAGATCATCAACCGGGCGTGGGCGTCCGGCGACGTGGTGCCCATGCCGCCGGCGTCGTCGTCAGGGCGGTCCGTGGCGGTCGTCGGCTCCGGGCCCGCCGGCCTCGCCGCCGCCCAGCAGCTCACCCGGGCCGGCCACGCGGTCACGGTCTTCGAGCGGGACGACAAGCCCGGCGGCCTGCTGCGGTACGGCATCCCCGAGTTCAAGATGGAGAAGTCGCACCTGGACCGGCGGCTCGCCCAGATGGCGGCCGAGGGGACCGTGTTCGAGACCGGCGTGCCCGTGGAGTCGGCCGCCCAGCTCGAAGGGTTCTCGGCGGTCGTGCTCGCGGGCGGCGCGCGGGTGCCGCGTGACCTGCCGGTGCCGGGCCGTGCGCTGGCCGGCGTCTACCAGGCGATGGACTACCTGCCGCTGGCCAACCGGCACGGGACCGCGTCGCCGGTCAGCGCCGCGGGCAAGAACGTCGTGATCATCGGCGGCGGCGACACCGGGGCGGACTGCCTCGGCACGGCGCTGCGGCACGGCGCGCGGTCGGTCACCCAGCTGGAGATCATGCCGCGGCCGCCGAAGTCGCGGGCGGGCCACCAGCCGTGGCCGACGTACCCGCTGATCTACCGGGTGTCCTCGGCGCACGAGGAGGGCGGCGACCGGGTCTACGCCGCGTCGACGGAGGAGTTCCTCGGCGACCCCGTCACCGGTGAGGTCCGGGCCATGCGGCTGTCCGAGGTCGAGTTCGCCGACGGCCGGTTCGTGCCCGTGCCCGGCACGGCGCGGGAGATCCCGTGCGAGCTGGTGCTGTTCGCGATGGGCTTCACCGGCGCGGAGCGGCCCGGGCTGCTTGCTGACCTCGGCGTGGAGTTCGAAGCGCGCGGGAACGTGGCGCGCACGCCGTCGTACGAGACGTCGGTGCCCGGCGTGTTCGTGGCCGGTGACATGGGCCGCGGCCAGTCGCTGATCGTCTGGGCGATCGCGGAGGGCCGGTCGGCGGCGGCGGCCGTCGACCAGCACCTGCGCGGCCTGCCGCGCCCGGCGCTGCCGATGGCGATCCCGTCCACGGCCCGCCCGCTGACGTAGCGCCCCCCGCGCCGCCTGGCCCGCTGTTCCAAGATCACCCGCTCGCCTCGGCCCGCCCGCCCCGGCCCGCTTTCCAAGATCACCCGCCCGCTTCCCGTCGTCGCCCGGGCCGGGAACGGGCTGCGCACCGACGGGCAGTGGCGGGCGGATTACGCCCGCTGGGTCGGCAATCCCGCGCCGGCCCCGCCCGCGCCGCGATACGCGAGCTGACCATAATGTGATCTTGTGTGGCCGGGGTCACGTCCCGATGTCTCGCCGGCTACGGTGGTATAGACCACTGGAAGGGGATCTAGCATGACCCGCCGCGCAAAGATCGTCTGTACCCTGGGGCCAGCGACCGCGAGCCAGGAACGGATGACGGCGCTGATCAGTGCCGGACTTGACGTCGCCCGCCTCAACCTCAGCCACGGAACCCACGAGGACCACCTGGCCGCCTACCGGCGCGTCCGCGCCGGCAGCGACGCGACCGGCCGGAGCGTGGGCGTCCTCGCCGACCTGCAAGGACCAAAGATACGCCTCGGTGTCTTCCCGGGCGGTCCGATCCGGCTCGGGGTCGGCGACGAGTTCGTTATCACGACCGACGACATTCCCGGCACGGAGCACGAGGCCTCCACGACCTATCTCGGCCTGGCCGACGACGTGAAGATCGGCGACCGGGTCCTGATCGACGACGGCAACGTGCAGCTCGACGTCACGGGCGTCTCCGGCCCGCGGGTCGTCACCAGGGTGGTCGTGGGCGGCAAAGTCTCCGACCACAAGGGCATCAACCTGCCCGGCGTCGTCGTCAGCGCCCCCGCTCTCACCGCGAAAGACGAGACGGACCTGCGCTGGGCGCTCGCCGTCGGCGCGGACATCGTCGCGATGTCGTTCGTCCGCTCGCCGGACGACGCGGCGCTCGCCCGCAAGATCATGAGCGACATGGGCCGCCAGGTGCCGCTGATCGCAAAGATCGAGAAGCCAGAGGCGGTGCAGGTCCTGCCCGACATCGTCGACGCGTTCGACGGGATCATGGTCGCGCGCGGTGACCTCGGCGTGGAACTGCCGCTCGAGCAGGTCCCGGCGGTGCAGAAGCGCGCGATCGCGCTGGCCGCCGAGCGGGCTCGCCCGGTGATCGTGGCCACCCAGATGCTTGAGTCGATGATCTCCGCGCCCCGCCCGACGCGGGCCGAGGTCTCCGACGTGGCCGGCGCGGTGGTCGAGGGCGCCGACGCGGTCATGCTCTCCGCCGAGACGAGCGTGGGCGCGTACCCGGTCGAGACCGTGGCCACGATGGCCCGCATCATCGTCGCGACCGAGCAGCACTGCCTGCACGCCGAGGCGTCGCTGACGCGGGTGCCGACCACCACGGGCGGCGCGATCGCCCGCGCGGCGGCCGAAGTCGGGGCGATTGTGGGCGCGAAGGCGCTCGTGGCGTTCACGATGACCGGCGAGACCGCGCGCCGCCTCGCCAGGTACCGCTCGCCGATCCCGCTGCTCGCGTTCACGACGGAGTCGGCCACCAGGAGCCAGCTGGCCCTGACATGGGGCGTCGAGACCTTCATCGTGCCGACCGTCGAGCACACCGACCACATGGCCCGCGAGGTCGACAGCGCGCTCCTCCGCCTCGGCCGGTGCGCGATCGGCGACAAGGTCGTGATCGTGGCGGGCAGCCCGCCCGGCAGCCCGGGCAAGACGAACGCCCTGCGGGTGCACCGGATCGGCGACGCCGTCGAATCCTGACCGGAACCGGACGGCACCCCTGACCGGAACCGGGCAGCGCGACTAGCCGACGCGCGCCGCAGCCCCGGCGCGGCCGGCGCCGCCCGGCGACACGCGCATCCTCGGTTACGAGCCGACCGAGCGCGCGCTGCGGTCCGGGCTAGAACGTGGCTATCGTGCGCTGGCAAGCCTCACACCAGACCCCGTTCGCAGGGTAGAACTTGTGGACATGGCGAATGAGATCCGGCCGAGGACCTGGACATGACGGCCGCCTGTCCTTCCTGCGGGGAGCCGGTTGGCGAGACCGACGGTTTCTGCGAAGCATGCGGCGCCGAGCTGACGTCGGCGGTGGACAGCGCGGGGACGGGCGGGGACGCCGTTGAATGCCCGGCCTGCGCGGCCGATGAGTCCGTACCGCCGCCCGCCGTCACCGCGGACGGTTACTGCGAGTCCTGCGGCCGCAAAGTGCCGGCCGGGCGGGATCACGTGGAACTCGACATCGGCGTGGCGGCCGGCGTCTCCGACCGCGGCCTGCGTCACGCGCGCAACGAGGACGCGATGGCGCTGGCGTCGGCGGGGGGGCCGGCGTCTCCGACCGTGCTGGCCGTGGTCTGCGATGGCGTCTCCTCGGCACCGCGCGCCGACGAGGCCTCGCTGACCGCGGCCCGGGCCGCGATCGGGGTGCTGCTGTCGGGCGTGCGCGGCGGCGGTGACCCGGAGCGGGTATCGGCGGACGCCGCCCGCGCCGGCGGCGGCGCGCTGTCCGGTCTGGGCGGCCCCGACGGGGCGCCCGCGGCCACTTTCGTCTCGGCGATCGTGACGCATGACGCGGTCACCGTGTGCTGGCTCGGCGACAGCCGCGTGTACTGGCTGGCCGCCGACGGCGCGGAATCGTCGTGCCTCACGACGGATGATTCGCTCGCCGAGGAGATCGTCGCGGCCGGCCTCGCCAGCGCCGAGCAGGCCATGACGCTGCCCCAGGCACACGTCATCACCCGGTGGCTGGGCGCCGACCAGCCCGACCTGGAGCCTCACGTGGCGCGGTTCACCCCGCCGGGACCCGGCGTGGTGGCGGTCTGCTCGGACGGGCTGTGGAACTACCGCCAGGATCCCGGCGGGCTGGCGGCGCTGGCCCTGCCCACCGCGCTGACGCAGCCGCTTACCGCGGCCGCCGCGCTCGTGAAGTTCGCGATCGACGAGGGCGGCATGGACAACATCACCGTCGTGCTCGCGCCGTACCCGCCCGCCGGGCCCGAGATGTTATCGAGGAGAGACAGCCGATGAGCCTGCCCGGCTTCACCGTCGACATCGACCAGAACCCGTACCTGCCGGTCGGCGGCCAAGACGTCAGCGCGGTCGTCACCGTGACCGCCGGCGACGCGCCGTCCGCCGCGTCCGACGGCACGGGCAGCGCGGAGATCATCATCGTCGACTGCTCCGGGTCGATGGGCTCGCCGCGGACGAAGATGATCGAGGCGCGGGCGGCCACGTCCGCGGCGATCGACGTGCTGCGCGACGGTGACTACATCAACCTCGGCGCGTGGACGCGCATCACCGTCATTTCGGTAAAGAGCTAACTACCTGCGATGCTGGGTGCCGGAAGCGGGATTCGAACCCGCATGCCCTTGCGGGCAGATGCTTTTGAGGCATCCGTGTATGCCGTTCCACCATTCCGGCATAATCGGGACTTGTGCTATGTGTCCGAATTCACCATCCAGATCGGCTCACCGCGCCGCGGCGGACGGGCCGCGACGCTCCCCAATCTACCGGCTGCGACGGGTCTGCCGGTAGCCGCCGCGGCTTGTGGCTTCCGCCATGGCCGGGCGGCTGCTCGCGGACAACACGGCGGCGGACTGTAGGCTCTGAGACGTGAGCCAGAACGCGTTGCGTGTCGTGATCGCCGAGGATGAGGCGCTTATCCGCCTGGACCTCAAGGAAATGCTGGAAGAGGAAGGCTACTCGGTCGTCGCCGAGGCCGCCGACGGCGAGGCCGCGGTGGAAAAGGTGACGAGCCTGCGGCCCGATCTGGCCATCTTCGACGTGAAGATGCCGGTGCTCGACGGGATATCCGCCGCTGAGCGGATCGCCGCCGACCGCATCGCGCCGGTGGTCATCCTCACCGCCTTTTCGCAGCGTGAACTCGTCGAGCGAGCCCGTGACGCCGGCGCGATGGCCTACCTGGTGAAGCCGTTCACCAAGGCTGACCTGGTGCCCGCCATCGAGATGGCGGTCAGCCGGTTCGCCGAGATCCGGGCGCTTGACTCCGAAGTGGGCACGCTGCGTGACCGGCTGGAAGTGCGCAAGCTGCTCGACCGCGCCAAGGGGCTGCTGCAGTCCGAGCATGGGATGAGCGAGCCGCAGGCGTTCCGCTGGATCCAGAAGACGTCGATGGACCGCCGGCTGACGATGCGCAAGGTCGCGGAGGCCGTGATCGAGGGAACCATGCAGGCGGGCACTGACGGGAAGAGCGCCGACGAGAAGAGCGCGGACGAGGCCGGTGCGGACGCCGAGTAAAGCGGACAGTTAAGGGACCCAGGGACCCGTTGGTACCGTGTCCGCCTTCCCCGGGCTGACACGTTCTCTACTTGGACCCCCGGGTCCGCTGTCGCTACGTTAGCGACCTGGAGTCCCAACGGCAAAGCGGAGTTCGGGCGCCAGACCACGGGCGGTCCCCTGGCGGTTCCGGTGCGTTCACCCAGCTACGTCACGTTTTGCCGCGTTTCGAACTCGCTGCGCCAGCGGTCTGATCGCATAGCCGCTGCGAACTGGGGAATCCTCCGCGCCCGCTCGCCGGCCGCTCCGTCTTAGCAAGATCTTTTGCAGCGGAGCGTGTCCGTCCGGGGATAGATAACGATCTCATAGCATCGGCGTGTCGCCCTCCGCGGGAACCGGAGCTAGGCTCGCGGGACCGGCGGCGGGCCGATGCGGCCCGTCGGCGCGCCCGCCCGGCGGCCGGCCGGGCGTCCGCGCCAAGACGGCAGGCCGGCCGCGCCGTCCGATGTGCACGTTCTCACGATCGTCAGCTAGTTCTCGGGAATCCCTGAGTTTCTCTCGGCTAATGCGTGACTTTTCAGTTGTTTGCGTTCACAATCACATAGATAAAGCATGCGCATGCTGGCCGGTCTCCGGGGCCCCATCAGGCCGGTCAACAGGACCCAGTGAAGGCATAACCCAACGAAGGGAAGCCCTCCATGCGCACGAAGCTCATGCAT
>DASZKN010000005.1:0-2993 GCA_035552855.1 Trebonia sp. | reverse complement strand
GGCGAACACGCGGGGTCAGCCGGTTAATCGCGGCCTCCGTGGCCGGGCCGACCAGGTCACGCGCCACGGCAACACCAGCGGGCATCACAACCGTCACGAGCGCACCTCCCTCTCATCCGCTTCGATCTTCACTTCTACGTTCCCTACTTCATTAGACACATCAATCGGTCCACTCACCGGGGCCGGCTCGGCAACCGCCGGGGCCGGCTCGGCAACCTCACCCGAAATTTCGGCATTTGCCGGTTCTGGCAGGGCTACCGCCGTTGCGGGTGCGGCCCCCGGCGCTATTTCGCCCTCGGCGCTGGGGACCACGGCGTCAATAGGTTCGGCGCTGCGGGCCACGGCGCTATCCGGGTTTGCGGTCGGGGTCCACGGCTCTTGCGTGTCGTGGAGGGCGATGACGGCGTTCAGGCCGCTGCGGACCGCGCCCTCCATCGTGTCCGGCCAGCCGGTGTCCGTCCACGAGCCCGCCAGCACCAGCCTGGGCAGCCCGGTCGCGGCCTTCGGGCGAAGCTTCGCGGTGCCGGGTACCTGGCGGAACGTCGCCCGCTTCTCGCGGGTGACGAAGAACTCGGTCACGGTCGCGTCCTTGGCCGCGGGGAACAGGTCGGCGAGCGCGGGCACGAACTTCTCGCGCAGCTCGGCGACCGGCTCGTTCGCGTACTCGTCGGCGGCCGACAACGAGATCGCCAGGTACTGGCCGTCACTGTGTTGGCCGGCACTGGCGCGCGCGTGCAGGCCGGAGATCCGCGTGCGATCGAACACCCACTGCACCGGGGAGTCGACGGCCGCGGCGAACGGCACGTCCATCACCTTGCGGTCGTAGATGACGTGCACGTTCACGATCGGTGCGGCGCCGAGGCCCGCCCAGCCGTCGACGGTCTCCGCGGGCAGCGCGCCCGCGGGCATCAGCTTCGCTGCCTGCTCGTGCGGCACCGCGAGCACGACGGCGTCCGCGACGACGAGATCCTCCCCCGCGTCGTCACCCTCGGCGTCGGAGCGCGCCAGCCTGACGCGGAACCCGCCCTCGCCCTGCTCGCCCGGGGGGACCACCCCCCCAAACCCCCCGGAAACCCCGCCCGTGGGCTCGATGGCGGCGACCTTGGTCTGCAGGCGGACCGCCGCGCCGAGCTTGCCGAGCACGCGGGCGGCCGCGGTGCCGTGCAGTTCGCCGAGCGGCAGCGCGGGCACGCCGATGTCGGCCGCGTCCGCGTCGCCGAGCAGGCCCGTCTTCACCACGACGGCGGCGAGCGCGAGGCTCGCGTCGTCGCCGGGGACGTTCAGCGAGGAGACCGAGAACAGGTCCCAGAGCACGCGCCTGGTGCGTTCGTCCTGGCCGTGCGCTTCGAGCCAGTCGCCGAGCCTGAGCTCGTCCGTCTTGGGGTCTGACTCGCTCAGACGGCGGAAGGCGAGCGCGGCGCGGGCAAGCCGAAGCCGTTCCGCCGTGTTAAGGAACGGGTAGCCGAGCAGGGCGGGAAGCATGTGCAAGGGCGCTGGGATGCGGCGCCGCTTCAGGGCCGCCCGCTTGCCCGGTGCCACCACCGTGACGGCGAAGCGGGGCTGCAGCGGCGCGTGCGCCGCCACGCCGAGCCGGTCGAGCAGGCCGCGGTAGGCGGTGCAGCAGCGCAGGAACACATGCTGTCCGGTGTCGACGACCAGGCCGTCGCGGTTGAACGACATCGTCGCGCCGCCCAGCCTGGGCTTGGCCTCAAGCAGCGTGACCTCGTGGTTCGCCTTGGCGAGGGCGACCGCGGCGGTGATGCCGGCCAGGCCGCCGCCAATCACCACTACCTTCACCGCTGTACTTCCTTAGGCCGGGCTCCCCTGGGCTGGGCTCCCCCTGGCTGAGCGCCCTTGCGGTACTTCCACCGGTCGAGCCCGGCCAGCGCCTGCGCCGCGACGAGGGCCTTCTCGCCGCCCGGCAGGGACATGCGACCCTCAAGGACGGCGTGCGGGTTGCGCGCGATCCGCTCCAGGAGGCGGCGGTAGATGCCCGCCATCGCGCCCGTGCACGCCGCGCTGCGCCGGTCGATGGTGGCGAGCAGCCGCAGCCCGCTGCCGTACCACTCGCGGGCACGGTTGGCCTCGAACTCGACCAGGTTGGCGAACCTGGCCTGCATCGTCTCGCTCGGGAACGGCTCCGGCGAGCCGAACGGCGCGAACTCGATGCCGAACTTGTCCAGGTCTTCCCTGGGCAGGTAGACGCGGTCGTTGAGGAAGTCCTCGCGGACGTCGCGCAGGATGTTGGTCAGCTGCAGCGCGACGCCGAGGTCGTCGGCCAGCTTGTTCTGGACCTCCGGGTGCGTGGTGCCGTAGATGCCCAGGCTGAGCCGCCCGACGCTGCCAGCGACGCAGCGGCAGTACCAGAGCAGGTCGTCGAACGTGTCGTAGCGCGCCTGGTTGACGTCGGCCAGACAGCCGTCGATGAGCTCCTCGAACGCCTCAAGCGGTACGTGTTGGCTTGCGGGGGACGCCCCCCGCACCCCCGGTACAAAGGAGCGTGCGCCCACGTCGGTGAGCGCGACCAGCACGGGGTCGCTGTCGTCGAGCACCGCGCTCGTGTCGCCCTTGACCTTGGCGACCAGCGTGCGAACCTGCTGCCGGGCGGCCTCAAGCTGCGTCGTCTTCTCCCCCGCGGGCAGGTCGCCGTCGCCGATGTCGTCGATCCTTCTCGCGTAGGCGTAGACCGCCGCGAGGGCACGGCGCTTGTCCGGCGGCAGCAGCCTGATGCCGTAGGCGAAGTTCCTTGCCTGCTCCCAGGTGATCTGCTCGCACTGGGCGTAGGCCTCTTCGGCGTCCACCGTCACCTCCCCTTGAAGTAGCAGCTCGCCATCATGGCGAGCGTGTCGGCTTTGCCCGGCCGCGGCGTGCTGCGCAGGACATCGTAGCCGCCGGCCTCGATCGCCTTCAGGGTCGCGCGGCCGCCGGCCACGTAGCCCGCGATGGCGATCCTGGCCGCGCCCTTCAGCGTCCCCACCAGCGGGGCGCCGTCG
>DASZKN010000004.1:0-20032 GCA_035552855.1 Trebonia sp. | reverse complement strand
TAAGCGGGAAGCCCGCCTCAAGATGAGGCCTCCCACCGGCTAGACCGGGTAAGGCCCCCAGCCAGACGACTGGGTTGATAGGCCGGAAGTGGAAGCCCCGCAAGGGGTGCAGCTGACCGGTACTAACAGGCCGAGGGCTTGGCTCTGCACCTGATCTTTTTGCTCGCGTTCACTATGTGGTTCCGGGGATACGGCCGGAGCCGTACATCTCCATAGCGTTCCCGGCGGCCACAGCGAAGGGGAAACACCCGGTCCCATCCCGAACCCGGAAGTTAAGCCCTTCAGCGCCGATGGTACTGCGAGGGAGGCCTCGTGGGAGAGCAGGACACCGCCGGAACACCATTACAGGAAAGCCGCCCCGATCAGGGGCGGCTTTCCTGCGTTACGGGCGCGGGCTCCGGCGGCTTGGCGCTGTAGCGCGTGAAGGCCGGCAGCGCCGCGCAGACGACTCCGACCGCGGCGACGCAGGCCAGGCCGCCGAACGTCAGCGAGAACCGCTGGCCGAACGTGCTCGCCATCACGCCCGACCGTAGCTGGCCCGCGGGCGGGCCGGCGCCGTAGCTCAGCAGTTCCACGCCGGCCATCCGGCCGCGCAGGTGGTCGGGGATGCTCCGCTTCCACAGCATGTCGCGGAAGATCCCGCTGCTCTCATCCGCGCCACCCGCGATCACCAGGAACGCGAGCGCCACGTAGATGTCCGGGGCGAGTCCGAACGCCGCGATCCCGGCCCCCCACACCGCCGCCGAGACCGCGATCGCGAGCCCGTGCCGCCGGACGCGGTTCATCCAGCCGCTAGTGACCGACAGCACGAACGCGCCGGCCGACGGCGCGGCGAACATCAGGCCCGCCGACCATGGCGCGTGCAGGGTCACCGCCATGAACGGGAACAGCGCGTTCGGGTAGGCGAAGATCATCGCGGACAGATCGGCGAGGTAAGAGCCCAGCAGGTCCCGGCGCGTGACGGCGTACCGCAGCCCGGTCCAGATCTGCCGCAGCGCGGGCTTCCCGGCCTGACCTTCGCCCGCCGTGGCGCCCGCCGTGGCGCCGGCCCTGACGTCCGGCGTCGGCGCGATGGCGGGCAGCCGGCCCAGCATCAAGAACGACACCGCGAACCCCGCCGCGTCCAGCGCGTACACCAGCCACGGACCCGGCGTGATGGCCAGCACGCCGCCGAGTGAGGAACCGGCGAGGAAGCCCGCGTTCTGCGCGATCGCCATCAGCGTGACCGCCGCGGTGAGCTGGCCGTCCGGCACCAGCCGGGGAAGCGCGGCCTCGAACGACGGGCGCTGCAGCGACGCGATCGCGGTCAGCAGCGCGGCCACCGCGAACAGCGGCCACAGCGCGGGACGCGGCAGCAGCGCGTTGCCCAGCAGCGCGGCGGCGCAGGCCGCCATCCCCGGCTCGCACCAGCGCATCAGCGTCCGCCGGTCGAACCGGTCGGCGAGCGCTCCCCCGTACAGCCCGAAGATCAGCAGCGGCACGAGTTCGGCGATCCCCAGCAGGCCGACGATCAGCGGTGACCCCGTGAGCTGTTTCGCCTGCACGAGCAGCGCGACATCGGCGGCCTGGGCGCCGAGCGTCGCGACGGTCCGGCTGACGAACACCGCGCGGAAGTCGCGGGAACCGCGCAGCGGAGACAGATCCGGGCGCAGCAGTGTCTCGTTCATCGTTGATACGGTAAGCCAATGCCGGACGCGGACTTTGTCGCACTTGAGGAGATTCACGCGGAGGCGCTGCGGCGGCTGCCGCCAACCGCGGCGATGTACCTGGAGAGCGGGGCGGGGACAGAGTCGACGCTCCGGGCGAACCGGGAGGCGTTCGGCCGGTGGGTGATCAGGCCGCGGCCGATGAGCGGCGTGAGCGCTCCGGACACGTCGACCACCATTCTCGGGATGCCGCTCAGCGTGCCAGTCATGACGGCTCCGTTCGGTGGTGACAGGCTCTTCTGGCCGGACGGGCACCAGTCGGTCGCCCGGGCGAACGCGGCGTGCGGGACGCTGTCGATCGTGCCGGAGGTCGGGTCGTTCTCCTACGAGACGGTCCGGTCGGCGGCGCCCGCGGCCGCCCGGATAGCCCAGGTGCACCCGTATGAATCCTTCGGCTACGCGGCCAAGCGGGTGCGTGCGGCGGGCTACGAGGCGCTGTGCGTGACCGTGGACTGCCCGCTGACCGGCTACCGGGTGCGCACCAAGATGGGCCGGTTCCGGCTGGACCGCGGCATCTGGCTGGGTAATGAGCTCGACGACGGGACGCCGACCGCGAACGACATGTTCCGGCTCGGAGTGACCGCGGAGAACCCGGCGTGGACGTGGGATCGGCTCGCGGAGGAAGCCGCGCGGCAGGACCTGCCGTGGATCGCGAAGGGGATCCTGACCGCCGAGGCGGCGACGGCGGCGCTGGCCGCGGGCGCGTCGGCGGTGCTGGTGTCGAACCACGGCGGCCGCCAGGTGGATCCGTCGCCGGCGAGCCTGGACGCGTTGCCCGAGGTGGCGGCGGCGGTCGGCGGCCGGGCGCCGGTGCTGCTGGACAGCGGGGTGCGCACGGGTGCGGATGTGCTGCTCGCGCTGGCTCTAGGCGCGGACGCGGTGGTGATCGGGCGGCTGGCGGCCTACGGGCTGGCGGCGGCGGGCGAGGACGGCGTGCGGCGGACGATCGAGCTGCTGACCGATGAGCTGCGGACGCTGATGATCCTGGCCGGGATCCCTGACATTGAGTCGGTCAGCCACGACCTCGTGGCCGCTCGTTGATACGGTTAGCGGCGTGGCTAGGAAGATCGCGACCAATACCGCCGTCAGCCGGGACGAACTGCTTGCCTTCATCAGGCCCAGGCATCACGCGATCGTGATGACCACCCGCGCGGACGGCAGGCCCCAGGCGTCGCCGGTCACGTGCGGGGTCGACGAGGAAGGCCGGATCGTCATCGCGACCTACCCGGAGCGGGCCAAGACCGTGAACGCGCGCCGTGACCCGCGGGTGAGCGTGCTGTTCCTGTCCGACGACTTCGGGGAGGCGTGGGTGCAGGTCGACGGCCGGGCCGAGGTGCTTGACGTGCCCGTCGCCGTCGAGGCGCTCGTCGACTACTACCGCTCGATCTCCGGCGAGCACCCCGACTGGGCCGAGTACCGCGCGGCCATGGTCGAGCAGGGCAAGTCGCTGCTGCGCGTGACGCCGGAGCGCTGGGGCCCGATCGCCACCGGCGGCTTCCCCGCCCGCCCGGCGCGAGCGTGAGCGCGACCGGCCCCGGCCAGGCGGCGGACCCGCGGCGGCTCGCCGATTACAGCGGTGAGCTGAAGCGACAGCTCGTCGCGTTCGCGGAAAGCGCCCGGTTCGACCGGTGGCGCGAGCCGGAGCTGGCGAGGGCGGCCGACGCGAGCGACGGCGCCGCGCCGCGCAAGGGCAGCAGCCGGTGGGTCAGCGCCATGGACGACTTCATCATGACGTTCCGGTTCGCGGACGGCACCGGCGTGATCGACCGGTTCCTGGCCGCTCGCGGCAAAGACCTGCGTAAGTCCGACCGCCGGATGCTGGAAAGCTGGCGTGACCCGGTCGACGGGATCTTCGAGCTCCGCGGCCGGACCAGCGATTCCGGCACGCTGTTCAACCTGCTCGATGAGCTGGAATACCGCGTGTACTCCTCGGCGGACTTCGCGGGGATCGGCGCCGACGGCGACTTCATCCTGGCCCGCCTCGTGCCGCTGACGGCGGACGCCTGGCTCGTCTCCGGCGCCATGAGCCCGTTCCCGCGCGCGCACGCCCGGGTGGTCGCGGAACTGGCGCTCGAGTGGCTGGCGTCGCGCCCGCTGCTCGCGTTCCGCAACCCGGAGAAGGCGCGGCTCGGCTGGGAGCTGATGCGGGCCGAGCGCGACGAGTTCGTCGAGTTCTTCGGCAGCGACCAGGTGATCATCCCGGCCGGCGAGGCGGAAAGCCGCATCAACGAGTACTACCGGGCCCGTCAGGAAAAGGCGCTGGCGCGCCGCTCACCGGACAAGCCGCTGCCCGAGGTCACCGCCGGCGTGGACCGGCCGTACTTCGCGATTCCCGAGTCGCTGCGCGGCCTGGCCACGATCGGCGCGGCCTACGACGAGACGGACGGGATGAGCCTGCTGCCGGATCTCGGCCTGCTGGAAGAGCTGTTCACCCGGCCGGAACTGGCGGCCGACCCGCGCTACGCCGACGCACTGGTCGGGTACCTGGACTCCGGCAGCGTCTACCCTGGCCCGTTGCGCCGCCTGGCCGCCGCGCACCCCGGCACGGTCGACGAGGTCTACCGGACGGTGCTGAGCAAGCCGGGATTCACCTGGGCGAAGCAAGGCGAGCAGCTGCTCCGCAAGCGCAAGCCGTGGTACTTCGCGCACGAGCGCTACCCGACGGCCACCCCGGCCAGCGACTACCTGACGAACCTCCTGTCGTCAGCGGCCTCGTGAGCCGCGGTTACCCGTCCGAGCGCCGTGCCAGCAACGCCACGTGCAGCGACGTCCGGGACTCGGCCGAGTCCAGCGGCACGCCGAGCACGTGCTCGATCAGCCGCAGCCGCTGGTAGAACGTTGGCCGGGCCAGGTGTGCCCGCGCGGCGGCGACCGCCTTGTTGCCGCCCGCTTCCAGGTAGCACGCCAGGTCGTCCATGAGCGCCGTCTCGTGCGCGGCGTCGTAGGCGGCCAGCGGCCCTAGCTCCCGTTCGGCGAAGGTCGCCAGCCGCGCGTCGTCTCGCAGCAAGTGCAGCAGTCCGCGCAGCCGCAGGTCCGGCAGCCGGTAGAACGCGCGCCCGTCCGGGTGCCGGACCGCCGCGTCGGCGACCTCCCGGGCGTCCAGGAACGACCGCCGCACGCCGGCCAGCCAGTCCCCGGCGGGGACGGTCACCGCGGACCCGACTCCGATAACAGCAACAAGCGACCGCGCGGCGACCCGCGCGGCGAGCCGCCGCAGCACTCCGTCAACCCCGGCCTCAACCCCGGCGTCAGGGCGGTCCGGCGTCAGTGACAGCAGCGCCGCCACCCGCACGTCGTCCAGCGACCCCACCAGCGCCGGGACGTGGATGTCGCGGCAGGCGCCCGCGACCGCATCGGCCACGTCGAGCACGGCCGCCTGCGCCGCCAGCCAGGCCCCGGCGTCTGGTATCCGGGCCACCGCCGCCACCAGCCGCCGCCCCGTCACCGGCACGCCCATCGCCTCCGCGCGCGCCGTGGCGACCCCCGCCGCCAGCTCCGGCTGGGCGATGACCGCCCCGATCAGCATGCGGTGGGCCTGCCGCTCGATCGACTCCCGCCGCGCGGCCTGCAACTCGCCGAGCTGCGCGTCGATGATCCGGGCGTGCACCGCCTCGGTGATCGCGACGAACGGCACCTCGCGCTCGAACACGATCAGCGGCACGCCCCGTTCGGCCGCCGCCGCCACGAGCGGGCCGGGCAGCGCGCCCACATAGCGCTGCCCCAGTTCGATCGCCAGCCCGGTGACCCCCGCCGCGGCGAGACCCGCCACGTACTCGGTCAGCCGCGCGGCCGAGGACGGCAGCGCGATCCCCGTCGACAGCACCAGCTCGCCGCCCCGCAGCAGCCGCCCCACGTCCGACACCTCGGCGGCGTGCACCCAGCGGACGGCGACGTCGAGCCGGTCCGGGGCGGCCACGACCACGGGCCGGCCGGCCTGGACGGCGTCGAGCGCCAGCACATCGCGCAAGGTCAGCGGCATCACCACCGACCTTACAGGATGTAAAAACTTCAGCGATATCGGCAACACATCGTAGCTAGGCGGCAACGCGAGCACGACGGACACTGAAGCCATGTCTGATCTTCTCGCCCGCCACCGGGCGGTCATCCCCAGCTGGGCCGGCCTGTACTACGAACAGCCGATCGAGATCGTGAGCGGCAAGGGCTGCCGGGTGACCGACGCTAACGGCCGTGGCTACCTGGACTTCTTCGCCGGGATCCTGACGAACATGCTCGGCTACGACGTCGCGGAGGTCCGCGAGGCGGTCGAGCGCCAGCTCAGCACCGGCGTCGTGCACACGTCCACGCTGTACCTGATTCGCAGCCAGGTCGAGCTCGCCGAGAAGATCGCCAGGCTCAGCCGCATCGAGAACGCCAAGGTGTTCTTCACGAACTCCGGCTCCGAGGCGAACGAGACCGCCCTCGCCGCCGCCCTGATCAGCCGCAAGGCGAACCAGGTGCTGGCGATGCGGGGCAGCTACCACGGCCGCACCTTCGGCACCGTCGCCATCACGGGCAACGCGACGTGGAAGGCGAGCAGCAATGACCCGTTCGGGACCCATTACCTGCATGGCAGCGACCGGCAGCTGCCGCCTTACGCGGGGCTCCCGGACGCCCGGTTCATCGACGCCTGCGTCGCCGACCTCCGGGCGCTGCTGGCCGGCGGGATCAACGCGCGCGACGTCGGCGCGCTGATCGCCGAGCCGGTCCAGGGCGTCGGCGGGTTCATGATGGCGCCGGACGGCCTGTTCAAGGCGTACAAGGAAGTGCTCGACGAGCACGGCATCCTGTTCATCTCCGACGAGGTGCAGACCGGCTGGGGCCGCACCGGCGCCACCTTCTGGGGCATCGAGGCACACGGCATCACGCCGGACCTGATGACGTTCGCCAAGGGTCTCGCCAACGGGTTCGCGATCGGCGGCGTGGTCGGCCGCGGCGACGTGCTCGACGCGATCCGCGGGAACGGCATCTCCACGTTCGGCGGCAACCCGGTCGCGACCACCGCGGCCAACGCGACGCTGGACTACGTGCTCAGCCACGACCTGCAGCGCAACGCGGCGCACACGGGCGGCATCATCATCGACGGTCTGCGCGAGGCCGCGGGCACGCTCGACGTGGTCGGCGAGGTGCGCGGCAAGGGCCTGATGTTCGCCGTCGACCTGGTCGACCCCGGCACCAGGCAGCCGGGCCCGCCGCTGGCGGCCAGCGCGCTCGAGGCGGCCCGCGAGCGCGGCCTGCTGATCGGCAAGGGCGGCCTGCACGCGAACACGCTGCGGATGGCCCCGCCGCTCACGCTGAGCGCCGACGAGGCCCGCGAGGGCCTCGGACTGCTGACCGACGCGCTCCGCGCGGTCAACGCGGAGGCCGTCAAACCGTGAAGCACATAACGCACTGGATCGGCGGCAAGCCGTGGACCGGGGAGGCCGCCCGCCACGGCGACGTTTACGACCCGGCGTCCGGCCAGGTCACCTGGCACGTCGACTTCGCCGGCGAAGCGGACGTGGACGCCGCGGTGGCCGCGGCCGCGCAGGCGCTGCCCGCCTGGCGCGCCACCAGCCTGACCAAGCGGGCGACGATCTTGTTCGCCTTCCGTGAGCTGGTCAAGAGCCACACCACCGAACTCGCGAAGCTGATCACCGCCGAGCACGGCAAGGTCGCCGCCGACGCGGCCGGCGAGGTCGGGCGCGGCCTCGAGGTCATCGAGTTCGCCTGCGGCATCCCGCACCTGCTCAAGGGCGGCTTCTCCGAGAACGTGTCGACCGGGGTCGACTCGTACTCGATCAGGCAGCCGGTCGGCGTCGTGGCGGGCATCACGCCGTTCAACTTCCCGGCCATGGTGCCGATGTGGATGTTCCCGATCGCGATCGCGTGCGGCAACACGTTCGTGCTCAAGCCCTCCGAGAAGGACCCCTCCGCCGCGGTCCTGCTGGCCCGGCTGTGGGCGGAAGCCGGCCTGCCCGACGGCGTGTTCAACGTCGTGCACGGCGACAAGGTCGCGGTGGACGCGCTGCTCGCCCACCCCGATGTGGGCGCGGTGAGCTTCGTCGGCTCGACGCCGATCGCGCGGCATGTGTACGAGACGGGCACGCGCGCCGGCAAGCGGGTGCAGGCGCTCGGCGGCGCCAAGAACCACATGGTCGTGCTGCCCGACGCGGACCTCGACCTCGCGGCCGACGCGGCGGTGTCCGCGGGCTTCGGATCCGCCGGCGAACGCTGCATGGCGATCTCCGCGATCGTCGCCATCGAGCCGGTCGCCGGCGATCTCGTCGCCAAGATCGCCGAACGCGCCCGGCCGCTCGTCGTCGGCCCCGGCGCCGACGACCAGTCGCAGATGGGCCCGCTGGTGACCGGCCCGCACCGGGACAAGGTGGCCGCGTACCTGGACGCGGGCGTGGCGGCCGGGGCATCGCTGGTCGTGGACGGGCGCTCCCACCCGGTGGGCGGCGGGCCGGACGCGGCCGGCGGGTTCTGGCTCGGGCCCAGCGTGCTCGACCACGTCACGCCGGAGATGAGCTGCTACACCGACGAGATCTTCGGCCCGGTGCTCTCAGTGCTGCGCGCGCCGTCGTACGAGGCCGCGGTCGCGCTGGTGAACGACAGCCCGTACGGCAACGGCGTGGCGATCTTCACCAATGACGGCGGCGCCGCGCGGCGCTTCGTGTCAGAAGTGAGCGTGGGGATGGTGGGCGTCAACGTGCCGATCCCGGTGCCGATGGCGTACTACTCGTTCGGCGGCTGGAAATCGTCGCTGTTCGGCGACACCCACGTGCACGGCGCCGAGGGCGTGCACTTCTACACCCGCGGCAAGGTGGTCACGTCCCGCTGGCTCGATCCCAGCCACGGCGGGGTGAACCTGGGCTTCCCGGTGAACTCCTAGGTGCCGGCCGCGGGCGCGCTCGCGCCCGCCGTGGCGGACCGCGCGGGAGGGTCGCCCGGGGCCGCGCTGTCGGTGACGACCGGGGCCGCGGCGGCGAGGCGGGCCAGCTCGGCCCCGTCGGCGACGCGCGCCGGGAAGGGGTCGGCCGCGGTCCGCCGCCGCAGGTCGTCGAGCGGCAGCGGCTGGTCACCGGCGGCGAGCACGAAGTTCCCGAGCCGGCGTCCCCGCATCACGCCCGGCTCCGCGACCACGCACGCCTCCCTGAACGCTGAACGCACCGTGCTGACTGCCCGCCCGATCACCCGCAGCGGCGGGCCGTCCGCGACGTTCACCAGGTATACCCCGCCCGGCCGCAGCGCGCGGGCCGCGGCCTGCGCGCATTCCGCGGTCGTCAGGTGGAAGGGCGTGCGCGCGCCCGCGAACACGTCGCTGACGATCACGTCGTAGCGGCCGGCGGGCACGGACTCCAGGGTCTTCCTGGCGTCTTCGGCCCGCACCCGGATCCGGCCGCGCCGGGCCGCCGGGAGCGGCAGGCGGTCACGGATCAGCGCGGTGAGGGCGGCGTCGATCTCGGCGACGAGCTGCTGCGAGCCGGGCCGGGTATGCGCGATGTACCGCGGCAGGGTGAGCGCGCCGCCGCCGAGGTGCAGGGCCCGCAGCGGCTCGTCCGCGGGGAACGCCAGGTCGATGACGTGACCCATCCGCCGGACGTACTCGAACTCCAGGTAGCCGGGGTCATTCAGATCGACCTGGCTCTGCGGGACGCCGTCCATGAACAGCGTCCAGTTGCCCGGCCGGTCGATGTCGGGGACTAGTTCGGCGCGGCCGCCGTCGACTTCCTGGTGGACGGCGAGCCGCTCGGCGCCGCGCCGCCGCACCAGGTTGTCGCTCATGTCTTTAGTATCGCGGCTCAGCGTGGCCGGGTCTCTCCTAGGGACCCGGCCACCACTGAGCTTGCCAGCCGGTCAGATCGCGGTCTGACCGCGGCGCGTGACCCGGTCGACGACGATCGCCGCCAGCAGCACGAGCGCGGTCCACATCAGCTGCGCGGCCGGGGACAGGCCGAGCAGCTGCAGGCCGTTGTTGATCACGCCGACGACCAGCCCGCCGAGCACGGCGTGCAGCATCTTGCCGCGGCCGCCGAACAGGCTGGTGCCGCCGATGACCGCCGCCGCCACGGCGTTCAGCACGTTCTGGCCACCGTTGACATTGGTGGAGATCGAGCCCAGGTAGGAGGCGTAGATGATCCCCGTCATGCCGGCGGTCAGGCCACACAGCGTGAACGCCAGCGTCCTGATCCGCACGATGCTGATGCCGGCGCGCCGGGCGGCCTCGGCGTTGCCGCCGATCGCGTAGATATAGCGGCCGAAGCGCGTGCGGCCGAGCAGCACCGTCCACAGGAAGAGGATCGCGAGCACGACGAGCACGCCCCATGGCATGCCTTCCAGCGTGATCAGCCTGCCGCGGTTGGTGTTCGCGATCAGCACCACGATGACGCCCGCGACGATCACCGCCGCGACTTTCAGCAGCGTGATCGACAGCGGCGGGGCGACCAGGCCGCTCGACCGGCGGCGGAAGTCGCCGTAGAACATGAACAGGCCCGCGACCACCACGATGGCCATCATCACGATCCACGTGAGCGTCGGGCTCAGCTGGCCGGCCTCGATGTCGTTGATGATGTTGTTGTGCAGGTTGATCACGCCGCCGACGCCGATGTTGCCGGTGGCGTTGATCAGGTAGAGCAGCAAGCCGGACAAGCCGAGCTGGCCGGCCAGCGTCACCACGAACGACGGCAGCCGGAGTTTCGCCGTGATGATGCCCTGCACCGCGCCGTAGGCCGCGCAGGCCGCCAGCGCGGTGAGCACGGCGGCCCACCACGGGTCGCCGAGCGCGAGCATCCACAGCGCGACGACCGCGCCGCAGGCCGCGGTGAAGCCGGCCGCGAGGTCGATGTCGCCCAGCAGCAGCACGAAGATCTCGGCCATGCCGAGCGTGATGATGAAGGCCGACTGCGCCATCAGGTTGACCAGGTTGCCCGCCGACAGGAACAGCGAGTTCTTCGCCTGGAAGAAGATGACGATGACGACCAGGCCGACGATCACGGGGAGCGCGCCGCTTTCGCCGCTGCGGACCCGCCGGCCCATGATGCGGACGTACTCGCCCATGGAGTTCGCGAGCAGGTCCGCCGACGCGTCCGGGCTGGTGGCGGCGGCCTCGACCGACCCGTTCGGCCCGTTCGGGGCGGCGACGGTGGCGGTCGACCCGTCCTCGGGCTCAGGATTCACGGAAGCCAAGGCTCAGCCCTCCCGCTGTCAGATGTGGCGGCATGGTTGTTCGGGGCGGCGCCGTTGCCCGGCGCGGTGCCAGTGGTCATCCAGTGCACGGCGGAGGATGTGTCGTAGTCGGCGATCGGGCCGCTCGAGGCCATGCGCCCCAGGTACAGCACCGCGAGGCGGTCCGCCACCTTGAACACGTCCGTCAGGTTGTGCGAGATGACCAGCACGGCGATGCCCCGGCTGGCCAGGCGCTGGATGATGTCGAGCACGAGCGCCGTCTGGGAGACGCCGAGCGCCGCCGTCGGCTCGTCCATGATCACGAGCTTGGCGTCGAGCATGACCGCCTTGGCCACGGCGATCGCCTGCCGCTGGCCGCCGGACAGCGACCCGACCGGCTGGCGGATGTTGCGGACCGTGGTGACCCGGAGGTCGGCCAGCGTGCGCTTGGCCGTCTGCTCCATCGTGATCTCGTCGAGGAAGCCGCGCCGGCGGACTTCGTGGCCGAGCAGCATGTTCTCGACGATGTCGAGGTTGTCGGCCAGCGCGAGGTCCTGGTAGACGGTGGCGATGCCGGCGTCCGTCGCGTCCCGCGGCGAGCGGAAGTGGACGGGCTTGTCCCGCCAGACTATTTCCCCTTGTGAGGGCTCCCAGATGCCCGCGATGGTCTTGATCAGCGTGGACTTGCCGGCGCCGTTGTCGCCGACGAGGGCGGTGACCTGTCCGGCGGGGATATCGAGGTCGATGCCGGTCAGCGCCTGCACCGGGCCGAAGCTCTTCCCGATCCCGCGCAGGCTCAGCAGCGGCCCCTGCAGGCCGGCGGCCGAAGAAGCCCGGCCCGCGGTAGCGGACCGGGCCTCGTCGTCACCGGCCACTTGTGGTGTCCCGGTTCATGAATTCCATCTTTCAGCTAGAGATCCCCGCGTTCTTGCACGCCGTCGCGAGCCCCTTGCAGAGCTGGGAGGCGGGCACGAACTTGTCCGCGATAACGGTGCTGTTCATGTTGGACGGAGTCACCCATTTCGGGGTGAGCAGCACCGACGGCACCGACACCTTGGCGGTGGTGTCCTGGGTCGAGCCGTTCACGAGCGAGGACGGCGGGGTCTGGCCGGCCCGGACGTACATGGCGAGGGCCGCGGCCGCCTGGGCCTCCAGGTAGATCGGCTTGTAGACCGTGCCGCACTGGTAGCCGGCGAGGATGTTCTGCAGGCCGGTGAGGGTCGCGTCCTGACCGGTGGTCGGGAACGTCTTGGGCTTCACGCCCTGGCCCTGCAGGTAGTGGATGATCGGGGCGCCGTTCTCGTCGTTCGGGATCAGCGCGGCGTTGATCGTGCTGTGCGCGGTGTACTGCTGCTGGAACTCGCTCAGCGCGGTCGGCGGGTCCCAGGTCCCGGCCGGGTTGCTGACGTCCTTCCACTTCCCCGAGAAGTACGACTTCAGCACGCCGTCGTAACCCTGCGCGAACAGCGTCGCGTTGTTGTCGGTGGGCGCGCCCTTCATGACGATGACGTTGGGGTTCTTGACACCCCAGGAGCTCACGCAGGACACGAGGCCCTTGCCCATCGTCTGGCCCACGAGCACGTTGTTGAAGCTGACGTAGTAGCTCCGCGTGCCGCCGAGGGTGAGCCGGTCGTAGTCGATGACGGCCACGCCGTGCGACTTGGCGTAGGACTCGATGTGCGAGCCCACGCCGGAGTCGAGCGGATCGACGACGAGGACGTCGGCGCCCTTGGTGATGTCCGTCTGCGCGTCGCTGAACTGCGTGGCGTCGCTGCCCAGGGCGTTCTGGATCACGAACTGGGAGGACGAGAGCCCGGCGGCGGTGAGCGCCTGCTTGAGGTACGGCGCGTCGAACTCGACGTACCGCGTGGATGACGTGGTGTCCGGAAGAATCACCGCGACGTTGCCCTTGCCCTTGGCGGCCAGCGGCTTGAGCTTGGCCATGGCGCTGAAGCTGTTGTTGAGGTCGGTCAGCGATACTGACGTGGAAGCCGAGCCGCCCGAGCCGCCGGAGCCGCCGGACCCTGCCGTGCTGCTGCTACTGCTGCTACTGCTACAGGCCGCGATCAAGACCGCGGCCGCGCCAGCGGCGACTGCTGTCAGTCCCGCTCTGGATACGGAATACAACGATGTACCTCGCTTATTTACCGTCACATGCCCGCGGGCGTGCGCGTAGACCAAATCCATGCGACCAGGTCATTGCGGCCAGGCCGCCTTCATGCGCACGATCGTAGGACGGCGGGCAGAAACGTTCCCGTTAACGTTCCCCGCTGGCCGTTAATAAAAAGTTAAAGCCCAGGTAAGCTCCCCGTCACTGGCCAGCGCGGTCAGTCCGACGCGATCCGGTATCCGGCCCGCGGCTGGGTGAGGATCAGCGGCCCGGCACCCGGCGGCTCGAGCTTGGCGCGCAGCCGCCGGATGTAGACGCGCACGTACTCGGTCTCGGTCTCGTAGCCGCGGCCCCACACGCGGCGCAGCAGGTGCGTGCGGGACAGCAGCTTGCCCTGGTTGATCACCAGCTCCCGGAGCAGGGCGAACTCGGTCGGCGTGAGGTGCACCTCGATCCCCGCGCGGCGCACCCGCTGGGTGATCAGGTCGATCTGGACGTCACCGATCGTGATGACCGACGGGGCGGCCTCGGCCGCGGTCTCGGCGGGCCGGGTCCGGCGCAGGGTGGCCAGGATCCGGGCAAGCAGTTCCTCGATGCCGAACGGCTTGGTCATGTAGTCGTCCGCGCCCATGTTCAGCGCCGTCACCTTGTCGCGCTCGCCGCCGCGGGCGGACACGACGATGATCGCCACGGTGGACCGCTCGCGGATCTGGCGGCACAGCTCGAAGCCGTCCGCTTCCGGCAGCATGAGGTCCAGGAGCACCATGTCCGGCTGTTCGGTCTCGAGCAGGGCGAGCGCCTTGCTCCCGTCGGTGGAGACGAGCGTGTCGAAGCCCCTGACCGCGAGGTTGGCCCGGACCAGGTCGACGATGTTCGGGTCGTCCTCCACGATCAGCACCCGTGTCGGCATGGGCTGGGTCGCGGACGCGGCCGCCTGCTGATCTGTCACCCGTTCTCCGTTCCCTTGGCGATGCCCGCCGTCGGCTCGCCGCCCGCGGCGTCGGCCGGCGGCATCTCGACCGGCAGGCTAATCCGGAAGCAGGTACCGCGCGACGCCGGCTCCAGCTCCATCCGCCCGCCGTGCGCGGCGACGATGCCCTTGGCGATGGAAAGGCCCAGGCCCGCGCCGGCGCCGCGCTTCCGCGGGCGGCCCGCGGCGGCCGGCTCGCGCATCAGTTCCGGCGACATCCCGGCGCCGTCGTCGGCCACCCGCACGGCCACCGTCCCGGGACCGCCGGTCTCGACCGCGACCCGCACCCGCGTGCCGGGCGGATTGTGCGCGAGCGCGTTGCCGAGCAGGTTGACGAAGACCTGCTCGAGGCGATCGTGGTCGGCCCAGACCGCGGGCAGCCGCGGCGCGGACCTGACCTCGACGAACGGGGCACTGTCGGGCGGCAGTACCGCGATCGCCGCGTCGATGACCAGCGGCACGTCGCACCAGTCGCATTCGAGCCGGAAGATCCCCGACTCGATCGCTGAGAAGTCGAGCATGTCGTTCACGAGCCGGCCGAGCCGGGAGGATTCCGCGGCGATACGCGACAGGAAGCGGTGCTGGGTCTCGGCGTCCCACGTGACGTCTTGCTGCAGCAGGCTGGTGGCGTAGCCGGTGATGGCCGTGAGCGGCGTGCGGAGCTCGTGCGACAGGCGGCGCAGGAAGGCGTGCTGCATCTGCTGGGACTGGCGCAGCGCCATGGCTTCCTGCTGGGCCGCGAGGGCCTTTTCCCGTTCGAGCGCCATCCGGAACGAGTGGGCCGCGTCTTCGAGCAGGTCGGTGGCGTCGTCGCCCGACGCGCTGCCCGGCCAGGTGGCCAGCAGCACGGTCCGCCCGCCGGGCGCGGTGAACGTCACCGACAGGGACTGGCGGCCGGCCGCGTGCGCGACGCCCTGCGGGCCGCCGCGCTCAAGCACCGACCGCGCGGCCGCGAGTGTGGCGCCGGGGACGTCCGCCGTCGGCCCGGAGTAGCCGCGGCAGTCGGTGCCGCCGTGGGGGGCGGTCGTGACCAGCGCCACCTCGGCGGCGCCGAGTCCGCCGCGCAGCGCGTCCAGCGCGGTCTCCAGGCCGTCGGCGACGGGCACCGGCCCGGCCAGGGTCTGCAGCACTTCCCTGATCGTCTCGAGCACCTGGTTGCGGGCGGTGACCTGGTCAAGCAGCCGGTCCCGGTCGATCGCGCTCGCCGCGTAGCCCGCGTACAGCCGGGCGAGGTCGAGATCGTCGCGCTGCGGCTTGCCCGTCGTCGACCGGAACACCGTGATCACGCCGAGCAGCCCGTCCGGCCCGAGCACCGGGACCGACCAGGAGCTCGCCACCTTCGCCGACTTGGCCAGGCCGCCGAACACCGCCCACGACCCCGGCCGGGCCGGGATGTTGTCCTCGATGACCGGCTGCCGGGTGGAGGCGGCGATCCCCACCGGGCCGCCGCCGGGGCCGCCGGGCAGCCATTCCCAGGCGTCGAGCAGCGTGCCCGGCACCCCGAGCGAGGCGGCGCGGGTGAAGGCGGGGACGGGCGCGTCGTCCGCGAGGTGGATGCACAGCCGCTCGCTGCCGAGCGCCGCGCCGAGCGCGGACAGGATCAGCGTCAGGCTCGAGGACGGGTCGGACGTGACCAGCCGGCCGGCCAGGCGGTGCAGCCTGGTCAGCTGCCGCCGGGCGGAGGAGTCGACCTTCTGGCCGGACACCAGGGCCACCACGTCGTCGGGGTGCACGTCGCTGGGGGCGACCTCCGCGGCCACCCGGCCGTGCCGCAGCACCACGATCCGGTCGGCGAGCCGGAACATCTGCCCGATGTCGTGGCAGGACAGCAGGATCGTGATGCCCTGCTCGCGCAGCCGGGTGATCAGGGTCTCGACGAGAGCCGATTCCTGTACGCCGAGCGCGGCGGTCGGCTCGTCGAGCAGCAGGATCCGCGGGGCGTGCGCCATCGCCCTGGCGACCGCCACCATCTGCCGTTGGCCGCCGGACAGCGACTTCACCGACCGCGTGGTGTCGTGCAGCGGGATGCTGAGCTGGGACAGCAGCCGGGCCGCGTCATTGTGCAGGCTGACCGCGGAGAACAGGTGGCGGCGCCGCTCGTTGCCGAGCATGAGGTTCGACGCGATGTCCAGGTTGTCGGCGAGCGCCAGGTCCTGCCAGACGATCCGCACGCCCAGCCGGGCGGCGGCGACCGGGTCCGGCCCGAGCGGGCGGCCGGCCAGCTCGATCGTGCCCGTGACGGGCGTGACGTCCCCGCCGAGCGAGCGGATGAGCGTGGTCTTCCCGGCGCCGTTCTCGCCCGCGATCGCCACGCATTCCCCGGCGCGCACGGTGAAGCTCACGCCGTCCAGCGCGGTCAGGGCGCCGAAGCGGACGGTCAGGGCGGACACGGACAGCTCCGGCGGCGCCGGCGGCGCCGGCGGCGCCGTCGCCGGTGCGCCGGGCTCGGCGGTGGCGGTCACGCGATCAATTGTTATCCGGCCGCCGCACTGCTGCGACCCGGTCCGGCCAGCGACCCGAACGCGTCCTCGAGGATCCCGAGGCCCTCCTCGAGCAGGTCCTCGCTGATCACGAGCGGCGGCAGGAACCGCAGCACGTTGCCGAACGTCCCGCATGTCAGAACGACGAGCCCGGCCGCGTGACAGAACCCCGCCACCGCCGCGGTCGACACGGAATCCGGTTCCAGCGTCCCCGGCCGCGTGAGCTCGACCGCGACCATCGCCCCGCGACCGCGCACGTCGGCGATGACCGGATAGGAGGAGGCGAGCTTGCGCAGCCGGGGCAGCATGATCTCACCGATCCGGCGTGCCTTCCCCGCCAGGTCCGCGGAAGCCATCGTCTCGATCGCCCCGAGCGCGGCCGCGCACGCCACCGGGTTGCCGCCGTACGTCCCGCCGAGCCCGCCCGGGTGCACGGAATCCATGATCGACGCCCGCCCCGTCACCGCCGCGAGCGGCAGCCCGCCCGCGATGCCCTTCGCGGTCGTGATCAGGTCTGGCTCGACGCCGTCGTGCGACGACGCGAACCAGTCGCCCGTCCGGCAGAACCCGGACTGGATCTCGTCGGCGATGAACACGATGCCGTTCGCGGCGCAGAACGCCGCCAGCCCGGCCACGAATCCGTCGGGCGGCACGATGAAGCCGCCCTCGCCCTGGATCGGCTCGATGATCACGGCCGCCACGTTGGACTCGCCGACCTGCGCGTGGACCAGCGACTTCACCATGTCGAGCGCCTCCGCCGCGCACGCCTCGGGGCCGCCGGGCCAGCGCAGCGGGTAGGCCATCGGCATCCGGTAGATCTCCCCGGCGAACGGCCCGAAGCCCTGCTTGTACGGCATGTTCTTCGCGGTCAGCGCCATGGTCAGGTTGGTCCGCCCGTGGTAGGCGTGGTCGAACGCCACAACCGCGGACCGCCCGGTGTGATGCCGCGCGATCTTGATCGCGTTCTCCACCGCCTCGGCGCCGGAGTTGAACAGCGCCGACCGCTTCTCATGCGACCCCGGCGTGCGGCGCGCGAGTTCCTCGCACACCTCCACGTACCCTTCGTACGGGGTCACCATGAAGCAAGTGTGGGTAAACGCGGCCACCTGCGCCGTCACCCGGGACACCACGGCCGGCGCCGAGTTCCCGGCCGAGGTGACCGCGATTCCCGACCCGAAGTCGATCAGGGAGTTCCCGTCCGCGTCCACCAGCACGCCGCCGCCGGCAGCCGTGACGAAGACCGGGAGCGTGGTCGAGACTCCCCGGGCGACGGCCGCCGATCGCCGCGCCAGCAGGGCACGCGAGGCCGGACCGGGAATCTCCGTTACGAGGCTGCGTCGTTGCGGCAGCTCAGGACCGCCAACGGGAAACGCGTTCATGATCGGGACGATAACATCTGCCCGTCAATAGTCGAGAGGACCGGCGAACATGCCTGACGATCACGGCGAGCGCACACGACAGCGGGGAGCACTGTTCGGGGAGGTGTTCGACCGCGGTGGCGCGGACACCAGCGACCTGGCCTGGCTCCAGGCCATGCTGGACGCCGAGGCCGGCCTCGCGCGGGCGCTCGAGCGCGCCCGGCTGGCGCCCGCCGGGGCCGGGGCGAAAGTAACCAGCGCGGCGAAGGCCGGCAACTTCGACATCGCCGAACTCGGCGAACTGTCCGCCCTCACCGGCAACCCGGTGCCAGGACTGGCCCGCGTGCTGACCCGTGCGGTCGCCGCCACCGACCGCCAGGCGGCCCAGGCGGTTCACAAGGGCGCGACCAGCCAGGATATCGTCGACACGGCGGCGATGCTGCTCGCCCGGCGGGCCCTGGACGTCGCGGCGGCCGACCTGCGGACCGCGGCGAGCGCGGCCGCCCGGCTCGCGGAGGCGCACCGCGGGTCGGTGATGATCGGCCGGACGCTGCTGCAGCAGGCGGTCCCCGTGTCGTTCGGCGGGGTCGCCGCCAGCTGGCTGGCCGGGCTGGACTCCGCGCTCGAGGGGCTGCGCACGGCCAGGGAGACGCGGCTGGCCGTCCAGTTCGGCGGCGCGGCGGGCACGCTGGCGTCGCTCGGCGAGGAAGGCACCCGGGTCGCGCGGTTCCTGGCGCAGGAGCTTGACCTGCCGCTGCCCGCGCTGCCCTGGCACACGGAGCGGCTGCGGATCATCGACATCGCGACGGCGATGGCGCGCGTCACGGCGGCGCTGAGCCGGATCGCGCGGGACGTCACGCTGCTCGCTCAGTCCGAGGTGGCGGAGGTCTCCGAGGGCCCGGCACCGGAGCCGGAAAGCGGAAACGACCAGCCGGACGCCCCGCGGCGCGGCGGCTCCTCCGCCATGCCGAACAAGAACAACCCCGTCGCCGCCATCGCCGTCCTCGGCTGCGCGAAGCAGGTCCCCGGGCTGCTCGCGACCCTGGTCGCGAGCGCGGAGCAGGAGCACCAGCGGGCGGCGGGCGCGTGGCACGCGGAGTGGGAGCCGTTCGGCGGCATCCTCCGGCTGGCTGGCACGGCCGCCGCGTGGGGAGCGGAACTGCTGGCGGGCCTGCGGGTCGACCCGGCCCGGATGGAGCGCAACCTCGCCGCGGCGGGCGGGCTGCCGCTGGCCGAGCGGGTGACGGCGCTGCTCGCGGAGACCACCGGCCGGCCGCGGGCCCACGATCTGGTCGCCGCCGCCGCGGCGAAGTCGGTCGCCTCCGGCGTGCCGCTCCGCGACGTGCTGCTCGCCGCCCCGGAACTAGAAGATCACAATATTTCCCCCGAACGAATCGACCTGGCTCTTGACCCATCCCGTTATCTCGGTTCCACCGAGGCGTTCATCTCCGGTGCGCTGCGCGATCACCAGCGCCGCCGCGAGCACGAAGGGGAGCGACCACATGGATGACGAAGCCCGCAAGGAACAAGGCATGACCGTCCGCCGGGCGGTCCTGGGGGACGCGCACGTGGACCGCGCGGCCGCGAACACGACCGAGTTCACGGAGCCGTTCCAGGACTTCATCACCCGCTATGCCTGGGGTGACATCTGGTCGCGGCCGGGCCTGAGCAAGCCGGAGCGCAGCATCGTCACGCTGACCGTGCTCGCCGCCCTGCAGCACGAGGGCGAGCTCGACATGCACGTGAAGGCGGCGCTGCGCAACGGGCTGACCGAGAGCCAGATACAAGAGGTGCTGCTGCAGGTGGCGGTCTACGCGGGCGTCCCGACGGCGAACCGGGCGTTCGCGATCGCGAACCGGGCGATAGCGGAGTACGGCGCCGCCGGGGAACAGGCCGCGCGGTAACAGGCCGCGCGGTGTCCGGTATGCGAACAGGTGTACTCTAGGCGGCGCCCTCGGAGTAATGTGGGGCTACGCACAGACGGGAGCTATATGGCGGAGATTGTCTCCCTCGCCGAGGCCGTCCGGCTCGCGGTACGCGACGGTGACACGGTCGCGATGGAGGGGTTCACGCACCTGATTCCGTTCGCGGCCGGGCACGAGGTGATCCGGCAGCGGCGCCGCGACCTCACGCTGGTCCGGATGACGCCAGACGTCATCTACGACCAGCTGATCGGGGCCGGCTGCGCGAGGAAGCTGATCTTCTCCTGGGGCGGCAACCCGGGCGTTGGCTCGCTGCACCGGTTCCGGGACGCCGTCGAG
>DASZKN010000003.1:0-8272 GCA_035552855.1 Trebonia sp. | reverse complement strand
ACCCCCCGGTGCCCGCGTCGCTGTGACATGCTCCCTGTCTGGAACATACACGCTGTATGTTCCATGATGGCTGCATGCCAGCGAAACCGCAACCTCGACGGGCCGAGCACGCCTCCGACACACGTACCGCTTTGATCACGGCCGCGCGCCAGCTCTTCGCGACGCAGGGCTATGACGGTACGGGAACGGAGCAGATCGTGGCGGCCGCACGTGTCACGCGAGGCGCGCTCTATCACCATTTCCGTGACAAGGCGGATCTGTTTCGCGCGGTGATGGCGCAGGCGGCGGGCGATGTCGCGCTCCGGCTGGTCGACGAGCAGCTGGCGTCGGACGCGGCCTCGCCGCTCGCGGACATCCGCGAGGGTGTCGCCGGCTTCCTCGACGTGTGCGTGGGCGGCGACTTTCAGCGGATCGTGCTCGTGGACGGGCCGCGCGTGCTCGGCGCGGAGGCCTGGGAGGATCTCGTCGAACGCTACGGGCGCGGGCTGCTCGAGGAATGGCTGCGGCGGGCCGTGGAGTCCGGCGACCTAGCCGACGTACCCGTCGGCTCGCTGGCCAGGCTGCTGATCGCGATGCTGACCGAGGCGGGGCTAGCGATCGGACGTTCCGACTCGCCAGCGGAGACCCGTGAGTCGATGGGCATCGTCCTGGACCGGGTGCTAACCGGCTTGCGCCCGTTCTTATCCAATAGATCCGACGATTCCCTAGATTCGATGATTTCTCCCATTGACCGCTCTTGCGGGATGCGTCAGTATCGACCACAGACATCGGATCACTTTTAACGCTCTACCTGCTCGTTAGACATTGACGTCTTGGACCAGCAGGTCAGGACCGATACATCGGATGTATTCGGCGTATCGGTCGTGACGGTCCGTGATCCTGGAAGGCACCCCCTTGAGAAAGCCCCAACGTCTAGCCGCGTCGGCGGCGCTTAGCCTCGCCGCGGCGAGCCTGGCCCTCGGCGGCCTGGCGGCGGCCGCGGCGCCCAGCGCCCACGCCGCTACGACCGCTGACGCGGCGGCCACCCCCGCCAGTCCCCCGCTCACCCTCTCCGTGTCGCCGCACGGCAGCGGCACCGCCTGCACGTCCTCCGCCCCGTGCGGCGTCAGCGGCGCCAAGACGGCCGTGGAACGCCAGGCCAGCCACATGACCAGCGACATCCACGTCGACCTCGCCGGCGGCACGTACCACGTCCCGGGCGGCCTGGCACTCGGCCCGGCCGACTCCGGCCGCGACGGCCACCAGGTCGTCTGGCAGGCGGCGCCCGGCCAGCACCCGGTGATCAGCGGCGCCGACAAGATCACCGGCTTCGCCGAATACGACAAGACCAAGAACATATGGCGGGCGCCGCTCTCGTCGGCACAAGCACAAAACGGCGGCCAGCAGCTGTTCGTCGACGGGCAGCGCGCGCAGCTCGCGCAGAGCGCGGGCGCGCCGCCCGGGGTGAAAGTCACCGCGAACGGGTTCAGCACCACGGACCCGTCGTACGCGTCGTTCACGAACCAGAGCCAGATCGAGGTCGTGAACAACAGCGACTGGAAGCACGAGAGCTGCCCGGTCCAGAGCATCACCAAGGCGCCCGGCGGCGGTTCTGACATCAACGTGCTGCCGAGCTGCTGGGACGCGAACAACGTCAACGTGCCCAACCTCGGATTCCCGTACAACGGCGCCGGACTTCCAGCGATGTCGGGCATCTCGTACGTGGAGAACGCGTACCAGCTCCTCACCCAGCCTGGTCAGTTCTACGTCGACCAGGCCGGCCACTACCTGTACTACATCCCCGAGCCAGGCCAGGATGTCGCCACGGCCGACGTCGAACTGCCCGTCGACCAGAGCCTGCTGACCATGCAGGGCACGCCCGGCCACCTCACGCCGGTCAACCAGGGCGACAAGAACGCCGCGTACACCGGCGCCGGCTGGCAGACCTACATCAACCGCGGCGTCGGCGACCTCGGCAATGACATCGCGGCCACGCAGGACAACGGCGACAGCGTGACCTACGCGTTCACCGGCACCGGCCTCGAAGTCCTCGGCGAGACCAACAGCGACGAGGGCACGTTCGCCGTGTACGTCGACGGCAAGCAGGACACCAGCAAGACCTTCACCGAGAACACCAGCGGTGGCACCCGGCTCGCCCAGCAGGTCGTCTACGAAGTGAACGGCCTTCCAAAGGGCGCGCACACGGTCAAGATCGTGAAAACCGGCGGCACGTACCTGACGATCGACGGCTTCGAGGTCGTCCCGGACGCCCTCGACCCGGTCAGCAACGTCGCCTTCGACGACATCGCGTTCGCGTACACGACGTGGAACCTGCCGGAGACCGCCGGCTACATCGACAACCAGGCCGGCATCCTGTGGAACACCGCGGGCGGCACGCCCACGCCCGCCAAGGTCCCGGCCGCGGTCACGGTCTCGCGCGGCGACGGCATCACGTTCTCCCGCGACTCGTTCGAGCACCTGGGCGCCACCGCGGTCGGCCTGGCCGACGGCACCCAGCACTCGGGCGTCCACGACAGCGTGATCACCGACGCGGCGGGCGGCGGCGTGTCCGTCGGCGAGGTCGATGACTACTTCCAGGACAACCCCGCGCTGATGACCACCGGCGACACGATCGCCGGCACGAAGATCTCCTACGTCGGCCAGGACTACTCCGACACGGTCGGCGTCTGGGCGGGCTACACGCGCGACCTGACCGTGACGCACAACGACATCGGGCACACCCCCTACTCGGGGATGTCGATCGGCTGGGGCTGGGGCTACGCCTCGCCGTGCAGCATGCAGGCGGCCCAGGGCCTGTCCAGCTGCGCGCACGGCACCAACTACGCCGGCGGCAACCACATCACGGACAACTACATCCACGACGTGATGAACACGCTGTTCGACGGCGGCCCGATCTACACCAACGGCGGCCAGGGCGGCGACGTCGTGAACGGCACGATCACGGACTCCGTGCTCGCCGGGAACTACGTCGCGATCGGCAACCACGACGACAACATGCTGTACCAGGACGAGGGCAGCTCCTACTGGCACACCTACGGCAACGTGGTGAACTTCGCCGCGGGCGGCTCCTGGATCGGCATGTGGACGCCGACGATCAACAACATCACGATCGGCCCTGACAACTACTCGTCGACAACGAACGTCAACAACAACGGCACCGACATCTCCTACACCGCGCCGACGATCGTCACGAACGGCGCCTGGCCGGCGGCCGCCCGGGCCATCATGGACACGGCCGGCCTCGGCACCAGCGACAACCAGCAGGTCTACGGCGACGACAGCCAGGCGCTCAGCTACACGGGCGACTGGTCCGCGCAGGGCACGGTGACCGACCAGGGCGACACGCACACCACCAGCCAGCAAGGCGCCGCGGTGTCGCTGACCTTCACCGGCAGCAGCATCGCGTTCGTCACCGACGAAGGGCCGGGCGACGGCACGGCGTCGGTCACCGTCGACGGCAAGCCGGCCGGCACGATCGACACCCATGCGGCGTTCAGTGACCCGGACCAGACCGTGTTCACCGACACGTCGCTGGCGCCCGGAGGGCACACGATCACGATCACCGACACCGGCAGCAGCGGCGGCGGCCTCACGGTCGGCGACTTCCAGACGCCGGCCCGCCCGTACCTGGACGTCACGACGGCTGACCCGTACCCGGCGGCCGGCCAGCGCGTCACGATCACGGCGACGGTCGGCAACCCCGGCCGGACCCCCCTGATGGACGCTCAGGTCACGCTGGAGACCCCGGCCGGCTGGAGCACCACGGGTCCGGTCCGGCTCGGCACCGTGGCCCCGGGCCGCACGGCCAAGGCGACGTTCACCGTGACGCCGCCGTCGTCGCAGCCGCCGGGCACCGCGTCGTTCACGGCGGTCGCGACCTCGTCGGGCGGGACGCTGGTGGCGAGCACGCAGGCGGAGACCCCGTACGGATCGCTCGCCGCGGCGTTCAACAACACCGGCGTGTCGGCGGACAACGACACAGGCGCGGCGGACCTGGACGGCTCGGGCTACAGCTTCTCGGCCACGGCCCTCGCCAGCGCCGGCGTGACTCCCGGCTCGACGGTCAAGGCGGACGGCCTCAGCTTCACGTGGCCGAACGCGGCGGCCGGCGCCCAGGACAACGTGGTCGCGTCCGGCCAGGAGGTCACCGTGAACCAGGCGGGCAAGGAACTCGGGTTCCTCGACACGGCGACCTACGGGCCGGCCTCCGGCGAGGGCACGATCATCTACGCCGACGGCTCGACCCAGACGTTCACGCTCAACGCGCCGGACTGGTACTCGGGCCCGCCGTCCGGGTCGAGCGCGGCGATCACGATGGCCTACCGGAACACGCCGGGCAACGGCCAGGACGCTCACTCCGTCTACGCGTACGCGCAGTCGGTCGCGCTGGACTCGACATCGCCGGTCGCGGCGGTCGTGCTGCCGGACGCCAGCCAGGGCCTTACCGGCGGATCCGCGGCGCTGCACGTGTTCGCGATGACGATCGGCGGCTAGCGCGGAGCCGGTTCCTCAGCTGGGCCCCGGGTGGCGCTCGCCGCGACCCGGGGCCCGATCATTCGGCGCCGGTTTCAGGCCCGCGGTGGCACCGCTATCCGGTCCAGGTCGCGGGCGAAAACAACATTTCCGCTGAACGCCGCTTGTGCCTCGGCCAGCAGCACGTTGCTGTCAGCGGACTCATAGCGCTGCGAGAAGTGCGTGAGGACGAGCGTGCGCGCACCCGCCTCCTGCGCGATGCGGCCCGCCTGGCGCGCGGTGAGGTGACCCCACTCGTCGGCGAGCCTGGCGTCGGCGTCGGCGAACGTGGCCTCGCAGACCAGCATGTCCGCCTGGTCGGCGAGCGCGAACGCGGCCGCGCACAGCCGCGTGTCCATCACGAACGCGAACTTCTGGCCCGCGCGCGGCTCGCTCATCTCCGCCAGCGTGACGGTCTCGCCCGCCCGTGTGGTGAGGCGCCCGTCGCGCTGGAGGCGGCCGACGTCGGGGCCGGAGATGCCCCGGGCGGTGAGCTTGTCCGGTAGCATCCGGCGGCCGTCCGGTTCGACGAGCCGGTAGCCGATCGCGGGGACGCGATGGTCGAGCGCCCGCGCCTCGAGGCGGAAGGCGTCCGTGGCCGCGATCTCGCCGTCGGCGCCGACGGGATGCTCGGTCAGGCGCGCCTCGTCGTGGTAGAGCGTGGCGTACCGGAGGTTGCCGAAGAGCCGCGCGCCCCCGCCCCGCGCCGGGAAATAGGCGTGCACCTCGTGCGGCACGCGGTCGAGGGACATCCGCTGGATGACGCCGGGCAGGCCGAGGCAGTGGTCGCCGTGGAAGTGGGTGACGCAGATCCGGCTGACCTGGCTGGCGGTCACGCCCCCGAACAGCATCTGCCGCTGCGTCCCCTCCCCCGGGTCGAACAGCAGCCCCTCCGCGTCCCAGCGCAGGAAGTACCCGTTGTGGTTGCGGGTCCGCGTCGGCGCCTGGCTCGCCGTGCCGAGAACCACCAGCTCCCGATTGCTCACGGACCTGACCCTACGGCCTGTCACCTGCCGGTGCTGGGCGAGGCCGGGGCCAGCTGGCTCGAGGAGCCGGGTCCGCCGTACCAGGACGCCCGACGTGTGTGGCAGTTCTCGCCCGCCGCCAGCGGCAGCCGCGCGATGCTCCCCGCCTGGCGCCACGCCCGCGTGGCACTAGCGGCACGCGGGATCATTACGAGGTGGAAGAGTTCGTGCGCCGCACCACGCGGCTGGCCCCCGCGCCGTTCGTGCCGGAGATCCGCCTGTACCAGGCCGGCGACCTGTACGACGTGTGGCAGCAGACCGAGCGGGAACGCGGCGAGGCGGACCTGCCGCCGCCGTTCTGGGCGGTGGCCTGGCCGGGCGGGCAGGCACTCGCCCGGCACCTGCTCGACAACCCCGGGCTGGTAGCCGGCCGCCGTGTGGTGGACTTCGGATCCGGTTCCGGCCTGGTCGCGATCGCGGCCGCGCGGTCGGGGGCGGCGGCCGTCACCGCCGTCGAGACCGACCCGTTCGCGCTCGCCGCGATCGCGCTCAACACAACCGCCAACGAGGTCGCCGTGACCGCCCGGACCACGGTCGCCGGCCTGGCCGCGGACATCGTGGTGGCCGGCGACGTCTGGTATGAGAAGGAACTCGCCAGGCTCGTCATGGACATCGCCGACCAGGCGGGCGCCGACGGGGCGGACGTGCTCGCGGGCGACATCGGGCGCACGTACTTCCCGCACGAGCGGTTCCACCGGGTCGCTAACTACCGCGTGCCCGCCAGTACCGCGCTCGAACGGTCCGACGTGCTCCGTGCCTCCGTGTGGACGACCAGGGAGGCACGGAGGGAGGTTAGCGGAGGCTAGCCGGCGGGCGCCGCCTCCGCCGCCGCCGCACGGTGCGAGACGTTGAACTCCAGCTTGTCGCCGGCGGCGGCCACGGTCACGTGCTGGCCCCTCGCGAGCTGGCCGCCCAGCAGCAGCGCGGACAGCCGGTTGTCGACCTCCCGCTGGATCGTGCGGCGCAGCGGCCGTGCCCCGAACTCGGGCTGGAAGCCGCGCCGCGCCAGCCAGTCCACGGCCCCGGCGGTGAAGTCGACCGTGATGCCCTGTGCGTGCAGGCGGCGCTTGGTCTCCTCGATCAGCAGGCTGGTGATCTGCTGTAGCTGTGTCTCATCCAGCTGCCGGAAGATGATGATCTCGTCGATCCGGTTGAGGAACTCCGGCCGGAACGCTTCCCGCAGCCGTGGCATGATCCGCTCTTCGAGCGACTCGCCGCCCGCCCGGCCGGAGCCGTCGGCGCCGAAGCCGAGCGACCGCCTGCCGATCACGTCCGAGCCCAGGTTGCTCGTCATGATCACGACCGTGTTCTTGAAATCCACGGTGCGGCCCTGGCCGTCGGTGAGCCGCCCGTCGTCCAGCACCTGCAGGAGGATGTTGAACACGTCCGCGTGCGCCTTCTCGATCTCGTCGAGCAGCAGCACCGCGTACGGCGTGCGTCGCACGGCCTCGGTGAGCTGGCCGGCCTCCTCATACCCGACATAGCCGGGCGGCGCGCCGACGAGCCTGCTGACCGTGTGCCGTTCCTGGAACTCGCTCATGTCGATCCGGACCATCCGGTCTTGGCTGCCGAACAGCGCCTCCGCGAGCGCCCGGGCCAGCTCAGTCTTCCCGACCCCGGTCGGCCCGAGAAACAGGAAGCTGCCGATCGGCCGGTCCGGGTCGCCGAGCCCGGCCCGCGACCGCCGCACCGCCTCCGCGACCGCGGACACCGCTTCGTCCTGCCCGATGACCCGCTGGTGCAGGTGCTGTTCGAGGCGCAGCAGCCGGTCTTTCTCCTCCTCGGTGAGCTGCGCGACGGGGATGCCGGTCGTCCGCGAGACGACTTCCGCGATGTCGTCGGGAGTTACTTCCGGCACCGGCTTGCCGCCGTCATCGCCGGCCGCCGCTGCCTGCGCGGTGAGCGATTCGATCTCGTCCCGCAGGGTGCCCGCCCGGACGTAGTCCTCCGCGGCGACCGCCTCGTCCTTCTCGCGCCGGAGCTCGCTGAGCCGGTGCTCGAGCTCGCGCTTGCCCTGGGCGGGCGTGCGGGTGCGCAGCCGGACGCGGGCGCCCGCCTGGTCGATGAGGTCGATGGCCTTGTCGGGCAGGAACCGGTCGGTGATGTAGCGGTCCGACAGCTCCGCCGCCGCCACCAGCGCCTCGTCGGTGAAGCGCACCTGGTGGTGGGCCTCGTAGCGGTCGCGGAGGCCGCACAGGATCTGGATCGTTTCGGGCACCGCGGGCTCCCGCACCAGGATCGGCTGGAAGCGGCGTTCGAGCGCGGCGTCCTTCTCGATGTTCTTGCGGTACTCGTCGATCGTCGTGGCGCCGATGATGTGCAGCTCGCCCCGGGCCAGCGCGGGCTTGAGCATGTTGGCGGCGCTCATCGCGCCCTCGGCGGCGCCGGCGCCGACGACGGTGTGCAGTTCGTCGATGAAGATGATCAGCTCGTCCTTGTGGGCGCGGATCTCGTCGATGACCTTCTTCAGCCGCTCTTCGAAGTCACCGCGGTAGCGGGTCCCGGCGACGAGCCCGGCGATGTCGAGCGACAGCAGCCGCTTGCCGCCGAGCGTGTCGGGGACGTCCCCGTCGACGATGCGCTGCGCGATGCCCTCCACGATCGCGGTCTTGCCGACGCCGGGTTCGCCGATCAGCACCGGGTTGTTCTTCGTCCGCCGCGACAGCACTTCGATGGTCTGCTCGATCTCCTGCTCACGGCCGACGACCGGATCGACGCGGCCCTCACGGGCCATG
>DASZKN010000002.1:0-16988 GCA_035552855.1 Trebonia sp. | reverse complement strand
CGGGTGACGGCGCGCCCCGTTTCGGAATACTCTGTGGGTTGGCGAGAAACAGGGAGAACCCATAATGCGGCTGCGCCTATTCGACCGGCTCCGGCGGTTCGTCCGCTGGGATGCCTGGTCGCGAGACGCGGGACGTGACCTCAAGCGGGAGTCACGGGCCGGGGGGCACCGGCGAACCGCTGGGATTCCGCCGCGCCCGCCGCGGGCTATGCAGCCCCCGGCGGGGCTTCCGGCGCGATCCATAGACCAGCACCGGTCAGCAGACCAGCACCGGTCAGCGGGCGGCGCGCCGCCCCCGCTGCCGGTGAACTACACACCCGCCGGCCGGGCCGACCCGCGTGCGGCTCGCCCCGGCGGCACGCGGAGCAGCGGCGGCGGAGCCGGACGCGCCCGCGTGCGCGAAGCGCCCTACGGGGCGGCGCCCATGGAGGCGGTCGCGGTCACCGAGGCGGCCGACCAGGCGCCGGCCGCCCGGGCGGCGCCGCGGCAGCCCTGGTACCAGGTTGTGGGCGAACCGCGGGCCGGCCATGGCAACCCGCCGGCGCTGGCCCACGAGGCGGCGCTGGGCAACCCGGCGGCCGATCCCGCCGTGCTGGTGAACATGCCGGTGCAGGCGGGCGCGCGGCCCGGCGCGCGCAGCGGGAGGGGCACACCCCTGCCGTTCGCCGCGCCGCACCCGAGAGGGCATCCGCGCGCCGCGGACGGGCGGACGAACTGCGGGCCGCTCGAGCGCATCCTGTGGCGGCAGTGGGACGAGTCCGTGGCCCCGTCAGCGCAGGCCGTCGCCGCCATCGAGCGGCTCGCGGCGTTCCCGCTGGCATTGCAGGAGAAGCTGGCCAACGGTCTTGACGGCATCTACGTCGGCGAGGGCGGGGTCCCCGAACTGGACCACATGACCGAGCTGCGCGGCGTGCCGCTGCCGTCCGGACGGGCGACCTGGGACGCCTGCGCGGGCGCCTACGGCGAGCGCAAGATCGTGGTCGGCACCAGGCCGTCGCCGACCCCCGACGTGGTCTGCCACGAGGTCGGGCACGCGCTTGACGATCTCGATAGTCCGCCCGGAAGCTGGCAATCAGACTCGGCCGCATTCAGGTCGATCTATGATCAGTGTCAGCAGTTCATAGCGAGTGATTTCCACCGCCAGCGGGGCGGGCTGGGGCGGAAGGAGTTTTTCGCCGACTCCTTCGCCGCGATCGCCTCGGGGCAGCGGCCCGCGCTCGTGGACATGCTCAGCGGCAATACCCGGCTCGCGTTGAAGGTCATGTTGTACTTCAACCGGCGTTACGGCATCTAGGGTGATCGTGCGATGTTTGTCATCCGACTAACGAATGGGAACCTGCGAGTCCCGCAGACGGCGATCAGCCATGACAGTCATGCCCGCGTCATCGGCGACGCCTACGTCGAGATCGGGCCGCAGGATTCTGACTATGCCCGCCTCGCGGCCCAGGCGCTGACACCCGATGAGGTGGAGCAGCGGCGCGCGGAGTGGCAGGCCGGAGACGCCGCCTTGCAGCGCGAGTTCCTCGAGTTCGCCAGGCTGGCCGGCGACCAGTTCTGGCCGGATCAGGAGCCGGGCCCGGAAGCCGGCTGAGCCAGCGGCGCGCCGCCTTGTGGGCGGCGCGCCGGAAAGAACCGTACCGCGTCAGGCCACGGGATGTCCTTCGGGTGAAGGCTCACTCTCGCCACGTAGCAGAGCGCGCACTTCGGATTCGCGGAACCTGCGGTGGCCGCCTGGCGTTCGGATGCTGGTGATCCGTCCGGAGGCCGCCCACCTCGTGACCGTCTTCGGATCCACCCGGAACAGGGCGGCTACTTCCCCTGGGGTGAGCAGCCGCTCATTGTTGCCGTCCACGTTCCCATCTCCTCGAACCTCGGTCGGGGGTATGCCCCTAGTTTGGCGACAAAGGGGTAATTTCTGCCCAGATTTCGGAAAATTAGATCAAGTGTCTCAGGGACAGCTCAGGTCGCTGATGAGTAGTCCCGGTACGCTCGCGCGGCCCCCCGGCACGACCGATCCGGGCTGAGAATACGCGTTCGGAGACGTGTCTACCCGGCCTTTGAGAACAACGGGGGATGACCAGGACAACAAGGCACGACGGGGACGGCCGGGCCGGTAGCCGCCGCCCGGCCGGACCTACCGCATGAACTAGGGTGGCTGCGTGGCTGACCTGGTTTCCCTCGACGAGATACGTGCCGCCGCCCGCAGGCTGGACGGCGTCACCGTCCGGACCCCGCTTGTGCCGGTGCTCGCCGCGCGCCCGGTCAACTTGCTGGTCAAGCCGGAGTCGCTGCAGCCGACCGGTGCCTTCAAGCTCCGTGGCGCGTACAACGCGATCGCGGCGCTGTCCGGGCAGGCCCGCGAGCGTGGCGTGGTCGCGCATTCGAGCGGCAATCACGGCTTCGCGGTCGCGTACGCGGCGGCCATGCTGGGCGTCAAGGCGGTGATCGTCGTGCCCGGCAACGCGCCGGCCGTCAAGACGGCCGCGATCGAGAGCGCGGGCGCCGAACTCGTTCGCGTCGAGCCGACGCTCGACGCCCGGCTGGCCGCGTCCCGGCACATCGCCGACACCCGCGGATACGCCGAGATCCCGCCGTTCGACCACCGTGACGTGATCGCCGGGCAAGGCACGATCGGGCTGGAGATCGCCGAGGACTTCGCCGCGCGCGCGGACCGCGCCGCGCCGCCGGCGGCGGTGCTCGTCCCGGTCAGCGGCGGCGGCCTCATCTCGGGTATCGCGGCGGCCGTCACCGCGCTGAGCCCGGAAACGAAGGTCATCGGGGTCGAGCCCGAACTCGCCGCCGACGCGCGCGAGTCGCTTCGGGCCGGCACGCGCGTCCGGTGGCCCGCCCAGGACGTGACCCGCACCAAGGCGGACGCCCTGCGCGTCGAGCAGGTCGGCGAGCTGCCGTTCGCGCACATGCTCGAGCAGGTCAGCAACATCGTCACGGTCAGCGAGGACGAGATGCTCGCGGCGATCAGGCGGCTGGCCCGCCAGGCACGGCTGATCGCCGAGCCCGGCGGCGCGGTCGCGGTGGCGGCGGCGCTGTTCCGCGGCGCGAGCGAACTCGGCGTGGCCACCGAAACGGACCGTCCCCTGGTCGCGGTCCTGTCCGGCGGCAACATCGACCCGGCCCTGCTAGCCGCGGTGCTCGCCGCCGACGGCTAGTCCTACAATTGGCAGTGATATGCGAACAGGACTTGCCTACACCAGCGCGCGGATACTGATTCTCGTCGTATCCCTGCTCGTGCTGTACTTGTGCGGCGCCCGCGGCATTCTGCTGATCGCCCTGGCATTCGTCGTCAGCGCCATCCTCAGCTACATCCTGCTGTACCGGCAGCGCGAGCAGCTGGCGAGCGCGCTGAACCGCCGCCTCGGCAAAGCCACGAGCAAGGCGGCCGAGCTCAAGGAGCGGCTTGCGGAAGGCACGGCGGCCGAGGACGCCGAGGAGCCCGCCGACGAACCCGCCGCGCGCCCCTAGGGCACCTAATCCGCTGAGGCCAGCCAGCCGCCGCGGCTCAGCAGGCCGAGCACTCTCGCCACCGCGTCATGCCGCGACACCACCGACGTGTCCACGGCCAGATCGGCGTCCGCCGGCTCCTCATACGGGTCCGAGATGCCGGTGAATCCCGTGATCAGCCCCGCCCGGGCCTTCGCGTAGAGCCCCTTGCGGTCACGCTGCTCGCAGACGGCGAGCGGCGTGGACACGTGGACGAGCACGAAATCTCCCGCCTCTTTCACCATCTCCCGCACGGCCGCCCGCGCCTCCGCGTACGGTGCGATCGGCGCGCAGATCGCGATCCCGCTGTGCCGCGCGACCTCGGACGCCACGTATCCGATCCGGGCGATGTTCAGGTCGCGGTCGGCGCGGGAAAACGTCAGCCCCGCCGACAGCAGCCGTCGCACCAGGTCGCCGTCGAGCAGCGACACGGTCCGGTCGCCCCGTTCCAGCAGCGCGTCGCGCAGGTCGCGCGCCAGCGTCGACTTACCGGAGCCCGACAGCCCCGTGAAGAACACGACCAGCCCCCGGGATGAGCGAGGCGGCCGTGCCCGCCGCAGTTCGGCGGCGACCCCGGCCGGCATCAGCCAGGCCGGGACCGGGTCACCGGAGTCGAGCAGCGCCCCGAGCTCATCGTCGGACAGCTCACCGCGCTCCGTGCCGGGGTCGATCAGCGACAGCGGGCGCCAGACTTCCGACCGCGGGTCGTACGCCCACTCCGGCAGGCCGACCACTTCGACCCCGAAAGGCTTGAATTCTTCTGAACGAACGCTGCTTTCTCCATCGATCAGCACCTGTGTCGCCCCGTGGGCCGCCGCCACCACGGCCTGCGCCGCCATGTCTTCCTCCGGGTTCCCGCGCGGGGGCAGCGGGACGGGGACGACCGTGGTGCCCTCGGGCAGCGCGCGGGCCGCGGCGCGGACGCCGCGGACGAGGGCCTCGGGCTTGCCCACGACCGCGGCCGGGCCGCCGACCAGCGGCAGCAGGAGAATGCGGACGGCCTTGGGCTGCTCCGCGCCATTCTGGGCCCGGAGCTGGCCGGCGAGGTGCTTGAGCTGGCCGATGTGCCGCTGAGTGAGCGGGCGGCGGGTGGTGACCGCGAGCACGGGCGCGCCGTTGAACTGGTCGCGAACCTCGGCGGGCGGGCGGCGCATGGCGCGGAACGGTCCGTGCTCGGGAGCGCGCAGCGCGGTTACGTGCCCCGCGAGGCGGAGGGTGGCCGCCGCCGAGTCAGCATGGGATCGTTCGGAGATATGAAGAACGGCTAGCGGAGAGCCTTCCGGGTCCTGGAGCACAAGGCTGGCGGCGTCCTCGGGGACGGCCGCGGCGGGCACGGTGAGCGTGACGGGGACCGGCCACGGCGTCCCGTCGGCGAGCTCCCGGCGGGCGGCGACCGCGGCGAGATCGGCCGCGGTCAGATAGCCGGTCAACGGCGCGTAGGCGCCGGACAGGAGCAGTTCGAGCTCCCCGAGCTGTGCTTCGCCGGGGGTCCACGCCGGCCAGTCGGCCAGCTCCGCGGGCAGCTCCTCAGCCACGTGCTCCTCCGTATGCGTATGCGCTCCGCGCGCGTCAGACGACCCGGGCGAAACGATCCTGCGGCTTGCGGATCACATACAGCAGCTCGTCATGCTCGGCATCGAAGCGGCCGCGGGTCAGCCTCGAGATGAGGGTGCGGGTAATCCGCACGGACGATGATAGCCGCGTCGGGTTTCCCGGTAGCGCCCGCTCCGCCGCATGATGCGCGACGACGAGACCGCGCATCAGCGTGTAGTCATGGATGCCGCGTTCCGAGACCATTTTTTCATAGATCACGGGGAAAGGTCCGGGAATGCCGGAGTAGCGGTCCTGCCACAGCCGCTTACGCACCAGCGCGGGCAGCAGCCTGTCCAGCAGGGCCGAAGCCGAGTACCGGTCGCTCATCCTGATCATGAGCAGGCCGCCGGGCTTCAGGGCGGCGACCAGATGGTCAAGTACCACCTCGACGTGGCGGATGCGCTCGAGCAAGTTGGCGCAGTACACCACGTCGAACGTCCGCGGCGGCAAGCCGAGCGTGCGCAGGTCGCCGGTGAGCACGTCGTCGTAGGCGCCGCCCGCCTGGCGCAGGATCGCGTTCGTCAGCGGGGTGTCATCGTCCGCCACCGTCACGGAGACTTCGAAGCCGCCTTCTTCCAGCTGGCCGGCGCCGAGGTCGCTGAGCGACGCCAGGCAGCCGGCCTGCAGCACGCCGACGGGCCGGCCGAGACCCTGCAGGACGTATTCACGCAGCGGGCCGGCGAAGAAGGCGCTGCCCGGCCGCTCTTGTCGCTCTCGCTGCTCGTCGGCGCCGTGGTCGCGGTAGAAGTAGCCCTGCTCGTCGGTGGCGTTCCAGCCGGCGGGCGGCTCGTGCTGCCACACCCTGGGCGTGCTGGGGCGGGCCTCCGGGCGCGTGCACGGCACTGAGCTCGGCATGGGTGTCCCCGCTGGGTCATCGGATGGCCAGGTAGACGAGGTGCGCTGAGCGGGCGCGCCGGGACGGCCCGTGTCCCCGGTGGCGCGTGTGGTGCTGGGCGAGTCGCCGCCAGCAGTCGTCATATCGCCTAATGGTAGTCGAATAATTACGGATCGCATTTGCCGTTGCGCAAGCGGCTCGTTTCTGTGACGGGAGCGTGATGGGATTTCACGAAAACGGAGCGCGGCTCACGGGCGGCTCGGCCCGGGACGTAAACTTGGTGGTATCGACAGCTGCGTCCCGCGGGCTGCCGGTTCCGGAAGCCCGCGGGACGGGACTGCACCCGGTTCTGGGCGCGTACGGGGGTTTCCGCATGCCCAGATCCGTCTGCGAGTGAAGCGGGAGCCCTTGCAGGCCCGCCAGAAACCCACGAAAACTGTGACATTTGGGACAGCATGAGCCTCCCCGGACTACTCGCCGCCGTAGCCGAAGATTCCCATCTACGTGATGCCCTCGCCAGCCAGCCGGACAGCCCGCTCCAGCAGCGGGACCTTGTCGCGCCGCCCGCGCTGCGGCCGGTTATCGCGGCCGCGCTCGCGACCGGCGCGGTGACCGGCGAGCCCGGCCGGTTCGTGCTCGCCGTGACCGCGACCGCACGGGAGGCCGACGATCTGACCGCCGCCCTCGGCGCGTTCCTGCCGCCGGAGACCGTCGCGGTCTTCCCCGGCTGGGAGACGCTGCCGCACGAGCGGCTGTCGCCCCGGTCGGACACGGTCGGCCAGCGGATCGCGGTCCTGCGTAGGCTTTCCCATCCTCAGGGGAGGGAGGGGGGGACGGATAGTCCCTCCGTACGGGGGGTCACCGGGGAGTCGTCCCCCGGGGGAGAAACTACCCCGGGGGGCAAGCTGAGCGTCGTCGTCGCGCCGGTGCGGTCGGTGCTGCAGCCGATCGTCGCGGGACTTGGCGACCTGGAGCCGGTGCGCCTGCGGGAAGGTGACGAGGCCGACCCGGAAGACGTGATCAGCCGGCTCATCGACGTCGGCTACGCGCGCGTCGAGCTCGTCACCAAGCGCGGCGAGCTGGCCGTCCGCGGCGGACTGCTCGACGTGTTCCCGCCGACGGAAGAGCACCCGGTCCGCATCGAGTTCTTCGGCGACACCGTGGACGAGATCCGCACCTTCAAGGTCGCGGACCAGCGGAGTTCGGGCAAGGCGGAGCACGGCCTGTGGGCGCCGCCCTGCCGTGAGCTGCTGCTCACGCCGAGCGTCCGGGCGCGGGCCAAGGAACTGGCCGAGCAGCACCCGAGCCTGTCGGAGATCCTCGGCCAGATCGCCGACGGCATCGCCGTCGAGGGCATGGAGGCGTTCGCCTCCGTGCTCGCGGACCGGATGGAACTGCTGCTCGACCACATGCCGTTCGGCGGCGTGGTGCTCGCGTGCGACCCCGAGCGCATCAGGACCCGGGCGATGGAGCTCGTCGCCACCAGCCGGGAGTTTCTCGACGCGTCCTGGACCAACGCCGCCGGGGGCGGCGAGGCGCCGGTCGACCTCGGCGGCGCCGCGTTCCAGCCGATCGCGAGCATCCGCGGGTCCGCGACCGATCTCGGCATCCCGTGGTGGACGCTAGCCCCCTTCGGGACCCTGGGCGCGGAGGGCGGCGAGCCGCTCTCCCCAGGGGGGGACGGGGGGACGGGCAGTCCCTCCGTACGGGGGGTCACCGGGGGGCTGGCCCCCGGGGGAGATACAGCCCCCGGGGGGGATGAGGACGGACCGTTCGGGATAGTAAACGCGTCGTCGGCCGCTGCCTATCGCGGCGACACGGCCCGCATGCTCGCGGACGTGCGCGGGTGGCTGCATGACGGCTGGCGCGTCGTGCTCGTCACGGAGGGGCACGGGCCGGCCAAGCGGCTGGCGGAGGTGCTGCGCGGCGAGGGGTTCGGCACCCGGCTCGGCGACGTCCTGGAGAACCCCGAACCGAGCGTGCCCTACGTGTCGACCGGCGAGCTCTCCCAGGGCTTCATCTGGCCGGACGTCAAGCTCGCGCTGCTGACCGAGGCGGACCTGGCGGCCCGCGGCGCGTCGCGGCCGGGCACGCGCGGCGAGCGCCGGATGCCGTCGGCCCGGCGGCGCGGCGGCGTCGACCCGCTGCAGCTCAAGCCCGGCGACTACGTCGTCCACGAGCAGCACGGCGTCGGCCGGTTCGTCGAGATGACCAGCCGGACCGCGGCGGGGGCGACCCGCGAGTACCTGGTGCTGGAGTACGCGCCGGGCAAGCGCGGGCACCCGCCGGACCGGCTGTACGTGCCGACCGACCAGCTTGACGAGGTCACCAAGTACTCCGGCGGCGAGGCGCCCGCCCTGCACCGGCTCGGCGGCGCGGACTGGGCGAAGACCAAGGGCCGGGCCCGCAAGGCGGTCAGGGAGATCGCCGCGGAGCTGATCAGGCTGTACAGCGCGCGGATGGCGTCGCCCGGGCACGAGTTCGCGCCGGACACGCCGTGGCAGCGCGAGCTTGAGGACGCGTTCCCGTACGTGGAGACGCCCGACCAGCTCAGCGCGATCGACGAGGTCAAGCGCGACATGGAGAAGCCGGTGCCGATGGACCGGCTGATCTGCGGCGATGTCGGCTACGGGAAGACCGAGATCGCGGTGCGGGCGGCGTTCAAGGCCGTGCAGGACGGCCTGCAGGTCGCGGTTCTCGTGCCGACCACGCTGCTCGCGCAGCAGCACTTCAACACGTTCTCCGAGCGGTACGCGCCGTTCCCCGTGTCGGTCAAGTCCTTGTCCCGGTTCCAGACGGACAAGGAGGTCGCCGAGACGCTGCGCGGCCTCGCCGACGGGCACGTGGACGTGGTGATCGGGACGCACCGCCTGCTGTCGCCGGAGGTCCGGTTCAAGAAGCTCGGGCTCGTGATAATCGACGAGGAGCAGCGATTCGGCGTCGAGCACAAGGAGTACCTCAAGCGGCTGCGCACCGAGGTGGACGTGCTCGCGATGTCCGCGACCCCGATCCCGCGCACGCTGGAGATGGGCGTCGCGGGCATCAGGGAGATGTCCACGATCCTGACCCCGCCGGAAGAGCGGCACCCGGTGCTCACGTTCGTCGGCCCGTACGACGACAGGCAGATCGCCGCCGCCGTCCGGCGCGAGCTGCTCCGCGACGGCCAGGTGTTCTTCGTGCACAACCGGGTCCAGTCGATCCGCAAGGTGGCGGCGTCGCTCGCCGAGCTCATCCCCGAGGCGCGGATCGCCGTCGCGCACGGCCAGATGAACGAGCACGAGCTCGAGAAGATCATGGTCGATTTCTGGGACCGGAACTACGACATCCTGCTCGCGACGACGATCGTGGAGTCCGGGCTCGACATCCCGAACGCCAACACGCTGATCGTGGACCGGGCGGACGCCATGGGGCTGTCGCAGCTGCACCAGCTGCGCGGCCGGGTCGGCCGTGGCCGGGAGCGGGCCTACGCCTACTTCCTCTACCCGCCGGAGAAGACGCTGACCGAGACCGCGCACGAGCGGCTCGCCACGGTGGCCCAGCACACGGAGATCGGCGCGGGCATGTACGTGGCGCTCAAGGACCTGGAGATCCGCGGGGCGGGCAACCTGCTCGGCGGCGAGCAGTCCGGGCACATCGCCGGCGTCGGGTTCGACCTGTACGTCCGGATGATCGGCGAGGCGGTCCGCGAGCTGAAGGACGACGCTCCCGCCGAGCGCGCCGAGGTCCGGGTGGAGCTGCCGGTCAACGCGCACATACCGCACGACTACGTGCCTGGTGAGCGGCTCCGGCTCGAGGCCTACACGTCGATCGCCGCCATCGACTCTGACGAAGACGTGGTGGCGGTGCGCGACGAGCTGATCGACCGGTACGGCGAGCCGCCGCTGCCGGTGGTCACGCTGCTTGACGTGGCCCGGCTCCGGTTCGCCGCGCGGCGCGCGGGGCTCACCGACATCACGCTGCAAGGGTCTTTCGTGCGGTTCGCGCCGGTGGTCCTGCCTGATTCGCGTGTGGTCCGGGTTCAGCGGCTGTACCCGAAGACGCTGCTTAAGCCAGCGGTGCGTACCATGCTGGTACCGGTGCCGAAGGCCGGGGCCTCCAGCGGAGGCTTCGGCGGTGAACCCCTGCGTGACACCGAACTGCTCGCGTGGTGCGCGGAGGTCATCCGTTCGGTACTCTCCGAGTCCTGATTTGTTGCTGCCTTGGAAGGGATTGCTGTGGCTGGCAGAAAGTTCCGCGTGGCCGGTATCGGTGCTGTCGCGGCGGCGGGCGCGTGCGTCATGCTGTCCGCGTGCTCCTCGGTCCAGATGGGGGCCGCCGCGATCGTGGGCAACCAGCGGATCACCCAGTCGGCCCTGGACACCCAGGTCTCTAACCTCAAGCAGGCAGCCAGTGGCTCCCAGGGGCAGGTGCAGCTGACCGCGGCCCAGATGCCGCAGGCGGTGCTTGGCTGGCTGATCAAGTTCAGTATCGAGGACCGGGCGGCCGCCGCGGCGGGGATCTCGGTCAGCCAGTCGCAGATCCAGCAGGGGACCGCCGACATCGAGCAGCAGGCCGGGCAGTACGCGTCCCAGCAGGGCGGCGGCGGCAGCGCGCAGGCGATCTTGCTGAGCAGCGGGATCTCGCCGCAGATGCTGCCCGATCTGGGCAAGTACCAGGCGCAGGAACTGGCGCTCGCGGCGCGGGCGAACGGCGGCAAGCTGCCGACGACCACGGCGCAGGACAACGCGGTCACGGCGGCGCTCACCAAGTCGTCGTGCCAGGCCGCCAAGTCGCTGAACATCAAGGTCAACCCGCAGTTCGGGCGGCTCGACTATACGCAGTTCTCCGTCGTGCCCACGTCTGACACGCTGTCGCGGACACCGGGCAAGCCGTCCCCGGCGCCGACGAGCGGACGAACGCCCGCGTGCTGACGCTGCTCGTCACCAGCCCGCGGGTCGCGCCCGGGCTGCTGACCGGCGAGGCCTGGTCCGCGCTGCGGGCCGCGTCCCTGGTGCTGGCCGGGTCGGCGGAGCATCCGCAGGTGGCGGCGCTGACCTCGGCTGGCGTGCGGGTGGAGGTGCTGCCCGCGGCGGGGCTGCCCGCGGCGGGGCGCGCCGCCGGGGATCCGGCCGGGGATCCGGAAGCGCTGGCCGCCGCGCTGGCGTCGGCCGCCGCGGACGCGGACGGGCCGGTGGTGTGGCTCGCGCCGCCGGGGGACGACGCGGCGTTGCTGACTGACCGGTTGTCGAAGATCCCGGATGCGGCGGCCGAGGTGGTGCCCGCCGCCTACGACCTGCCGGGCGCGCACCTGCTCGACGTCGTCTCGATCATGGACACGCTGCGCGTGTCCTGCCCGTGGGACCGGGAGCAGACCCACGCTTCGCTGCTGCGCTACCTCCTGGAGGAGGCGTACGAGGCCGCCGAGACGATCGAGACCGGCGACTGGGACGCATTGGCGGGCGAGCTCGGGGACGTGCTGCTCCAGGTCCTGTTCCACGCGCGGGTGGCGGCCGAACGGCCCGCCGCCGACGGCGGTTTCACCATTGACGACGTCGCGGATGTCCTGGCCGCGAAGCTCACCCGGCGGCATCCGCACGTGTTCGGCTCGGTCGCGGTCTCCTCCGCCGATGACGTCTCCGCCAACTGGGATGAGATTAAAAAATCCGAGCGCACGCAGCGCGCCCTGGTGACTGGTTCCGGTCCGGTTTCCGCGCTGGACGGCGTGGCGTTCGGCCAGCCGGCGCTGTCGCTGGCCGCGCAGCTGCTGCGGCGGGCGGAGCGGGCGGGCGCGCCGGCTGACGTGCCCGCCGGGGGCATCGGCGACGAGCTGATGCAAGTGGTGGCACAGGCGCAAGCCGCCGGCGTCGACCCCGAACTCGCGCTGCGGGATGCCGCTCGACGGTTCGCTGAGCGCGTGCGGGAGTGGGAGCGGGCCGGGACCCCGGCCGCGGACTGAATAAGTTCAAAAATCCCTGCGGGAGCAGGGGTGTTGCCCGCCATGAGCGGGACGGTGAAACTCTCATACGCCTGCACATGAACAATTCACACCATAAAAAATAGTTTTCGCAATTCCTATACTCGCTGTATTCAGCGGAATACTGAGAGTTATTATGTCGTGCCTCACCAGCATGTTTGCTTGTCGTGTCGGGCACGCAAAGCCGACACAAGCGGATAGGTTGGCGTGTCAACCAACCGATCTGATCGCGCGTCTCTTTAGTGGATGCCTTACGGGGAGTTGTCGCTCTGGGGCATTGGTTGTTGCGGCAACCGGGCAACTCGTTCGAGGGGGGCGGGATGCATGTCTGGTTATATCGCGACTACGAATAGTCACATTCGGCGCCAGGCTGTGGGCCAACTGGCGTGGACACGCGGCTATTTGTGGCGCGCGGCAATCGGGGACCTTGGCTGTGCGATAGTCGCGGTCGTCGCGGCTCTCGGGTTGCGTTTCGGCACGCAGTTTCCAGTGCCGTACGCACTTTTCAGCCTGTCCTTCCCATTGCTGTGGGTAATCGTTATAACACTGTGTGGTGGCTATGACGTTCGTTTTATCGGCACCGGCTCCGACGAATTCCGTAAGGTGCTGAACGCGGGGGTAAGCCTCACCGCGGGGCTAGCGGTCTTCTCGTATCTGATCAACAGTGAGCTGTCCAGGGTTTACCTGGTGGTCGCCATGCCCGGCGTCACCGCGCTAGATCTGGTGACCCGCCTTTGCCTGCGCAAATGGCTGCATCGCCTACGGGCGGCAGGTAAATGCATGCTCGCGGTGGTGGCCGTCGGACACGAGTCCGGTGTAGTGGACCTGATCAGAGAACTCGGCCGGGACAAATATCACGGAATGCGCGTGGTAGCCGCGTGTATCGCGCAGCCAGAGGGTCGCCATGAAGTCGTGGGCATTCCTGTCTTCGGCGGACTCGGGGACATACCCAGTGCTGTGCGGCGCTGCGCGGCGGATGCCGTCGCGGTCACGGCCTGCCCGGAGATCGACGCGGTGACGCTTCGCGGACTCGCGTGGGAGCTTGAGAAGACCGGCACCGATCTGTGCGTCGCACCGTCGCTGCTGGACGTGGCCGGTCCGCGCACGACGGTCCGGCCGACGGCCGGGCTGACGCTGCTGCATGTCGACCACCCGCAACTGAGCGGGCCGCGGCAGGCCGTCAAGGACCTGTTTGACCGGGTCATGGCCGGCATGGCCCTGCTCTTGCTGTCGCCCGTGCTGCTGATGCTCGCGCTCGCGATCCGGCTGTCCGACCGGGGCCCCGCGCTGTTCACCCAGACCAGGGTCGGCAAGGACGGCCGGGTGTTCAAGATCTACAAGTTCCGGACCATGGTCGTCGATGCCGAGCAGCGGCTGACGCAGCTTCAGAGGAACAACGACTTCGACAGCGTCCTGTTCAAGATTCGGCGCGATCCGCGGATCACTCCGATCGGCGCGCGGCTGCGCAAGTGGTCGATGGACGAACTGCCGCAGCTGGTGAACGTGATGCTCGGCGAGATGTCACTTGTGGGTCCGCGTCCGGCGCTGCCCGCCGAAGCGGACCTCTACGCCGACCACGTGCGCCGCCGCCTTGTTGTCAAACCGGGCCTGACTGGGCTGTGGCAGGTCAACGGCCGGTCGGACCTGTCCTGGGAAGAGTCGGTCCGGCTCGACCTGCGCTACGTGGAGAACTGGTCGTTCGCACTCGACCTGCAAATTCTGTGGAAGACGATCTCGGTGATCTTCAGGGGGTCTGGTGCCTACTAACGAGACGAATGTCGCTGATCTGGACGTGACCCGCCTGGTGCGGCGGGCAGGCGCGGGCGACACCGGAGCCTGGGAGCAGCTCGTCGCCAGATACGGTCGGCTGATCTGGTCGATCGCCAGGGACTTCAAGTTGCCCGAGAGCGACGCCGCCGACGTCTTCCAGACGACATGGATGCGGCTGATCGAACACATCGACCGCATCCAGCACGCCGATCGGGTGGGCTCGTGGCTGGCCGCGACGGCGCGAAACGAGTGCCTGCGCTGCATCGCCTCGCACAAGCGCTTGATCCTGGCGAACGAGGACGATGCGGTGCTGGACAGTCCAGCCGGCGATGGCGCCGAGATCGACGAGGCCCTGCTAGCAGGCGAACGAGCCCAGACGGTCCGAGTGGCCATGACGCACCTGCCGCAGCGCTGGCAGCGGTTGCTCGACATGCTGATGGCGGATCCGCCGGTCCCCTACGCCCAGATCTCCGACGAACTCGGGCTTCCGGTCGGCAGCATCGGTCCCACACGAGGCCGCTGCCTGGCCCGTCTGCGCGTCCTGCTCGCAGCGTCCTAGCACTAGCCGAGCGCGTCGGCATCAATCCACTTGGCGCCGGAGGCTTCGACCTCAGGATAGGCCTTTCGGACCTCCGGCATCAGATCAGGGACGAAGAGCAGTACCGCGTCCGGACGGCGTGCGGTTAGCTCTGCGGGGCTTATGATCTCGATGCCGGTGCCCGGCATCCGCAGGCCGTGTTTTGCCGGCGCCGCGTCGGCGACGGCCGGCAGCAGGTCGCGGTCTACGATCGCCTTGCGCAACAGCGCAACCGCGCGCGACGCGGCGCTGTAGCCGATTACTGTCTGGCCTGCTACGCGCATCGCCGCGAGCCAGTCCCGCAGGCCATTCGCCTGGGCTGACGCTTTCCGCTGCAGGCCGCCGACCACCGACGGGTCACGCATGCGGGCGCCGGCCTCGGAGGCGAGCAGGACCATCACACTCTCGTCCGGCCCGCCGGAGTCGTCCTGCTCCCGGCGGGCGGCTAGCAGCACAGTCCCGCCGTACAGGTCGAATCGCCAGCTCTTCCGCGGGGCCAGACCGGCCGCCGTGAGCATCTTGGTCAGCGCGGTCGTGGAGTAGTAGGCGTAGTGGCCGTGCCGCAGCGCGTTCCACTGTCCCTGCGTGACGATCGTGTGCAGCGAGTGGTACTGGAGCAGGAGAACCCCGCCGGGCGCGAGCCGCGCGGCCCGCTCGGCCATAGCGGACGCCTGGTCGGCGGCATGCATCATGCCGAAGCAGTCCAGAATGATGTCGGCCTCCTCGGTTCCCGGTACCGACCGGAGGCCACGGTTGTTCAGCAGTCCGAGCCATGAGCCGCCGTGCGGGCTGCCGTACTCGGCGATCCGCGCCCCGGACGGCAGCAGTCCGGCCGCTGCGATCCGGCCCACGGCATCCTCCGCCTGTTCGACCAGCGCGGCGGGCTCGGTGCCCCGGGGCTCTTCCGGCCCGGTCGGGTCCTCGACCAGCTGTGCCAGCCCGCATGCGGAGCAGAGCCACATTGTCAGGGGGTAAACCGGGTCGGGCCCTGGATCGTCATATTTCGGGAAGTAGTCACAGGCTGGCTGCTCGCCCAGGTCGAGTACTACATGTCCCGACTGCCCGCTACAGGCGCGGCATTGGTGCTCGGTCATTAGGTGTCCTCCGTAAAGGAGACCACCTTCAACCGTCGAAAATACTTCTCGTGGGGGGACATGTCGTCACGGCATGCGTGCCGTCTTTGCGGCGCGCTTCTTACGCGTACTTTCGTGGACCTCGGAATGTCTCCGCTGTGCGAAAGCTACGTGCCGGCGAATCATTCCGATGACCCGGAGACGTTCTATCCGTTGCATGTCCGGATCTGTGAGGGATGTCTGCTCGTGCAGCTTCCCGCCTACGTTCCGGGCGAGGAGATCTTCTCGGATTACGCCTATTTCTCGTCCTACTCAACATCCTGGGTCGAGCACGCCAGGCAGTACGCGTCCGGCATGATCCGGACCCTCGGGCTGACCTCGGGCAACCTTGTCACCGAGGTCGCGAGCAACGACGGCTACCTGCTGCAGCATTTCCACGCGGCCGGCGTCCCGGTGCTCGGCGTGGAACCCGCCGCGAACGTGGCTGAGGCGGCCCGCGCCCGGGGCATCCGCACCGTGACGGAGTTCCTCGGCCCGGAGACCGGCGCCGCGATCGCCGCGGAGCACGGCCGAGCCGACCTGGTGGCCGGGAACAACGTCTTCGCCCACGTGCCTGACATCCGCGGCTTCGCCGCCGGACTTCGCGCCCTGGTCAAGGACTCCGGGCTCGTGACGCTGGAGTTCCCGCACCTGCTGCGGCTGATCGAGCGCCGCCAGTACGACACCATATATCACGAGCATTACTCGTACCTGTCACTGCTGACATCCAGCCGGGCACTGAAGACCGCGGGCCTGACCGTGGTGGACGTCGAGGAATTGGGCACGCACGGCGGCTCGCTGCGAGTGCACGCACGGCCGGCCGAGGCGGCGGGCGAGCCTTCGTCCCGCGTCAAGGCGGTGCTTGCCGCCGAGGAGGCGGCAGGCCTGCATAGCGTCGACGGTCACGCCGGTTTCGCCGCCGACGTGCTGAAGATCAAGAGCGACCTGCTCGGCTTCCTGCTGTCGGCGGCGGCCGAGGGCCGATCGGTAGCCGGGTACGGTGCTCCCGGAAAGGGGAACACGCTCCTGAACCACTGCGGCATCCGTACCGACTTGCTGGCCTACACCACGGACCGGTCGCCGGTGAAGCAGGGCAAGCTCCTGCCCGGCACGCACATCCCGATCTACGCGCCCGAACGCCTGGCGGAGACTAAACCCGACTACATACTCGTGCTGCCGTGGAACTTGCGGGACGAGATCAGCGAGCAGCTTTCCTACGTCCGGTCCTGGGGCGGGCGTCTTGCCTTCCCGATTCCGGGGCTTGAAGTGGTGTGACTTTCGTATCACCGACCATGGTTGGCCAGTCATATGGACGGGCGGGCTGTTAAGGGGGGATCAATGAAGGTCGTGCTTTTCTGCGGCGGGCTCGGCATGCGGATGCGCGACGGTGTGACGAACGCGCCGAAGCCGATGGCTATGATCGGGGACCGGCCGCTCATGTGGCACGTCATGCGCTATTACGCGCACTATGGGCACCGCGACTTCGTGCTGTGCCTCGGGTACGGCGCCTCCGCGGTGAAGGACTTCTTCCTGAACTACGACGAGACCCGGTCCAATGACTTCGTCCTCGAAGGCGGCGACCGGCAGGTCAAGTTGTTCAGGACCGACATCTCCGAATGGCGGATCACGTTCGTCGACACCGGCCTGAAC
>DASZKN010000001.1:0-11264 GCA_035552855.1 Trebonia sp. | reverse complement strand
GTTCCCTGGTCAGCTTGTAGAGCAAGTCCGCCGTGACGGCTTCCGTGATCGCGCCGCAGGCCGGGCAGGTGACTTCGAGCATCATTCGGCGGCCGCCAGTTCGTAGCGCGCGCGCAGCGCCTGGCGGTAGGGCATGAGCTGCCGGACCGCATTCCAGCCGAGCGCGCCGTTGAGGGTGTCGTGTGCGTGGAAGGTGATGACACCGGGCTCAGGAGCCGCCCGCTCAGCGCCGCCGCCGGCCGGGACGATGCCGGCGACCTGCAGCCGGGTGTCGTAGTGATCGGTCCAGAAGAACGGCACCGGCACAAACGGCCGGCCCTCCCCCATGATGTCGGCGGCGACCGCCTGACCCTGCTCGGTCGCGTTCGTCCGGTGCTCAAGCCGCAGGTGCGCGCCGATCCCGTGGTGAAACCAGCGCGCGACGTCTCCCGCGGCCCAGACCGCGGGGGCGGCCCGGCAGTACTCGTCGCAGGTGATCCCGTCGGCGACGTCCAGGCCGCTGCCCTCTAGCCAGTCTGTGTTCGGCCGGGCTCCGATCGCGATCAGCACGGCGTCGGCCGGGACGCTCGTCCCGTCGGTGAGCAGGACGGCCCGGACCGGGTCGCCGGAGATCTCGGCGATCCCCGTGCCGGCCCGCACGGCGACGCCTCGCTCGCGGTGCAGCCCGAGCAGGCGGCGCGACGCCGTGGGGCCGAGCCGCGCCGCGAGCGGCTGCTCAACCGCCTCGACCACGGTCACCTCGGCCCCCCGGCTCCGCGCGGTAGCCGCCACTTCCAAGCCGAGGAAGCCGCCGCCGGCGACGACCAGCCGGCACCCCGCCGTCAGGGCGGCGGACAGGCCGAGGGCGTCCCGGAGCGTGCGCAGCACGTAGACTCCGGCTTGCCCTGGGCGGGCGCAGGCCAGCATGCGCGGTGACACGCCGGTGGCGATCACCGCCGCATCGAACTCGTGGCTGGCTCCGGAGCCGTCGAGCACGCGCCGACAGCTCAGGTCGAGCGCGACGGCACGGGTGCCAAGTCGCAGCTCGGCCTTCAGCTCGGCCAGCTTCTGGCGCGGCAGCAGGTCAAGCCGCTCGGCCGACCAGTCGCCGGCCAGCAGCTGCTTGGACAGCGGGGGCCGGTCATAGGGGGTCTCGGGCTCTGCGCCCAGGATCGTCAGCGGCCCGGTGTGCCCGCGCCGGCGCAGGGCGGTCGCGGCGGCGAGGCCCGCCGCTGACGCTCCGACGATGAGAACCCGCTGCTGATGAAACCCGGCCGCCGGCATCGTCAGTACGCGATCTCGATGACCGCGGCGGGGCAGGCGTCGATGGCGTCGCGCACCTCCCGCTCCCCGCCGGGCTCGACCTCGGCGGAGCTGAGCTCGACGATGCCGTCCTCGTCTTGGCCGAATACCCGCGGAGCGGCCAGCACGCAGGCGCCGCTGCCGACGCATTTGTCCCGGTCGACCACTATCTTCATCGCTGTCGTTCCCTTCTCAGCCGGTCCCGTCATCGGTCGGTCCCGAGTGGAATCCCGGCCGGGCCGCGGACCATCCAGTTGCCGCCCCAGTCGACGTCGCCGGCGATGGTCCAGTCGGGCAGTTCGTCGAGCATGCGGTTGAGCCACACCTCGATCTCGAGTCGCGCCAGGTTCATCCCGAGGCAGCTGTGCATGCCGAACCCGAAGCCGATGTGCTGACGGGGCTCGCGGGTGACGTCGAGGACGGACGGGTTCTCCCACCGGCTGGGGTCGCGGTTCGCCGCGGCCTGGAAGCACATCACGGTGGAGTCCTTCGGCAGCTCCACTCCGGCCACCGGCGCGCCGTCCTCCCGGGCGAACTTCAGGTTGTACACCAGCACACTGGTCCAGCGGTGGATCTCCTCGATGGCGCGGGGGATCAGCGAGCGGTCGGCCCGCAGGGCCGCACGCTGGTCGGGGTGCTCGGCCAGCGCGATCAGCACGTAGCCCATGAGCTTGGAGGTGGTCTCGTTGCCCGCGAACACCATCTGGGTGTTGTTGGCGACGATTTCGTCCGCGGCCATCGTCTCCGCGACCGGCGAGTTGGCCATCGTGCCGATCAGGTCCGTCCCGGGCGAGCGGCGGCGCTTGTCCACCTCCGCGGCGATGTAGGCGTTCAGCTCCGCTGTCGCCCGCATGCCCCGGTCGACGTAGGCCTGTCCTTCCGGGCCCGGCATGTGATGACCGCGCAGCAGGTCGCACATGGCGTCGCTCCAGCCCGCGAACTGCCGGAAGTCGCTGGCGGGGATGTCCAGCAGATGGGCGATGACCTTGGTCGGTACCTGGCGGGTCATCCCGTGCACCGCGTCGGGTGTCTCCCCCGCGCGGACCGCCCCGGCGAAGGCCGAGACGGTATCGGCGACGACGCCGCGGATAAGGTCGCGCTGCTGCTCGAGCGGGCCGCGCTGGAAGTCCCTGGCCCAGACGGAGCGGACCTGGTCGTGCCGCGGGTTGTCCAGCGCTTCCATGGTCGCGCCGCCGAACAGCCGGATGAAGGCCTCGTTGTCGGAGACGAACTGGCGCGCGTTCCCGAAGACCCGGGCCACGTCGCGGTATCCGGTGATCATGTAGCACCTGCGGCCGGCGTGGTAAACGACCGGGCCCGCCGCACGGATCTCTTCGAGAACAGGGTACGGGTCGGTCACGAACGCGGGGTCGTCGAAGTCCGGACTCAGCACGGGAAGATCCAGCATGTTGTCGAATCTAGGATCCGGCGGAAGGTCTGTCAACATATGTGTTTACCAATCTCGATCGGCTGGAGCCGCTTCTGAACTGCCTAGGTGTAATCGATGTCAACGAATTGGTTAATCGACCGAGCGGCTGAGCAGGCGGACAGTCGCCGTCCCGCGCATGTTCTGCTCGCTGCGCTGCGATTCGCCTTCGCAGGCCAGCTCGACCAGGTGCTCGCCCGCCTCGGTGACCGACTTCCCGACGACCCGGCCGCGCAGCCGGGTGATATCGCCGACCAGGTTGGGCTTGCGTAGGGTGACGTTCAGCCCCGCCACCCAGCCGTCGTCTCCGCACCAGTTCGTCACCAGGTGAGCGAGCCAGTTGGCTCGCATCCAGCCCTGGTCGTAGGCCCCGGGCATACCGATCTCGTGGGCGATTTCCTCGTCGAAGTGGCCGGCCGCGGGATGGACGGGAATTCCCGTGGACGGGCTCACGTAGACATTGGCGGGATGGCGCTCACGCTCCAGGAACGCCAGCCGGAGAGGCGGGTAGGTGTTCCGCCGGCCGGCGTAGAACGCCATGATGTCGACCAGGGTCAGCGGGCCCTTGACCACCGGGTCGAGCTCGTCCCCAACCGACACGTCCTCCCAGTACCTGGGCTCGGCGCCGCGCCTGGTCTCGGCCAGATAGGCCTGCCTGACCTGCTCGATCTCCTCGGCGCGGTACTGCTGCCGCCCGGCCGCCCGGCGTTCGTCGAAGCCGGTGAGGCCCGCGCCGCTGCGCCGCCGCGGGACCCGGAGCACGTCGGCCTCGGCCCGCGAGACGAGTTCGTCGCGCTGGTTGTAGTAGAGCACCTCACCGGTCTGGACGATCAGCCGCTTGGCGTGCGTGCCGCTCTTCTCCGTCATCTTGATCAGCCGGGCCCGCGCGGTGATCCGGTCGCCCAGGCGTACCGGGCTGAAGTGCTGCCAGCGGGTGCCCCCGTAGATCCACTGGATGCCGCGCAGTCCCGGTGCGACGATCGTGCTGTCAATCGAGTAGAGGAAGGTGGGGGGCGCGATCACGCCGCCCCACGCGGTTCTGCGCGCGTACTCCTCATCGCACCACAGCGGGTTGTCGTCGCCGGTGCTGTACAGCGCCCAGCGCCGCACATCGATCGGGGCGATGTCCTCGGCGAATGACGGCCAGTGCACGTCGCGGCGGAGCCACACCCCGATAAGCGAGCGCGCGTGGTCGAGCATCTCCTCGGTGATATCCGCGGCGGGCGCGGTGACGGCGGTCATGAGTCTGCCCCCTCGTCGTCCCGGCCGCGCATCAGCCGGACCGGCGAGTACAGCAGGACCTCGGCGCCGTCCTGGTTGAGCACCCTTACGTCACTGCTCACGACGCCGCGGCCGGGCTTGCTTGACGCGCGCGATGAGGTGATTTCGACGACGGAGTACACCGTGTCACCGACGAACACCGGGCGCACGTGCTGCAGGTTGCCGCTGGCCAGGATCGCGATCCCGGTACCGCGCATCACGCCGGTCTGTGCAATCAGGCCCTCGCTGAAGCAGTAGGTGACCATCCCGGGTACCAGCCGCCCCCGGTAGCCTTCGACCTCGCGGGAGAAGCGGGCGTCGGTGAAGAGCGGGTTGACGATGCCGGCCCACGTGATGAACGTGACCAGGTCGGTCTCGGTGACGGTTCGGGTCGAGGTACGGAACGACATCCCCGCGGGCAGTTCCGGCCAGGTGAGGCCCCGGCCGAGCAGCGGCGGCTGGTCCGGCTGATCGTGCCGTGCCTGCTCCTGCTGTGCCTGGGTCATGGCCGCGCGCCCTCTCCCGTGAGATCGGCCTCAGGCCAGAACCGGGGCGGGCGCTTCTCGAAGAACGCTCGCTGCGCCTCGCGCGCCTCGGCGCTCTCGCCGAAGTTGGGCGCGATCAGGTGAGCGGCGCGCCGCACGTCGCCGGCCATCTCGTCAATCTCGTCGTCGAAGACCGCCTTGAGGATCTTGATGCAGGTCGGACTGCCGTCGAGCACCCGGTCGCACCAGACGAACACCTCGTCTTCAAGCTGGTCCAGCGGGACCACCGCGTTCACCAGGCCCCACTCGAGCGCCTCTTGAGCGCTGATCCGGCGCCGGGTGAGCCACATCTCCCGCGCGCGCTTCGCGCCGATGACCCGGATCAGGTACCTGACCATGTAGCCGTCGGCCGGGCTGCCCACCCGCGAGCCGATCTGGCCGAAGACCGCGTTGTCCGCCGCCACCGTGAGGTCGCAGGTGTAGGCGAGATGATTGCCGCCGCCGATGGCAAAGCCGCGCACGGCGGCGATGACCGGCTGGCTGGAGAAACGGACGATGTGGTTGGGCGGGACATCGAAGTACCAGTCCGCGGGCGAGCGCTCGGCCTCCCAGGCGACGTCACCGCCGCTGCTGAACGCCTGGTCGCCCGCGCCCTGCAGGACCACGACGCCGACCCGAGGATCGCGGTTGGCGTGGTCGACCGCCACCATCATCTCTTTCATGGTGTCGCGGGTGAACGAGTTCCGCCGCTCCGGCCGGTTGATGGTGACCCGCGCCGCGGCGCCCCCGCCTGCCAGCCGCAGCGCGCGCTCGTAGATGATGTCCTTGAACTCCGGCGCCGCTGGATCTTGCGCCCACGCGGTGAATAGCGTCATCGCTGCCCTCCTAGGTTGTCACGAACCCGCCGTTGACCGGCAGGGTCTGGCCGGTGATGAAGCCGGCTGCCTCGCTGCTGAGAAAGCCCACCGCGGCCGCGATATCGTCAGGGCGGCCCACCCGGCCCATCGGGTAGAACTTGACGATCTTCGCCATGACCTCTGGCGGCCGGTCGCGTACCTGCTGCATGCTTCCCACGCCGATGTCGTCAGGCGATGCCGGCAGCGTCATGGCCGGGGATACCGCGTTGACGGTGACGCCGTGCCGCCCTACCTCGTGGGACAGGGAGCGGGTCATGCCGAGGATGCCGCCCTTCGCGGCGCCGTAGGCGACCTGTCCGCGCTGCCCGGCCCGGCCCGCCTCCGAGGCGACGCTGACGATCCGGCCCCATCGCTGGGCGACCATGTGCGGCAGCACCAGCTTGGTGAGCAGCAGCGGCCCGATGAGGTTGAGCCGGATCTCGAGCACCGCCTCGTCTTCGCTCTTGTCGGTGAAGTTCACCGTGTTGACCCAGCCCGCGTTGTTGACCAGGATGTCGATCCCGCCGTGCCGCTCGGTGGCCTCAGTCACCGCGGCGCACAGCGAGCCGGCGTCAAGCAGGTCGGCGGTGGCGGTGGAGATCTGCCCGTCCCGCAGGGCCGCCGTTTTCTTCGCCTGTTCCTCGTCGCGGTCGAGGATGCACACGTGTGCCCCGAGGTCAGCGAGGTGCAAGCTGATGCCGCGGCCGATGTTGGACGCGCCGCCGGTGACCAGGGCAACGCGGGGCACCGGCGACCACGGGAGGTTCCCGCTCATCGCGGCCTCGTTTCCGGCTGGCCGGCCGGGGCGGCGTCCGGCGCCGCGCCGCGGGCGAAGTCCGCGACCCCCTGGTCCATGGCGCCGGACTTGGCCCGGTAGCGCTGCTGCTGGTACAGCTCAAGCCACAGCGCGTCCCGCAGCGGCAACTCCAGCCCGCCCCGGACGATCATCTTCATGGTCGCGAGCGCGGCCGCGTCTCTAGACGCGAGGCCCCTGGCCAGCTCGAGGGTCGCCTTGCCGACGTCGCCAGTCTCCACCGACGCGCAGGCCAGCCCCCACCGCTCGGCCTCCTCGCCAGACATCCGGTGACCGGTGAGCAGCGTGAACAGGCCGCGCGACAGCCCAATCTTGCGCGGCAGGCGCTGCGACCCGCCGCCGCCAGGGATGAGGTTGCGCCTGATGTGCTCGTCGCCGAGCTGGGCATCCTGCGCGGCGACGATCATGTCGCACGCGAGCAGCACCTCAAGCCCGCCCGCCAGCGCATAGCCGTGCGCGGCGCCGATGACGATCTGGTCGGCCGACTCAAGCTTGTCGCAGACCAGGTTGAGGCTGTCCTGGAACCGCCCGTGCGCAGCGTGGTCCGCCAGCACCCCCGCGTTCAGCCACTTCAGGTCGGCGCCGGCGCAGAACGCCCGCCCGGCGCCCCGCAGGACGATGACCTTGACGTCCGGGCCCGCGGCCGCGATCTGGTCAAGCGCGGCCAGCAGCGCCTCGACCAGTTCTCCGTTCAGCGCGTTGAGCCGCGCGGGCCGGTTCAGGGTGAGCATGGCGATGCCCGGCTCAGACCGGTCGACAAGCAGTACGTTCTCGCTCATGGTGCCGCTCACGCCTTCGCCGGCAGGGCGGCCTGGCCGAGGATCTCGCGCGCGAGGACGAACCGGTGGATGTCGGTCGGCCCTTCGACGATGCGTGCCACCCGCAGGTCGCGGAACCAGTGCTCGAGCGGCATCTCCTTAGCCAGTCCCATGCCGCCCATCAGCTGCATCATCGAGTCGACCACCTGGAAGCCGTTCTCGGTGCAGAACATCTTCGCGACCGAGGCCTCGATGCGTGCGTTCTGCCCGGCGTCCTCCTTCTTCGCCGCCTCCCAGGTCAGCCAGCGCATCGCGCGCAGCCGCACGTCCGCGTCGGCCAGGGCGAACTGCACGCCCTGGCGCTGTGCGTAGGGCATGCCGAAGCTCTCCCGGCTTTTGACCCACTCGGTGGCCAGCCGGACCGACTCCCGCCCGACCGCGATGGCGGTGGCGGCGAAGTGCACGCGGAACCGGCCGAGGAACCGCTGGGCGATGGCGAATCCCTCGCCCTCCGCGCCGACCAGGCGGTCAGCCGGTATCTCGACGTTGTCCAGCGTGACCTCGTTGGTCCACACGTCCCTGATGACCGGGATCGGGGTGACCGTCAGGCCCGGGGTATCCGCGTCCACGATGAACGCGCTGATGCCTTCGCGGCCCCTGGTGCTGTCGGTCCGCGCGTACACGACCCCGTACCTGGCCTTGTCCGCGTGGGTGATCCACATCTTGGTGCCGTTCAGGATGTAGCTCGCGCCCTTGCGCACTGCCGTCGCCTTGATGCTGCGGGCGGGATCGGAGCCGCTGCCGCGCTCGCTGATCGCGTTGAAGGACCGCCATCCTTCCTCCAGGGTGGGCACGACATACTCCTCGATCTGCTTCTTGCTCCCGCCGTAGAGGATGGACGGCACCGGGTAGCCGAACACGCCGTTGCCGACGATGGGGAAGCAGAAGGTGTGCACGGCGGCTTTCTCGTTCACCACCGCCAGGTCGAAGCTGCGCAGGTCGCCGCCGCCGTACTCCGTGGGCGCCTCAAGGTTCCACAGCCCGACCGCGCGGGCCTTCTTCTGCAGCTCGCTGACTACCTCGGGCGGCAGGAAGCGGGCGTCGCCTGGCAGTGCGCGCTCGGCCGGGATGATCTCGGCGCGCACGAACTCGCTCGCGAGATCGGCCAGCGCCCCGATCTCGTCGGAAACAGTGAAGTCATGCACGTTCATTCGGTTACCTCCGTTGTCGTGCCTAGCCAGTCGTGCATTACCCGCTGCAGATCGGCCCCGAGAACGGGCGGATCAGCGACCTGCTGTTCGGCCCCCGAGACGATGACCGGGCTCATCACCGTCGGATAGCGGCCGCGCGGCGTGTCAAGCGCACGGACGATCCGGCGCTCCGCAACCTGGGTGCTCGTGCTCAGCCGGTCGACCTCAAGCGCCTGGCCCGCGGGCACGTCGTGGGCCAGGAGCAGGTCCACCACCTCGTCCGTGGTGCGGGGGCGGGTGAACCGCTCGACGATTTCGGTGAGCTCGGCCAGCTTCGCCACCCGGCCGGTGCCGGACGCGAAGCTCTCCTCGCCGGCCAGCCCCGGTCGGCCGATCAGCGGCCCGACGGCGGCCGCGAACCGTCGCCACACGGCGTCGCTGCCGACGGCGACGCACGCCCATCCGTTCGACGTCGGGTACATTCCGAACGGCGCGGTCGTCGCCGAGGCCCGGGGCGGGGGAACCGACTTGCCGATGCCGTGCATCGTGATCGCCTTCTCGTTCAGCGCGATCATCGAGTCGAACATCGCCACGTCCACGCAGCAGCCGTGCCCGGTCTGGTCACGCTGCCGGAGCCCGACGAGCACGCCGAAGGCGGCGAACAGGCTGGACACCTGGTCGGCGAGTGGCAGGCCGTTGTAGACCGGCGTTCCGTCGGGATCGGAGTTGCGGCTGAGCAGTCCCGACAGACCCTGGACGAGAATGTCGAAAGCCGGCAGGGAGGCGAACTCCCCGACGCCGTTCTCGGGCAGGCCGAACCCGGTCATAGACGCGTAGACCAGCCGGGGGTTGACCGGCCGCAGGGCCGGCCAGTCGACCCGCCGCCGCCGCGCCGATTCGGGCCGCAGGTTCGTCCAGAACACGTCCGCCGCCGCGACCATCCGCTCGAAGGTCGCCCGGTCCGCCGGACGGTCCAGGTCGAGGACCACGCTGGAGACACCGCGCATCATCCGCAGCTCGAAGTGACTCCAGGAGGTGTCCGTGTCGACCGGGATGAATGGCTTGCTGGCGCGCATCGCCTCGCCGGCGGGCGTCTCGACCTTCACCACGTCGGCGCCGTGCAGCGCGAGTAGCTGCGCCCCGTAGTTTCCGGCCAGGTAGTTGTTCACGCACAGCACCCGGACGCCGGCGAGCGGCCCGGCCGGTGCGGCTTGGCTGGCGGCCACGGCGTCACCGCTCCACGAAGGAGTCGAGGACGCGCAGCGTGCTGTCCGCCGCCGCGGTCACCGGGTTGAGCTCGACCAGGCGCGGCGGAGCGGCCAGGTCCACGTACGCGGCGGCGAGCCGGGCAAGCCCCAGGGCCACCAGGTCGACGTCGACCGGGGAGCGGCCGCGGTAGCCGGCCAGCTGCGCGCCCAGCCTGGTCGCCCGCAGCGCGTCCGCGATCTGGCGCGGAGTGGCGGGCAGGGCGACGTAGCGGATCTCGGCCAGCAGCTCGACGAGAAAGCCGCCCGGCCCCACCCCCATGACCGGACCGAAGTCGTCGTCCTGGCGGAAGACAACCAGGATCTCCACCCCCGTGGCCACCTGCTCCTGGACTAGGACCCGGGTGCAGCCGGGGCCGGCGCCGGCGACGTGCCTGATGGCCTTGTGTACCTGGGCCGGGGACGCCAGCGACAAGTGCACCAGGCCTGCCTCCGACTTGTGCCCTACGTCGTCAGGTGACGGCTTCACGACGAGCGGGAAGGTGAGGCCGGCCGCGCCCAGGCGGTCCAGGACGCCGGCCGGGGTCATCCCGGTCTCCAGCACGGCCTCGCGGGGCGGCAGCACGCCGGCCTCGCTCGCCCACTGGGCGACCTCCGCCCAGCTGCCTAGCGGCCGGGGGTCACGGCCGGCTCGCGGCGGCTGCACCGGCGGGAGCGGGCGGACCCGCCGCCATTCGAACAGCAGCCGGAGGGCCTCGACCGCCTGGGTCGGATCGTGGGCGTAGCCGATTCCCGCGGCGGCGAGGCCCGCCCGGACAGGATGATCGGCGGGCGCCTCGTCGAGCAGCGAGCCGACCACCATGGGCAGTGACCGCCCGGCGGCGATGGCGGCCAGCGTCGTCAGGTGCCGCTCGATGAGCGGCAGGCCGCCGTTCGCGTACTGCACGAGGAGGGCCTCGGTGTTCGGGTCGGCCGCCAGCGCGCTGAGGGTTCTGGGGAACAGTTCGGGGTCGCTGAGTACCTGGCCCGTCGGGTCCACCGGGTTCTCAACGGCACCGAAGTCCGGGATAAAGGCCGCCAGTTCCTTGGTTGTCGTCTCGCTGAGCCTGGCCAGCGGGATGTCGTGCTGCGCCGCGGCGTCCGCGATGATGCTCCGGCTGCCGCCGGACAGCCCGATGACGGTCAGCCCGCGCCGGTCCCGGCCCGGGCCCGGGGCCGTCGCCAGCCGCGGGCCGGCCAGGATGGCGGCGGCACTCGCGAGCTCGCTGACGGAGCCGACCTGCAGCACTCCGGCCTGGTCGAGCAGGCCCGCGTACACCTCGGCGGCGGTGGAGATCTTGCCGGTATGCGATGCGCTGGCCGCGCGGCCGGCGTCGGAGGTCCCGGAGTGCAGGACTACGACCGCCACGTCCTGGTGCCGGGCCCGCGCGGCGACCTCCAGGAACCGGTGCCCGTCCTTGACCCCTTCAAGGAAGCAGGCGGCGACCTTGATGCCGCCGTGGTCGACCAGCCATTCCAGGTAGTCGGCGGCGGTCAGGACGGTTTCGTTGCCGACGCTGACGAACGCGTTCGCCCCGGTCCCCGCGTCGTTGAGCCGCCGCATAATCGAGCCGCCGATGGAGCCGCTCTGGCTGAGCACCCCGACCGGCCCTGGCCGTAGTACCGGCCGGTCGGCGGCGGATCCGAAGGTGAGGATGGTCTTGCCGGGCACGAACCACAGGCCTTCGCTGTTGGGGCCCACCACGCCCATCCCGTAACGGCGGGAGATGTCGCTCAGCTCCCGGGCGATGGACGCGCCGCCCTTGGTCTCCTCGAACCCCGAACTGAGGACGACGACGTGCTTGACACCGAGTGCGCCGCAGTCCGCGGCGATGCCGGCCACCTCCGCCGCGCGCACCATGACGACCGCGACATCGGGAGCCCCGGGCAGGTCGAGGACGGTCGGGACG